>DASZGO010000087.1:0-14619 GCA_035938755.1 Solirubrobacteraceae bacterium | reverse complement strand
CGTGGCCGAGCCGATGATGGGAGTGACGCTCTCGCCGACCATGGTCCACGCCTCGGACAAGGTCAACGTGATCCCGTCGCGGGCCGAGCTCAAGGTCGACTGCCGGGTCCCCCCGGGCCTGGGCGAGGACGCGGCCCGGCGGCGGATCCAGCGGGTGCTAGGCGCGGTAGGGGATGAGCTGGAGCTCGAGTTCACCGAGACCGTGGTGGGCAACCAGTCTCCGGCCGCGACGCCGCTGATGGACGCGATCGAGGGCTGGGTTGAGTCGGCTCACCCGGGCACCGACACGGTCCCCGTGCTCCTGCCGGGGTTCTCTGACTCACGATGGTTTCGCGACGCCTTCCCGGACTGCGTGGCCTACGGCTTCTTTCCCCAGCGCTACATGAGCTTGTTCGAGGCCGCGCCGCTGGTCCACAACGCCGACGAGCGGATCGACGTCCGTGACCTGGGCTTCGCGTCCGGCTTCTACGCCGACATCGCGCGGGATCTGCTGGGCTGAGATTCGGCTAGTCCGGTCTTGTAATGCGCCATGGCTGGCGTACGATCGCCGCGCGCGGGAGACGAGATGAGAGGAATGCGGCGCAATCTGATTGGTGCCCTGGCCGCGGCGGGAGCCTCTGTGCTGCTGGCGGCGCCGGTGGCTCAGGCCGACGGCCCCGTCCAGGCCGGAGTCGCCGTGCTCGACGGCACTTACCACGTGGGCAACTCGGCCGGGCAGTACGCCACCACCCGGGACCAGGGCTACGGCCCCGCGGACCCGCATGCCCAGCAGGTCAAGAATCAGGCCTCATACGGAGTACAGGCCCGGGAGAGCGTACGCGCGCTAGTGGTCAAGGCCGACGGCTCCTACATCGCGCTGGTGTCAGACGATCACTACATCCCGCAGGATGCGCTGTGGCGGCGCACGGCCCAGCTGCTGGAGGCCGACACACATGGAGCCATCGGGACGAGCAACCTGATCATGTCGGTCACTCACAACCATTCATCGCCCTCCTACTCGTCGTTCGACTGGGGCGTGTGGTCCTTCCAGGATGTGTTCGACTTCCGCTTCTTCGACTACTACGCGCACCAAAACGCCGCGGCCGTCGAGCAGGCCATGGCCCACCTGCACGGCGTGCGGGTGAGCGCCACGGTCAGCCACTTCGACGCCTTCCAGAAGAACCCGATGGGTCCGACCACCGCCGACGACGGAACGCCGGCGGGCTTTCCGCGTCCCCACACCGACCACGACCTGAGCGTGGTCCACTTCCAGAACATCGACGATCCAGCCAACCCGCAGCCGCTGGCCACGCTGATCAACATCGGCCAGCACCCCGAGGACCTGATGGGCTACAACCTGATCTCGGGCGAGTACCCGTCCGAGATGGAGCGGATGGTCGACCGTGCCGTGGGTGGGACCACCATCATGACCCAGAACGCGATCGGGACCAGCGAGGTCGAGGAGGATCGTTGGCATCCGATCCACAACCGAGAGCTGTTCAACCACGCCCAGTACAACCAGATGGAATGGGCGGCGCGCCAACTCGCCGACGCGGTGATCGCCGACGTCAACAGCATCCGCGCCCAGCAGCCCAACCCGGACATCAGCCCGCAGCCTTACGGCGGCACCTCTTACCACGACCGGTTCATCCCCTGGATGACCCACTTCCCGGTGGCGATGGACAATCGCTGGTTCGGCGGGCCCATCTCCCATCCCTATCCCGGCGTGTCCTCGTGCCGCACCGACGCCGCTTTCCAGGGCGATCCGCGGCTACCGGTGGTGGGGCTGCCCAACTGCCAGGACATGCCGTGGGGCACCTCGCTGCAGCCGGTGACCACGCTGGGTGGGCTGAGTCCGGGCCTGTCCACCAGCACGTTCACCGCGCTAGGGATCCCGGTGCCGGCCAACTACTCCGCCCCCTCAACGGGCGGTCTGGAGGACACGGTGGGCGTACACATGCAGGCGGTCCGAATGGGGGACATCCTGTTCACGATCTGCTCGTGCGAGCAGTGGGTGGAGCAGTCGTGGAACATCAAGACCCGGACCGACAAGGTCCCGGGCAACGAGTACCTGGGCTACGACGCCACCAATCCGCTGCCCGATCCCCACGAGCAGGGCATGGAGCAGTGCACCAAGAACGGGGATGGCACCTACGCGGGCGACGGCTCGGGCTCCGGCACCTGGACCTGCCGGTTGAACGACGTGTGGTGGCATCAGACGTTCAAGCTGTCGGACAAGCTGATCGAGCACATGCGGGCGCAGGTACTGAACGACGCCACGGGCTGGGATGACCCCACCTGCAGACACATCGGCTGCGGTGCCCAGGCCGAGTCCGAGCCGGCCAACAACGTACAGATCTACGGCAACTTCACCCACGACGACACCAGCCTGCACGACGTGCACGGCGGCCACAGCCAGCGCCCGAGCTATGCCCGGCGGTATGGCTACAAGCTGACGGTCACGATCGCCATGGCCAACGACTACAACGGCTACATCGCCTCCTACCGCGAGTACATGGACCGCGACCACTACCGCAAGGCACTGACCGGCTGGGGCCCGCACTCGAGCGACTACTACGCCACCCGGCTGACCCAGATGGGTCACGAGCTGAAGGGCGACGGGACTGCGCGCGGAGCCCTGGATTCCCAGACCGAGCCTGGCAAGGCCAGTCCCGGCTGGGCCTCGATGGTGGCCAAGGAGGTGGTCGACCAGCGCCATGAGGACGCCAAGGTGCAAGCCATCGGCGAGGCCGCCAGCGCCGGCGTCGCCGCATACGACAAGACGGTCCCCGACGACGGCCCCGGGGTGCCCGCGGACACTATCCAGCCCAAGGACATCGAGCGCTTCGACGCATCCACCTTCACCTGGGTGGGCGGCAACAACTACACGGACAACCCGTACGTGGAGATCGAGCGGTGTACAGCCGGCTGCGGTGACCCAGCCCACGCCAGCTGGACCCCGTTCGCCGACCAGAGCGGCGAGATCCCGGTGGTCGTCCACTATCCGGCCTCGAGCAGCGACCCCCAATCGATGGCCAGCGGCATGGTCCTGTACCACCTGGGCGGTCAGGTGTGGAAATGGACCGCCACGTTCGAAGCGTTCGTTTCTCGGTTCCCGCTGATCGATCCCCACGGCCAGACCTACCAGGCCACCCCAGTGGGCACGTATCGATTCGTCGTCCACGGAAAGATGCGCCAGGGCGGCCAGACCGCGGACTATCAACGCGTCTCGGACCCGTTCCGGGTCATGCCCTGGACCGGGATCACCGTTACCGGGCTCAAGCTAGACCCCACCGGCCACCTGGCGTTCACGGCCGGGCCGACCCACCAGATCGCCGAGCGCACGGTGCGAAACACCGCCCGGCCGCCGTTCCACGCCGACGGCAGCCCGAACCCGAACGACGATCCGGTCACGTTCACGATCGGGCCGGTCGACTTCCCGGACACGGTCAAGGACCCGGCGGCGACCGGGGCCACGTTCCTCAACCCGACCCGCGGCTACTCGGGTACCGGCCCGGACAACGTCGAGCACTACTGCCTGGACTGCACATTCCGCCCCTGGATGGACGCCACCGACGATCTGGCGGCTCACGTGACGATCACCCGCGCGGGTGGCACCACCACCACCGAGGACCTCAAGCCGGACGCCAACGGCAACTTCGCCTCCTCATCCAGCCTGTCGTCCGGGGACAGCGCCACGGTGTCGATCGACGATGCGTGGGGCGACACGGTCGCCACCCCGGCCACGATCACCGGCTGAAACCCGCGCCCATAGACTGGGCGCCATGGCGAAGGCTCCGCCCCGCCAGCGCCTGGACCCCGAGATCTTCCGGCTCCCCGTGCAGCGGATCCGGGAGGGCTACTACTCGGACGCCTACTTCGTCTACACCACGGAGCTGCTGGAGGCTGAGGACCACCATCCCCACGTGACCATGCAGGTGTTCCAGAAGCGCGAGTCGCTTCTGGGCGGTATCGACGAGGCGATCGCGGTGCTCAAGCTGTGCTCGGGCCGTGAGGGACCGGACGGAGAGTGGATCCCCGGCTGGGACCAACTGGAGGTGCGGGCGCTGCACGAAGGCGACAGCATCTCGCCGCGGGAACCGGTGCTTGAGATCGCGGGCGACTACGGCCTGTTCGCCCACCTGGAGACCGTGTACCTGGGCTCGCTGGCCCGACGCTCGCTGATCATGCACAACGTGGCCGAGGTGGTGACCGCGGCCGGCGGCAAGCAGATCTTCTACTTCCCGGCCCGCCACGACCACTGGCTGGTCCAGACCGGCGACGGCTGGAGCGCCCACGTGGCCGGAGCGATCGGGGTCTCGACCGACGCCCAGGCCTCGTGGTGGGGTGGACGCGGCGTCGGCACGGTTCCGCACGGCCTGATCGCCGCCTACGGGGGCGACACGGTAACGGCCGCCACCGCGTTCGCCGACCGCTACCACAGGGAGATGAACATCACCGTGCTGGTGGACTTCGTAAACCATTCGGTCCAGACTGCGCTCGAGGTCGCCGAGGCGCTCGGCCCGAGGCTGTGGGGCGTGCGTCTGGACACCAGCGAGGACATGGTGGATGGCTCGCTGTGGCACCAGCTCGGTGGGTTCAGGCCGAACGGCGTGAATCCGCGCTTGGTCCAGACCGTCCGCTCAGCGCTAGATGAGGCCGGGCATCAGAGCGTCCGGATCGTGGCCAGCGGAGGCTTCAATGCCCAGCGAATCCGCGAGTTTGAGACCGCCGGGGTGCCGGTGGACGCCTATGGGGTCGGCTCATCGCTGATCCGGGGCGAAAACGACTTCACGGCCGACGTGGTCCGGCTGGAGGGTCGGCCGTGTGCAAAGGAGGGACGTGGCTATGTGCCGAATCCCCGACTGCAGAAAGTTGATTGATTCCGGACCCCTGCCGATTAACCCTTTGGTGCGATGACCTTCTCTACTTTCCTCGGCTACGGGTCCTTCGTTGACTGGCTCCAGGCCTGGCTGCCGATCATCTTCATGGGCCTGCTCGTGGTGGGTGTGTTTGCGCTCATCCGGTTCATGCCGCGCACGCGGCCGCAACAGATCAAGCCCGACGATGCGCCCAGCATCGGCTGGGGAGACATCGCCGGCTCCGACGAGGCCAAGGAGGAGTTGCGCGAGGTGGTCGATTACCTGCGGGACCCCAAGCGCTTCAAGGAGATCGGCGCCAAGGTGCCCAAGGGCATCCTGCTCCACGGCCCGCCCGGGACCGGCAAGACGCTGCTGGCCAAGGCGGTGGCCCACGAATCGGGCGCCTCGTTCTTCTCCCAGTCCGCGGCCTCGTTCGTCGAGATGTTCGTGGGCGTGGGCGCGGCCCGGATCCGTCGGCTGTTCAAGGCGGCCCGCAAGAAGGCTCCGGCGATCGTGTTCATCGACGAGCTCGACGCGGTGGGCGGCCACCGGGGCCACGACGTGTCCGGAGAGCGCGACCAGACGCTCAACCAGCTGCTGGTGGAGCTGGACGGGTTCAGCGCCCGTAAGGACGTGGTGGTGATCGCCGCCTCGAACCTGCTGGAGAAGCTCGACACGGCGCTGCTGCGCCCGGGCCGATTCGACCGTCAGATCTTCGTCTCGCCGCCCGACGTAGCCGGCCGGGAGCGGATCCTCCAGGTGCACACGCGCAACAAGCCGCTGGCGGACGGAATCGACTTCAACATCCTGGCCCGGCAGACCTCAGGGCTGACCGGTGCAGACCTGGCCAACATCTGCAACGAGGCGGCGATCTTCGCCGCCCGCCGCGGCGAGCACGTGGTAGGCATGCCGGACTTCGACGCCGCCCTGGAGCGGGTGGTGGCGGGCATGGAGTCCCGCCGCACGCTGACCGATCACGAGAAGCGCGTGGTGGCCTACCACGAGGCGGGACACGCCTTGTGCGGGGAGCTGCTGCCCTCGGTGGACCGCGTGCACCGGATCTCGATCGTGCCCCGGGGCAAGGCTCTGGGCTACACGCTGAATCTGCCCGAGGAGGACCGGTATCTGAAGACCCGCGAGGAGCTGATCGACTTCATGACCATGCTGCTCGGCGGGCGGGCCGCGGAACAGCTCGTGTTCGGTTCGATCACCACCGGCGCGGCGGACGACCTCAAGCGCGTGGGCGAGATCGCCCGGTCGATGGTGGCCGAGTACGCCATGGGGACGGGTTCGACCTCGCTGCCCGGCCTGGCCAACGGCGCGGCCGAGGGCACCCGCCGCGTCCACGACCAGGAGGTGGCCGAGCTAGCCGACGAGAGCCTCCGCGGGGCGATCAAGCTGCTCGACGCCCATCGGCCGCAGCTGGACGCGCTGGCCGGCCGGCTACTGACCAACGAGGTCCTCGAACGCAAGGACATCGCCGAGGTCATGGGCGACACGCCGCCCGCCGCGCCCAGCCGGATCGGCGAGCTGTCGATCGCCGCCGCCACGGCGCTCAACCCAGCGCGCCGTCCGACCCAGCTGCCCTAAGCGCGGCAGCTCATCCCCGCCGGGTAACCTCCGGCCGATGCTCGACACGATCGACCACGTAGGCGTGGCCGTTGAGGACCTCGACGCGGCCATCAAGCTCTATCGCGACAGAATGGGCATGCCGCTGGTCCATCAGGAGACCGTGGAGGAGCAAGGCGTGGAGGCGGTTTTGCTCGACGTCGGCACCAGCCACGTGGAGCTGCTCCACCCGCTGGGACCGGACACCGCGGTGGGGAAGTTCCTGGCCCGCCGGGGCCCTGGACTGCACCACGTCGCGTATCGCGTGGCCGATGTCGAGGAGACGCTGGGCGAGTTATCCGCGGCCGGGCTGCGGCTGATCGACGAGCATGCCCGCACGGGGATCCGCGGCTCCCTGGTGGCGTTCCTGCATCCCGGCTCGACCGGCGGGGTCCTCACCGAGATCGTTCAACCGGCCCAGGAGGCGCACTGATGGCAGATGAAAAGCCGCTGAAGGTGTCGATCGGGTTCATCGGCAGCCAGGTGCTGTCCGGCCGGATCCTCCCGACCGAGCTGTCCAAGCTCCGTGACGCGCTGGGCTCCGAGGGCTGGCGGGACGTCCGCTTCGAGGACGGAACCGTCGCTCTGGATCTGTCGAAGGTGGTCTACGTGCTCGTAGAGGACGAAGAACACCACGTGGGCTTCGGCGCGTAGCCGCGCAGTTCACCTAGCCGGCCAGGAAAGCGAGATGCCCCTCGCCGTGAGCCTGTGAGGGGCCGTCAGCCACGTGGCGGACGGTGCAGCCGGTCTGGGAGCACCCGATCGCGTCGACGCGGGCGCCGCCTTCCGTGGCCACCAGCAGATCGCCCGCATTGACGCCCTGCCGGCCCAGCGCCGCCGAGCTCAAGCTGAGCAGCACGTCGTCCCCGGGATGGGGGTTGCCGGGGGTGAGCCGGTCGGCCATCACGGCGCGATAGGGGCCCGGCGGCGCGAACCCCTCGCTCTCCACCCCCACGTCGCCGCCGTGGGGCAGGCCCGAGTTGGCCACCAAGAAGCTCCGGCCGTTCGGCGCGATGGCGAACACCCGGCCACCTCCTTCATCCGGGGCGATCAGATCCCCGGCGAAGCGCCCAAAGGTGGACGGCGCGACCGCGATTCCGCCCTCGACCCTAGGCGCCGTGCGGGTGACGGTGTGGACCCGTCCCTGGCAGTCGACCGCGTCGACGGTGGTGGTCGAGCCGTGGTTGATCGTCACCAGCAGCTTCCGCCAGCCAAACGTGATGCCGTCCAGCAGCCCGGGGGCGCTGATGCTGGCGAAGTGGCGGACCCGGCCGGCCGAGCTTATGGCCAGGACCCCTCGCCCCTGGGCCAGCCGCAGTGCGTACACCGTCTGGCTGCCGAAGCAGCCGCCGGGTGAGAGCGTGATGTAGGGCTCCTCGCCTCCCGGGCTCCGGTAGGCCGACGCATACGGAACGATCTTGCCCCTGGGGCGGACCAGAAACAGCCGGCCTGCGGCCGCCATGACCAGCGATCCATCGCGGCGGGGCCCGGCGACATCCAGCGGACGGCTGGTACGGGCGAAGGTGGTCCAGTGGGCCAGACCGGCGGCGCTCGCGGCCGACCCTCCGGAAGCCGAGCCGCAGCCGGCCAGCAGGCAGGCAAGAGCCGCCGCGATGAACGTTCTACGTATCGTGGGCTCAGTGTCTCCGATCGAGTTCGATCGCGCGCTGCTTCGGCTTGCCCGCACCAGGGCCCATCCGGCATGGCTGGAACGGGTGGTCGGCGCCTACTCGCGCACGGGCGAGCACGCCGCCTGCTGGCTGGCCCTGGGCCTGGTCGGAGCGGGGCTCTCACGGGGGCGGGGCCGGCGAGAGTGGCTGCGCGGAGTGCGGGTTGTGGCCGGCGCCTACACGCTCAACTATGCGGTCAAGGTCACCGTCCGTCGCCACCGGCCTGAGCTCCCGGGCCTCGACCCCTTGACGCCTACCGTGTCTCGCCTGTCGTTCCCCAGCGCACACGCCACGACCTCGTTTGCCGCTGCCCGGGCCTACAGCCGGATGCTGCCGCCTGCTCCGCTCTATCTGGCCGCGGCGATCTTCGCCGCCAGCCGCCCCTACCTCGGCGTCCACTACCCCAGCGACGTCGTGGCCGGCGCGGCACTGGGCACGGTCCTGGCCGGAGCGTGGCCGGCGTGAAGGTAGGAATCGTCGGGCTACCCAACGCCGGAAAGTCATCGCTGTTCACCGCGCTGACCGGCGTGGCCGCCGAGGCGGCCAACTACCCGTTCACCACGATCGAGCCCAACGTGGCCGTGGTGCCGGTGGCCGACCGCCGGCTCGAGGCCGTGGCCGAGACGATCGCAGCCTCCAAGCTGGTGCCGGACACGATCGTGTTCTCAGACATCGCCGGCTTGGTGGCCGGAGCTCACCGGGGCGAAGGTCTGGGGAACAAATTCCTGGCCAACATCCGGGAGACCGACGCGATCGTCCACGTGGTCCGGACCCATCGGGACCCGAACGTCGTCCACCCCGAGGGACGCGTGGACCCGCTGGCCGATCTGGACACGATCGAGACCGAGCTGATCTACGCCGACCTGGAGCAGGCCGAGCGGCGGCTCGACCGGGTGTCCAAAGCGGCCAAGGGAGCGGACACGCACGCCAAGGCCGAGAGCCAGTGGCTGGAGGAGCTGATCGCGGTCCTGGGGGCGGGCCGCCCGGCCCGCGCGGTGGCGCCGCCGCCTGACCAGGCGCGGGACGCTCTGGCCCTGCTTCAGCCGCTGACCGCCAAACCGGTGCTCTACGTGGCCAACGTCGAGGAGGGCACCACCGAGGTGCCACCGGCGATCTGGGAGTACGCGCAGGTCCGCGGCGCGGAGGCCATAGCGGTGTCGGCGCGCCTGGAAGCCGAACTGGCGGAGCTCGACCCTGAGGAGGCCGCAGCCATGCGCGGCGAGCTGGGACTGACCGAGTCAGGGCTCGAAGCGGTGGTGGGCGGGGCGTTTTCGCTGCTCGAGCTGATCACGTTCTTCACCGCCGGCGAGGCCAAGCCGGCTCAGTCGTGGCACCTGCACCGCGGCGAGTCGGCATGGGACGCCGCCGGGTTGATCCACTCTGACATCCAGAGGGGCTTCGTCCGAGCCGAGGTGGTCGGCTGGCAGGAGCTGGTGGATGCCGGCGGCTACGCCGGCGCACGCGACCGGGGGACCCTGCGCCTGGAGGGCCGCGACTACGTCGTCCGCGACGGCGACGTGATCACGGTCAAGTTCAGCCCGTGATCCTGAAGCTCAGCGTGACCGGCCTCGACTTGCCGCCAGCCGTGTTACCGACCAGGGTCACCGTGTAGCGACCCAGAAGCAGCGCGCGTCCACTAGACACAATGCCCCTGAACTTGACCTGGTTGATCCCTGGATGACCAACCACCGAGATGCTCCCCCGTGCGCGCCCGCCCCGCCGGAAAGTGAAGTTGACCAATGCGTTCCGGCTGAGCTTGAACGAGAACGTGGTTCCCACCGGAATCTTCGGGTTGCCCGTCAGCTTGCTCGGCCGCCAGACCTGATGAGATTGCTTGACGCTGCTCAGGACCGGCGGCGGACCCGGTGGCGTGACGACCGTGACGGTCTTGGTCACCGTAACCGTGACAGTGGGATTCGTCGTCGTCGTGGGTGTCGTGCCGCTGGAGGCGACGACGGCGCTGAGCAGCAGTCGAGACGGCGCGACGACATTGCTCGGAGCTCCGGTGGCAGCGTCGGCCAAGGCTGGCTGGTAATAGGCCGTGCCTGAATTCGAGCTCGAGTTGTCAAAGAGGAGCGCGCTGGAGCCGTTGTCGAGGGCCAGCACGTCGCCCGCCTTGACCGGCAACGACACTGCGAACGTCTGGCCTCCGGTGTTGGTAATCGTCTGGGACGGGCTAGTGCCAGCCCCGGTGAACTGGCCACCGCCCGCTGGCCGAAGCACGCGGAGAAAGACGGTGCCGCCGGTGCTGTTGGCATTGAGAGAGAAGCTGGTGACGGTGCCGTCGAAGGGCACTTGAAGCTCTGCGCCGGAGACACCCGCGAAGGGGACGTATGTGCACTCTGGGAACCCGCAAGTGAAGTTCCCCGTGGGATTGCCCGTCGTACTCCCCAGCGTGGTGGTGGTCGGGCCGGCCGCACCGGCCGAGGTGCCCATGACAATCGCCAGACCGACCCCGCCGGCTGCGGCGATGACCCCCAACAACACGCCCCTTATCCGTGTCGTCATGGCGCAACTGTACTAAAGGTCATCCAGATCGCGTGCGTTCGTTAGGCGTTCTGCCAAACGGTTCAACCCCAGCCCCCGCGCCGCCATCGCCCCTCCGGCCAGGTCGGTGGGACGATCGGCCGGACGCTCCAGGCGCACCGTGCGCAGCTCGGCAATCTCCCGGAACGCCCGCAACTCGTCGGCCTGCCCGGTCAGCGCCTGGGCGATCCGCGGACGCTCCTGGCGGGCGCCGGCGATCGCGCCTTCCAGCGAGCCGTGAACTCGGAGCAGCTCGGCCGCCGTCTTGGCCCCAACCCCGGAAGCGCCGGGCAGGCCGTCGGACGGGTCGCCGCGCAGCGCGATGAAGTCGGGGACCAGCTCTGGCCCCACGCCGTAGCGGCGTTTGACCTCGGCCGCATCGACCTCCTCAAACCCGGTGATACCCGACTTCAGAAACAGCACGTGCACGCGCTCGGCCGCGCACTGATACATATCACGGTCGCCAGTGAGGATCAGCGCCTCGCCGCCGGCCGCCACCTCGACCGAGGCCAGCGATCCCAGCAGATCGTCGGCCTCGAGGTCATCCGAGGACGCACAGGTCCAGCCGAAGGCCTCGAAGAAGCCCGGCGCCTGGGCGAACTGCCAGTCCAGCGCTTCGGGCACCTCAGGGCGAGCCGCGTGGTAGCTGGGATAGAGCTTCACTCGGTAGTGCGCCGCCTCGGCGCCGAAACAGATCACCACGGCCCGCGGGCGCCGATCGGCCACGATCCGCAGGAGCGCGTTGGCCGCGCCCAGCAGGGCGTTGACCGGATGGTCGTCCCGGCCGGTAATCGAGTCGGGCAGCGCGAAGAACGACCGGTACAGCAGGAACGGCACGTCAACGGCGAGCAGCGACCCAGGCATCTGGCGCAGAGTAGAGCGCCAGTGCTTTACCGAACGGTAAACTCCCGCGTCGGAGGCGCCCGGAGAGGAGACCCGGGATGCGTAGGTTGGTAGTTGGTCTGTTCGTGGCGGTTGGCCTAGCGCTGGTGCCCAGCGCCTCGGCCAAGACGGTATGGCTGTGTCTTCCGGGTCATCACCCGAACCCGTGTACACCCGGGCTCTCCACCACCGTCTTCACCCCGACCCTGAAGAAGGTCGGCGTGCAGCATCCCAAACCGGTCAGGAATCCGGCCATCGACTGCTTCTACGTCTACCCGACCGTCAGCGGGCAGCCAACCGGCAACGCGAACCTGAATATCGATCCGGTCGAGCGCTCGATCGCGCTCTACCAGGCGGCGCGGTACTCGCAGTACTGCAAGGTCTACGCGCCCATGTACCGGCAGTTGACCCTGGCCGGAATCGGCCAGGGGAAGCCGACCACCAAGCCCAACGCCAACATCGCCCTGGCCGACGTGCGGAGCGCGTTTGCCCTGTACCTGCGCAAGTTCAACCACGGCCGGGGCTTCGTGCTGATTGGCCACTCGCAGGGCTCGTTCGTGCTGCGAAGCCTGATCGGCAAGGACGTCGACCGCAAGCCCGCGGTGCGCCAGCGGCTTGTGTCGGCGATCCTGATGGGCGGCAACGTGCTCGTCAAGAAGGGCCGGGATGTCGGAGGCGACTTCAAGCACATCCCGGCCTGCCACTCGGCCACGCAGGTGCACTGCGTGATTGCGTTTTCGACGTTCGATCAGCCGGTGCCCACCCCAACGTTGTTCGGCCGCTCGACCACTCCCGGTACCCAGGTGCTGTGCACCAACCCGGCCGCGCTGGGCGGCGGCAGCGCGCTGGTCGACCCGATCAGCCCGAGCCAGCCTTTCTATAAGGGGAGCATCCTGTCCGCGGGCATCGCGCTGCTGGGGCTGACCTTCCCGCACCCCCCGACCGTGTGGTGGTCTTCCCCCGGCGCCTACCGCGCCCGCTGCTCGTCGGCCAACAACGCCAACGTGCTGGAGATCACCGCGCTGCGGGGCGGCAAGACCCCCAAAGCCAGCCCCACGCCTGAGTGGGGCCTGCACCTGCTCGATGCCAACGTCGCGCTGGGCAGTCTGGTGGCGGACGTGAAGTCGGAGGCCGCGGCGTTCCTACGCGGCAGCGGCTGAGGGCTCGGCGATCGGCGCCGGGCTCGCCTGCGGGCGGCCCTTGATCAACACGGCGGCAATCACGAACCCCAGTGCGGCCAACCCTGCAGCCACCCGGAAGCCGGTCTGCGTGCCCTCGACGAACGCCTGCCGGGACAGCGCGTTGAGCGCGGGGCCGGCCTGAGGGAACTCGCTCAGCAGATGCTGTGCGCTGCCGGTACCGGCCAGGATGCCGTTAACCGCGTGCTCTTGCACCTGCGTCAGCCCCCGAACGACGCCGACCCGGTGCACCTTGTCCTGGGCCGTGGTCGTGAATATCGCCGTTACGAGCCCTAGTCCCACCGAGCTGCCGGCGACCTGGGACATATAGAGCACACCGCCGGCCAGGCTGGCGTGCGCGGGGTCCAGTGCGGTGACCCCGGCGGTGGTCAGCGCTGAGAAGGCCAGTCCCACCCCGACCCCGAACACCGCCATGCCCCCGGCGAGCAGCCCGTAGCCGGTGCTGACGTCGGCGAAGCCGACCACGACCAGCCCGATCGTGATGCATCCTGCGCCGGCGGCAGCGCTGAGCCTGGCGCCCATGCGGTTGTAGAGGTTTCCCGCCACGAACGACACCGCTCCGAACACGGCCATCATGGGCAGCAGCCCCACCCCGGCCTTCAGCGGCGAATAGCCCAGCAGCTTCTGCATGTACTGGGGCAGGTACAGCAACAGCACAAAGAATCCGGTGCCGAGCAGCGGCACCACGGAGCAGGCCACCATGAACTGGCGTTTGTGAATCAACTCCGGCGGGAGGAGCGCGTCCTCCCCCGCCCGCCGCTCGATGAATGGAAACGCCCCAATTAGGATTACGAACGCGACGAGCAGTCCGATCACCTTCGGGTCCCCGAATCCCCAGTCGGTCACCTGGTCGAGCGCCACCAGCAGCGCCGTCAGCCCCAGCGAAAGGCTGACCACGCCCCAGTAGTCGATGCGCGTGCGCGCCCGGTCACTTGGCTCTGAGACCTCCCGCCAGGTGACAAAGCAGGCGATCGCGGCCACCGGCAGGTTCAGCAGCAGAACCCAGCGCCAGCTGGCCACATCGGTCAGCACGCCGCCGAGCAGCGGCCCGAGCGCGTTGCCGATGCCGGCCACCCCGATGATCAGGCCCCCGGCCAGCCCGGCTTTGCTCTCGGGCAGGATCGCGTAGGTCATCCCCAGCGTGGCGGGCCACATCAGGGCCCCGCCGATCCCCATCAGCGCCCGGGCAGCGATCAGCCAGCCGGCCGATTGGGCAACCCCGCCGAGCACGGAGAACACGGCGAAGATGCCCGCCCCGACGAAGAATATCCGCCTGCGGCCGAACATGTCGGCCAGCCGCCCGCCGGTCACGATGAACACGCCGAACACCAGCGCGTAGGCATTGATAACCCACTGCACCCCACCCACGTCGGCGTCGAACTGCCGCTCGATCTGGGGCAGCGCCACCGACAGGGCGGTGAAGTCGTTGGCCACGACGAACACGGCGAGACTCATCGCCACCAGGGCCATGATGGTCCCCCTGGTCAGGCGATCCCCGGCGCCCTCGGGAATCTTGGAGCTCATCCGGCTGGGTCGCTACAGGTTGCCCTGCGCCATCTTGCGCAGGTCCATGGCTTTCTCGTAGGTCTCCTCGTCCACGCCCATCTCCAGCGCAACCTCCTTGAGCGGCCGCCCCGAGTTCGCCGCCTCCTTGACGATCTCGGCGCCCTTGTCGTAGCCGATGTAGGGGTTGAGCGCCGTGGCCGCGGCCAGCGTCATCTCGGCCGACCGCCGCGTCCCCTCGGTGCTGGCCTCGATCCCGTCAACGCACTTCTCGGCCAGCACCCGGGCGGCCGCGGTCAGCAGGCCGATCGACTCGAGCAGGTTGCGGGCGATCAGCGGCACCCGCACGTTGAGCTCGAAGTTTCCCTCCAGGCCGCCGATCGTGATCGC
>DASZGO010000086.1:0-3923 GCA_035938755.1 Solirubrobacteraceae bacterium | reverse complement strand
GGCCCAGCAGACTCCCGCGGGCCCGTTCTACGGTGCCCAGAAGTGCTACTACTGGCTGCACACCCACACCGCCGACGGGGTGCTGCACATCGAGTCTCCGACCGCCCGCGTGTACACCCTGGGCAACTTCTTCGACGAGTGGCGACAGCCGCTGAGCGCCAACCAGGTGGCCGGCCACACCGGTCAGGTCAAGGCGTTCGTCAACGGCAAGCCGTGGACCGCCAATCCCCGGGACATCCCTCTGAATCCGCGGGCCCAGATACAGCTGGACGTAGGCAACCCGGCGGTGCCGTTCTCCGGCATCTCGTGGGCTGCCAGCGGTCTCTAAGGCCGTGCTGATTCTCCCGCCGGGACACGCCGAGCAGATTCGGCTCCGCCGCAGGCTCTCCCCGCGCGAGCGGTGGATGGGTGGGGGAGTGCTGGGAGCTGTGGTGGCCCTGGCCATCGCGCTGATCGTCGCGCTGGCCCTCCCGGGCCCGACGTCCTCCCGCGGGTGCATCTACCTCACGATCGCCGGCCCTGTCGGGGCGCAGTACATCTATCACTGCGGCCCCGATGCCCGGGCGCTGTGCAGCACGGCGGCTCGCCCCGGGGCGGTGGGCGGCCCGGCGCTGATCGCCGAGTGCCGGAAGGCTGGGCTTCCGGTCGGGGGCTAGTCCTGGGCTAGTCCGCCGGCCGGGGCTGGGATCGCCGTCGGTGAGAGCGGCGGCGACGGACCTCGACCCCGATCGCGACCGCGATGAGCGCTAGCAGCGCGCCGCCGAGCACCCACCCCATGTCGGCGACCACGTCGACCACCGGTGGCCCGGCGTAGTAGGCGCCGAGACCGATCCCGACCGCCCAGGCCAGGGCGGCCAGAGCATTCACCGGCAGGTATAGGGCTGCGCCGACGTGGTGGATCCCGCTGACCCACGACGGCGTGAGGACGACGGCCAGCACCGGATAGCGCTTGAACACCGCATCCCCGCGGGCCATCGCCCCCTGGCGGAAGCTGTACAGCGGACCTTTGGCGCCTAGCAGGCGCCGGCCGAATTTCATCCCAACCAGCCAGCCTCCCACCCCGCCCCCGGCCGCGCTGGCCCAGGCCACCAGCAGCACGGACGTGATATCCAGCTTGTTCTTGGCGGCCAGGATGCCCGCGGCGATCAGGAGCGGCTCTCCCGGCCCGGGCACGCCGATCCAGCTGGCGGCGGAAGCTGCGGCCAGCCCCAAGTAGCCGACGGGCGAGCCGCTGAACCGGTGGTGATGGTGGACCTGGACGTGGTGGACGTGGCTGCCGAGCCCGGCCACCGAGTTGAACACGGCCGCGTAGAGGGTGGCCAGGGGGGTCATCGATCGATCGTGCCATAGGTGCGGGCGGTCATTGGACCAGCCCCGGCCCAGGGGCCCACCCCGCGCCGCCCGCGTTCCCGGTGTTTGCGGGATCGGTTTATCCGGATGTACATAACCCCGCCCCGGTTTCCTGGACCCGAGTACATGGTGGCCTCGAATCGCCAACCCCAGACTAGGCCTGCTCACCCACGACCTAAGGAGTTCTATGCCGTTTGAAGCACCAAGTTGGCTGAATGCTGGGGATACCTCCTGGCAGATAACAGCCGCCACGCTCGTCGGCTTGATGAGCGTCCCCGGCCTCGCCGTCCTGTATGGCGGCGTGATGCAAAAACGCTGGTCGATCAACAGCATGATGTTGACGTTCGCCACGTTTTCCATCGTGCTGGTCGTCTGGGTGCTGTGGGGGTTCAAGATGGGCTTCGGGACGCCGGTCGGTGGGCTCGCTCATACGAAGGACTGCGTGTCCGCCGGAGGTGCCGGAACCCCGTGTTACACGGGTGGGTTCTTCTCGAACTTCCTCGGCCAACCCGGACCGGTCCTCAGTCACAAGGAGCTCCAGGGGCAAGGGGTGATCCCGCTCCTCGGGACGCAGTCGTTCCCCAAGTCGGCGCTCATCTACTTCCAGTTCGTGTTCGCGGCGATCACGCCGATTCTGGCTCTGGGATCGGTGCTCGGCCGGGTGAACTTCAAGGCGTGGCTTCCGTTCTGCGCCCTGTGGATCACCTGCGTCTACTGCGTTGACGCGTTCCTCATCTGGGGCGGCGGCTTCTTCTCTCATCACGGAGCCGTCGACTTCTCGGGTGGCTATGTGATCCACCTATCGGCCGGTGTGGCGGGCTTTGTCGCGGCGGCGGTGATAGGACCACGACTCCAACGAGACCGGGAGATCGACGCCCCCAACAACGTGGCCATGGTCGCGGTGGGCGCCGGTCTGCTGTGGCTGGGATGGAACGGCTTCAACGGCGGCGACCCGTATGCGTCGAACATGTCCGCCGCGGGAGCTGTGCTCAACACCAACCTGTGTACCGCGGTCGCGTTGCTGGTGTGGATCGCCTGGGACTACCTGACCCGGCGCAAGCCGTCGTTGATCGGAACGGTCAACGGCATGATCGTCGGACTGGTCTGCATCACCCCGGCCGCTGGCTACGTCAACGGTTGGGGCGCGGCGGCGATCGGCGTGATCGGCTCGACGGTCGTGTACTTCGCGCTGAACTACCTCAGCCGAACGTCGCTGCTCCGAAGAGTCGACGACACCCTCGGCGTGGTCTACACGCACGGGTTTGCCGGCTTGACGGGTGGCCTCCTGGTCGGGATCTTCGCCGACCCGAACATGGCCCTGTCGTTTACGGGCGACGGGAAGGGTCATCTCACGGCCGCGGGCACGGCGACCGGTGCGGTCCACGGCAACTGGACACTGCTCAAGTGGCAGTTCTTCACCGCACTGTTCGTGATCGTGTGGACGGGCGTGATCACGTTCATCCTGCTCAAGGTGGTCAACATCTTCATCCCGCTGCGGATGAAGAAGGAGAACATGGAGATCGGCGACGTGGCCGAGCACGGCCACGAGGTGTATCCGTCCGACGTACCGTCCCTGGCGTTCCCGTCCGGAACCCCGGAGCCGGCAGCCGTACCGGCTGCTCCATCGACGGTCTAGCGCGTCTCGAGCGCGGGTCGGCGGGGTGCTTTGGCGCCTCGCCGGCCCGCGACGCGCTTTGTCCATCTGGATAGTGCCCGCCAGGCGCTGATCCCGTAGGCTTGCCGGCGCATGCCCAGGGCGCGTGGCGTGCACCTGCGCGCCCTGGCCACCCGTCGTCCGGCAGGCCGCTCTGAGCCTTTTGGTTGCACATGAAGGGAGTCTGAAACTCAATGCCTCGCATTCGTCAGCAGAACGTTCTGGCCGCCCAGTGGACGCCCAACGGCGGCTCGCTGGGGGCGGCTGACCTCACCGCCCCGGACAACCAGGTCTTTGGGCTCAACGTGTTCAGCCCGGCCGTCCAGCGCCAGCGCCTGCCCAAGGACGTCTTCCGGCGCCTCCAGCAGACGCTGGCCCGGGGCGAGGTCCTTGACACGTCGCTGGCCGACGCCGTGGCTCAGGCCATGAAGGACTGGGCCCTGGAGCGTGGGGCCACCCACTACACCCACTGGTTCCAGCCCCTCACCGGTTCCACGGCCGAGAAGCACGACAGCTTCTACGGGCCGACCGGTGAGGGCACGGCGCTGGCCGAGTTCTCCGGCAAGGAGCTGATCCAGGGCGAGCCGGACGCCTCGAGCTTTCCCACCGGCGGGATCCGCGCCACGTTCGAGGCGCGCGGCTACACCGCCTGGGATCCCACCAGCCCGGCCTTCATCCTGGAGAACCCCAACGGCGCGCTGCTGTGCATCCCCACCGCCTTCGCCTCCTGGACCGGCGAGGCGCTGGATCACAAGATCCCGCTGCTCCGCTCGATGGACGCGCTCAGCAAGTCGGCCATCCGGGCGCTCAAGCTGTTTGGCGACCCTAGCTTCAGCCGTGTCTTCACGACGGTCGGACCCGAGCAGGAGTACTTCCTGATCGACGAGCAGTACTACTTCGAGCGCCCGGACCTGATCAC
>DASZGO010000085.1:0-20407 GCA_035938755.1 Solirubrobacteraceae bacterium | reverse complement strand
CAAGAACGTCCTGTTCAAGGTGTTCTCCGGCCTGGCCAACCACATCTCCACCTCGCAGCTGAACCCGTTCATCGCCAACATGCACACGGCAATGTGGTGCCTGGCTGGGATCTCGGTCCTCGGCGCGTTCGTGGCCGCCGCACGCCCGCGCCACCAGAGGGCCGCAGCGGTGCCCGAGCCCCGGCCGCAGGTGGCAGCGACGTGAGTACCGCTGAGAAGACCCTGCGCATCGGCGAGCTGGCCGAGCTGGCCGGCACCACGCCGCGCACGATCCGCTACTACGAGGAGATCGGGCTGCTGGGTTCAGCCGATGACCGGGATCAGGGGAAGCACCGCTCCTACACCGAGGCTGACCTGGACCGGGTCAAGGAGATCCTGCGCCTCCGCGATCTGCTCGGGCTGTCGCTGGAACAGCTCTCGCAGCTGCTGGAGGCCGAGACCGCGCGGGCCGAGATCCGCCGCGAGTACCGGCAGTCGGAGGATCCCGACACCCGCCGGCGCCTGCTGGGCGAGTCCCTGGGCCACATCGCCACCCAGCTGGAGCTGGTGCGCGGACGCCGGCGCGAGCTCGAAGCGCTCGAACAGGAGCTGGTGAACAAGCAGCGAGAGGTCAGCCACAAGCTGAAGCACCTCGGCGGATGAGGATCCACGGCGTCGATCGCCGGGCCATGGCCACGCTGTCGGCCGGCCACCTGTTCACCGACGTGGCCCAGGGCTCGGTTCCGGCGCTGCTCCCGTTTCTGATCGCCAAGGACCACCTGAGCTACGCCTCGGCCTCGGCCCTGGTGCTGGCGGCGACGATCTCCAGCAGCGTGATCCAACCGCTGTTCGGCCACCTGTCCGACCGGCGCTCGCTGCCCTGGCTGATGCCACTGGGCCCGGCCCTGGGCGGATTGGGCGTGGCCCTGATCGGGATCGCTTCGAGCTACGGCCTGATCTTCGCCTGCGTGCTGCTCAGCGGCCTCGGCGTGGCGGCGTTTCATCCCGAGGGGTCTCGGTTTGCCAACTACGTCTCGGGCGCGCGCCGGGCCAGCGGCATGAGCCTGTTCAGCGTGGGCGGCAATGTGGGCTTCGCCCTGGGGCCGGTGATCATCACCCCGCTGGTGCTGGTCTTCGGGCTCCGCGGAACGCTGTTCGTGCTGATTCCGACCTGGCTGATGGCGGCCGTGATGGTGTTCGAGCTGCCGCGCCTGCGCGGTTTCCGCTCCGACCTGGTCGGAGGCAAGGTGCTACGAACCCGGGAGCCTGAGGCCTGGAGGCCGTTCTGGGTGCTGGCGGCGGTGATTGCGTTGCGATCGTTTGTCTACTTCGGCCTGGTGACCTTCATCCCGCTCTACTACGTGCGCGTGCTGCATTCAGGCAAGGCGCTGGGGAATGGCGCGCTGGCCGCCATGCTCCTGGGCGGCGCCGCGGGGACGCTGATCGGCGGGCCGCTGGCTGACCGGTTCGGCCGCCGCGCCGTGCTGGCCGGGTCGATGCTCGTGCTGCCGCCGTTGGTGGTCGGCTTTCTGCTGGCCGGGCCGGGCCTGGCGGTGGTGTTCGCCGCGGTGGCGGGAGCGGCCACGATCGCCACGTTCGCGGTGACGATCGTGATGGGTCAGGAATACCTGCCGGGCCGGCTGGGCATTTCCTCCGGGGTCACCATCGGGCTGTCGATTGGCTTGGGCGGCGTCGGTGCGCCGCTCCTGGGGCTGCTGGCCGACGCGCACGGCCTGACGTCGGTGTTCATCGCCATCGCCGTGCTCCCGGTGCTGGCGCTGGCGCTGACATTCGCCCTGCCGAGGGGCGTGCCTGCGGCGTCAGCCCTGAAACTCGGGGGCGAAGGCCGGGAACTCCGAGCCGCCGAGCAGGCGACGCAGAGCGCTTGAGGTCCGCGGAAAGCGCGCCAGTCGGAACGGCCCGCTCGGATTCACCCCTTGGTTGTAGATCATCATCCGGACCCGGGAATGGGAGGAGACCCACCCGAACAGCTGGTCAATGAACCCGGGGTCGTCACCGGTCTCACCGACGGCGTACTCGCCGAACAGGAAAGGCGCGCCCGGGTAGTTGAGGTAGAACGTGCTCAGCCCCGCGAAGTTGGGGGCGAACGAGTAGAAGTCGGTGCCCACCCAGTCCACCCACTGGCGCCCGGGCCAGTAGTTGCCGGGCTGGTTACCCGGCACGTCTGGGTCCCCGGGTGCCACCTGCGGCACCCACACCATCGCCACCTTCCCCGCCGGTAACGCCCGCTGTCCGCCGGCGTTCAACCGGGGCATGCCCAGCCGGCGCAGCACGGCGTCGATGTGCTGGACGCTGCCGCCGCGGAAGATCAGCGCGACCCGCTTCCAGGCCCGGCGGAACTGCGTTGTCGAATGGGCAGCGTCCCGCGGGCTGCCGTCCTGGTTGTAGGCGCAGTAGGCGTTCCAGTAACCGTCCATCTCGGCCATCAGCCGCACGTAGGTGACCAGGCCGCGGTTGGCCACCGATCCGGCCAGCGAGATCAGCCACTGGTCGCCCCGGCCCAGGGCGATCTGCCCGGGCGTGATCATTTCCTGGCTCCCCGACCGGGTGTTGATCATGATCATCAGGCGCGAGCGAGCGCTCAGCTGGTCGTTCTGGGTTATCGGCGGCACGTATTCGCCCCAGGCCAGGAACTCCTGATACACGGCGGGATGCTTGCCCGCCGCGTGCACGTAAGAGGACACGGGCTGCCCGGCCTCGCCCTGGAAGATCTTGCCCGGGGGCGGCAAATATGCCTGGCCGGCAGCCGATCCGGCGCCCAAAGCTAGCAGGATTGCAACACTCAGGGGCGTAACTACGGGAAAGCTTCTCGGTACTTGTCGGAGCGTCGGTCGGCGGCGCCTCATCACAGGACTTATCGGCGCCCCCGCCGCACCTGAACAGCCCCCAACCTCCGGATACCTTGCGTTTGTCGACTCTGCACAGCCGGCTGCCCACACTCGCCGCGATCGGCGCGGGACTGGTCGGGCTGGTCAACATCGCCTCCGCGCTCACGCCGAACATCCGCTGGCGCGGACACCTGCTGCTGGACGTCGAGCCGGTCGAGGCTGTGCGCCTGTTCCACGCGCTGGCCCTCCCCGCCGGCGCCGCTCTGTTGCTCGTCTCGCCCTACCTGCTCAAGCGCCGCCGGCGCGCCTTTCAGGCGGCGGTCCTGCTGATGCTGGCGCTGGGCGTGTTCGACGTGCTCAAGGGGCTCGACCTAGAGGAGACCCTGATCACCTGGGGCGTGGCGGCGATCCTAATCGCCGGACGCCGCGGTTTCACGGTCGAGCACGAGCCGATCAGCCTGCGCTCCGCGGTGTGGCGGGTCCCGTTGCTCGGCTTGGCCGGCCTGTTCGCGGCGGCCGTGGCCACCTGGGCGTCCCAGGGTCATCCGTCGCCCGGCTCGGTGCTGCGTGAGACCGGCGACCTGCTGATCTGGCAATCGGGACCCATCCACTTCCACTACCACATGGCGCTGCACCGGCACTTCGCCTGGATCCCGCTCTCGGTGCACCTGGTCGAGCTGGGGACGTTGCTGGCCATCGCCTACGTGATCTTCCGCCCGCTGGCCTCTCCCCGGAGCCTGCCCAGCCCGGCCGCGCGCCATCTGGCCGGCGCGCTGGTGCGGGCCCACGGCAGCGACACTTTGTCGTTCTTCAAGCTGCGAGCCGACCAGCACTATTTCTTCTCCGAGGACGGCCGGGCGTTCGTGGCCTACCGGATTGAGAACGGAGTGCTGCTGCTGGCCGGCGATCCGGTGGGGCCGTCGGAGGCGTTCGGCCGGTTGCTCGACCAGCTGCGGGCGTTCGCCGAGGCCCGGGGCCTGAAGCTCGGCGCCGTGGGTGCCGGAGAGCGGATGCGGCCGCTGTACGAGCAGCTGGGGCTGCGGATGCTCTACCTGGGCGATGAGGCGATCATCGACCTGGAGCGCTTTTCGCTCGAAGGCCGTCCGATCCGCAAGGTCCGCCAGTCGGTGACCCGGCTGCGCAAGGCCGGGTTTGCGGCCGAGGTCCTGGAGACCTCGGAGCTCGACGCGACCACCCTGGCGCAGGCGGAGCGGGTGGTGGAGCTGGGTCGCCTGGGGGCACCCGAGCGCGGCTTTTCGATGGCCATGGACAGCCTGGCCGGCGATCACTGCCAGGACACACTGGTCCTGCTGGCCCGGGACGGCGAGGGCCAGATCCGGGGGGTCCTGCACTTCGTGCCCTGCTACGGCCGCCAGGCCCTGTCGCTGTCGTTCATGCGCCGCGACCCGGAAACGCCCAACGGCCTGACCGAGTTCATGGTGGCCAGCGCCACCGAGCTCCTGCGGGACCGCGGGATCCGCGAGCTGTCGCTGAACTTCGCCGCGTTCGCCCGGTGGATGCACAGCCCGGACCGCTGGCACGAGCGGCTGCTGGGCAAGCTCGTGGCCGTGGGGAACCCGTACTTTCAGATCGAGAGCCTGTATCGCTTCAACGCCAAGTTCTTCCCCCGGTGGGAGCCGCGCTACCTGGTCTATGAGGGGGCTCTGGGGCTGCCCCGCACCGGGCTGGCCGCGATGTGGGCCGAGGGCCAGTTGCCCAAGCCGGCGCTGCGGCGAAGCGCGGCCCCGGCACGCCCCGCCGCGGCGCGCTGAGAGGCAAGCCGATACTGTCCTGAGCGGGCGCCTCGCTTCCGAGGGCCGGTACCCTTCCGGCCCTCTCACCCGGCGCCTTTGCCTTGAACAGCAGTAATCCACACCGTAACCAACCGCCGTCCCGCCGTACTCCGGAGGGAAGGTGTCGCTAGAGGCTCCAGCCTTGCCAGAGTCCCCGCTGGCGCCCCTGGCCTACCTGGATGTCCTGCTGGTCGTGGTGGCCGCCCCGATCATGCTGCTGATCGGCGTCCCGGCGGTGGGCTTCGGGGTGGGCGCGGGCGCGTGGCTGGTGCTGCGCGCGGCCGGAGTGGGAATGGAGCGCGCACTCGGCGGAGCGAGCGACCAGCGGATGCAGATCTCGGTCCGATTGGGCTACATGCTGGGGCGCCTGTTCCTGCTGGCCCTGGCCGTGGTGGTGGCCCGAACCAGCGGCTCCAAGAACGACGGCCTGGCCGCGCTGGTCGTCATCGTGGTCGCGTTCACGGTTCAGCTGGCCACCTCCGCGGTGACGCGTCCCCGGGGGCGCTCCCGATGACCTGGTTCCGGAAACACCCGCTGTGGACGCTGGTGGGCATCTACGCGATCGGCCTGATCGCGCTTATTGCGATCTTCGGCTTCGGCCACAGGAACAACGCGTTTCAGATCCAGAATGAGTTTCAACTGGTCGACTGGGTCCACCTGGGCATCTTCAGCATCAATCGGGCGGTGCTCTATCTGATCCTGGCCGCGATCCTCACCATCGGCACGATGCTGTGGATCTCCAGGCGGATGCACACGCGCCCCAACCGCGTGCAGACCGGGGTGGAGGTGCTCTACTCGCTGATGCGAGACAACGTCACCCGCGGCAACATGCCCGACCGGATGGCCGCCAGGTGGTTCCCGTTCCTGGCCTCGCTGTTCCTGTTCGTGTGGTGGTCGAACCTCATCGGCTACCTGCCGCTGCCCACCAACAGCGAGCAGAAGTTCAACCTGTTCGGTGTCCACATCCCGTCGTTCGCCCTCTACGCGGCCACCGCCAACATCTCGGTACCCCTCGTCCTGGCGCTGATCGTGTTCGTGGCGTTCAACTGGGTGGGGATCCGGGCCCAGGGCCCGATCGGCTACGTCAAGAGCCTGGTCCCCTCCGGCGTCGGCGGCCCCATGCTGGTGCTGATCTTCCCGCTCGAGGTGGTGTCGGTGTTCACGCGCCTGATCTCGCTCACCGTCCGACTGTTCGCCAACATCCTGGCTGGCCACCTGATCATCCTGTTCATGGCCGGCGGACTGGCGGTGATCCTGGGGCTTTCGTTCCTGGGCTGGTTCACCCTGCCCTTTGGCATCCTCGTGTACCTGTTCGAGCTGGGCCTGGTGGCCACGCTCCAGGCTTTCATCTTTGCCACCTTGGCGGCGATCTACATCGCCGGTTCGGTCACTCAACACTAACCACGCAAAGGAGCTGAGCTCAAAGTGCTAATTCATTTCCTGTCGTTCGGAGCCTCGTCCGGGGTCACAGCCGGGCTGGGGATCGCGATCGGCGGCGGACTGGGCGCGGTGGGCGCCGGCGTCGGCATCGGGATCATCTTCGGCAAAGTGATCGAGTCCGTCACCCGCCAGCCAGAGATGCGCGACGAGATCACCAGCATCCAGTGGCTCGGGTTTGCCCTCACCGAGGCCACCTTCTTCTACGGGCTGGTGGCCGGCCTCCTGTCCTTCGTGCTCAAGTAGATGGCCGGCGTCGTCACCACGCCGCTCGCCGCTTCCAGCGGCTCGTTCCTGATCAAGCCCAACGTCGGGCTGATGGTCTGGACGCTGCTGCTGTTCGGGATCTCGATGTACGTGCTGGCCAAGCTGGCCTTCCCGCGCATCACCCAGGCGCTGGACAAGCGGCAGCACATGATCGAGGAGTCGATCGACCACGCCGACCAGATCCGGCACGAGGCGGACGAGCTGCTGGTCGAGTACCGGGAGCGGCTGCAGGCAGCGCGGCGTCAGGCCGACGAGATCATCGACCGCGCTCGGAAGGCGGCCGAAACCCGGGAGCACGAATCCGAGGCGGAAGCCTCCAAGCGCCGGGAGGAGCTGATGGAGCGGGCGCGGCGAGACATCGAGACCGAGACGCGCCGTGCCATCCAGGAGATCCGCCGGGAGGTGGCGGATCTGACCGTGCTCGCCACCGAGAAGGTGACGCGGAAAGTGCTCACGCCCGAAGACCAGCGGCGCCTGCTCGACGAGGCATTGCACGAGCTGGACTTCGCCGCGCTCAGCCCGGGATCGGAGAACTGATGGAGGAGGTCGCCGAGGTCTACGCGCGGGCGCTGTTCCAGGTGGCCCGTGACCAGGACAAGCTGGACGAGATCCACGACCAACTCGGCCAGTTCACCGACGCTGTGGATGAAAACCGGGACCTGGCCGAGTTCTTCTTCTCACCCGAGTTCTCGAGCGAGGAGAAGAAGGCGGCCCTGGCCCGGGCGCTCGAGGGCGCCGAGCCAGCGTTCTACAACTTCCTGGAGGCGCTGATCGAGCGCCACCGGATGCCGGTCATCTTCCGCATCCGGACACGGTTTCACGAGCTATGGGAAGACGAGCGCAACCTGCTCGACGTCGACGTGACCACCGCCGTGCAGATGGACGATGAAGCAGTTCAGAGCATCGGCCGGCGGGTGCAGGAGCAGACCGGCCGGACGGTCGAGCTGTCGAGCCGGGTAGATCCGGACATCCTGGGCGGGATCGTGCTGCGGGTGGGCAACATGATCCTCGACGCCTCGATCCGCCACCGACTGGAACAACTTCGCAAGCAAGTCGCGGCCGCGCAGTAGGGCCTCGCGTCAAGGAGCCATTCACGTGCAGATCAAACCTGACGAGATCACCTCAATCCTCCGCAGCCGGATCGAAGGGCTGGACACCGAGAGCGCAGAGCTGACTGAGGTCGGCACAGTGTTGTCGGTGGCGGACGGCATCTGCCGCATCCACGGCCTGGAGAACTGCATGTCCTTCGAGATGCTGGAGCTCCCGCACGACGTCACCGGGCTGGCCCTGAACCTGGAGTCGGACAACGTCGGCGCCGTGATGTTCGGCGAGTGGGAGAAGATCGTCGAGGGGGACACCGTCAAGCGAACTGGCCGGTTGCTGGACATTCCCGTGGGCGAGGAGTTGTTGGGCCGGATCGTCGATCCCCTGGGCAATCCCCTCGATGGCAAGGGAGAGATCAACACCTCCGAGACTCGGCCGGCCGAGCACAAGGCACCCGGAGTGGTGCAGCGCCAGCCGGTGAAGGAGCCGATGCTCACCGGTCTGAAGGCCATCGACTCGATGATCCCCATCGGCCGCGGCCAGCGCGAGCTGATCATCGGCGACCGCCAGACCGGAAAGACGGCGATCGCCATCGACACGATCATCAACAATAAGGACCGCGATCTGGTCTGCGTCTACGTGGCCATCGGCCAGCGCAAGGCGACCGTGGTAGCGCTGGCCAAGCAGCTCGAGGACGGCGGGGCGCTGGACAACACGATCATCGTGATGGCGGCGGCCGACGAGGCGGCCCCGATCAAGTTCCTGGCCCCGTACGCGGGCTGCGCCATGGCCGAGTACTTCCTGTACTCAGGCCGGGCTGCGTTAACCGTCTACGACGACCTGACCAAGCACGCGTTCGCCTACCGGCAGATGTCGCTGCTGCTGCGTCGTCCTCCTGGCCGTGAGGCTTATCCCGGGGACGTGTTCTACCTGCACTCCCGGCTGCTGGAGCGGGCGGTCAAGCTGTCCGACGACCTGGTCGACCCCCGGTCCGGTGAGAAGCTGCCAGGCGGTGGCTCGCTCACTTCCCTGCCGATCATCGAGACCCAGGCCGGTGACGTGTCCGCCTACATCCCGACCAACGTGATCTCGATCACCGACGGGCAGATCTTCCTGGAGCCGCGGTTGTTCAACTCAGGCGTGAGGCCGGCGATCAACGTGGGCATCTCGGTTTCCCGCGTGGGCAGCAACGCGCAGATCACCCCGATGCGCAAGGTGGCGGGGCGACTCAAGCTCGACCTCTCGCAGTACCGCGAGCTGGAGGCGTTCGCTCAGTTCGGCTCGGAGCTCGACCCGGAGACCCAGCGCACGCTGGCCCGCGGCGAGCGTCTGGTCAGGACGCTCAACCAGAATGAGCGCCAGCCGATGCCCGTGGAGGACCAGGTGGTCCAGATCTACGCCGCCACCGGCGGCTATCTGGACCGAATCACGGTCGACCGGGTGCGGCGATTTCTGGCCGACCTCACCGACTCGGTGCGCGGTAACGAGCCCGAGCTGCTGAAGAAGATCGCTGGCGGCGACTGGAGCGACGAGACCCAGCAGGCAGTGGACACGGCGGTCAAGCAGTTCGCCGAGGACTTCGGCTACGACCTCGATGAGGAGGGGCATCCGCTCCAGGAGAGCGACGAGCCGGTGCGACGCGAGTCAGCGGCCCCAGCCGAGGCCGCGGCGGCACCCGAAGCTGAGCCTGATCCGGAGGAGGCAGGGGCGCCCGCGTAGCGCGGTCGCCGATCGTTCATGGCCCAAACGCAGCGAGACGTCCGCGAGCGGATCGGCTCGGTCAAGAACATCCAGAAGATCACTCGGGCGATGGAGATGGTCGCCGCCGCCCGGCTCCGGCGAGCCGAGCAGCGGATAGAGCATCTTCGGCCCTACGCCGACGCTATCCGCCGCATGACCCGCCAGGCGGCGGAGGCGGCGGGTGCGGTTCCCCGGCTGCCAATCCTGGCCGAGCACGAGCAGGTTTCCTCGGTCGGGCTGCTGCTGGTGGCTGGTGACCGAGGGCTGGCCGGCGCGTTCAACTCCAACATCGTCCGCGCCGGCGTGAACGCGGGCCGCGAGCACTCCGGCGAGGGTCGCGCACTGAGGTACTTCGCCTCGGGCCGCCGCCCCGCCTCCTCGCTCGTCTTTCGAGGCTTGGAGTTGGCCGACAGCTGGAACGGCTACACCGACCGCCCGGCCTACGCGGACGCCCGGCGGATCGCCGACCGCCTGATGGCCGCCTACGTGGATCAGGAAGTGGACCGGGTGGAGATCTTCTACAACCACTACATCTCCCCGCTGTCGCAGCTGGTGAGCCGGGAGACGCTGCTCCCGCTCCAGCAGGCCACGATCCTGGAGGACGAGTCATCTGAGGCCGAGGAGCCCGAGGGGCCGCGGGCGCTGGTCGAATACGAGCCCGACCCGGAGGAGATCCTGGGGCGGCTGGTCCCGGACTACGTCGAGATCTCGATCTACCGGGCGCTGCTGGAGTCAACCGCGTCCGAGCACGGCGCCAGGATGACCGCGATGCGCAACGCGTCCGAAAACGCCAGCGCGCTGATCGACGATCTGACGTTGCAGATGAACCGGGCCCGCCAGGCCGAGATCACGCAGGAGATCATGGAAGTTGTCGCCGGAGCCGAGGGGCTGGCCGGCTAGGCAGCCGGAAACGGGCGCCGACACCACCTAGACTGGAGACCAATGGCCACCACAGAAGAAGAGCGCACAGCAGGGTCCGGAAAGAACGGGGACCGCCGTAACCGCGGCCGGATCGAAGAGATCCAGGGCGTGGTAATCGAGGCTGTGTTCCCCGACCAGCTACCCGAGATCAACCACGCGATCATCGTCAAGCGGCCCGCGATCGCCCGTGAAGAGGAGGATCTCGACGTCTCAGCGGCTCACGACGAGTACCTGGTGTGCGAGGTCCAGCAGCACCTGGGCGACGACCGGGTCCGAGCCGTAGCCATGGACACGACCGACGGCCTGTCCCGCGGGGCAGAGATGATCGACACCGGCGGCCCGATCACGGTCCCGGTCGGCCGCCAGACCCTGGGCCGGATCTTCAACCTCCTCGGCGAGCCGATCGACCTCGGCGAGCCGATCCCCGACGACACCGAGCGCTGGCCGATTCACCGACCGGCTCCCAGCCTGGAGTCGCTGACCCCGACGGCCGAGATGTATGAGACCGGCATCAAGGTGGTCGACCTGCTGGCCCCCTATGCCCGTGGCGGCAAGGTCGGCCTGTTCGGCGGCGCCGGCGTGGGCAAGACGGTGATCATCCAGGAGCTGATCCACAACCTGGCCCAGGAGCATGGCGGCCTGTCCGCGTTCTGCGGCGTGGGCGAGCGCTCACGTGAGGGCAACGACCTGTGGATCGAGATGAAGGAGTCAGGCGTCTTGGACAAGACGATGCTGGTGTTCGGCCAGATGAACGAGCCGCCCGGCGCGCGTATGCGGGTCGCTCTGTCCGGGCTGACCATGGCGGAATACTTTCGTGATCAGGAGGGGCAGGACGTGCTCCTGTTCATCGACAACATCTTCCGGTTCGTCCAGGCCGGCTCGGAGGTCTCTGCGCTGCTCGGGCGCATGCCCTCGCAGGTGGGCTACCAGCCGACCCTGGAATCGGAGATGGGCCAGCTCCAGGAGCGGATCACCTCGACCGGCAAGGGGTCCGTCACCTCGATCCAGGCGATCTACGTTCCGGCCGACGATCTCACCGACCCGGCACCCGCGTCGGTGTTCGCGCACCTGAACGCCACCACCACCCTGTCGCGGTCGATCGCCGAGAAGGGGATCTATCCGGCCGTCGACCCGCTCGACTCGACCTCGACCATCCTCAAGCCTGAGATCCTGGGCGAGGAGCATTTCCGCGTGGCCAATGCGGTCAAGGAGGTGCTCCAGCGCTACCGCGAGCTCCAGGACATCATCGCAATCCTGGGAATCGACGAGCTGTCAGACGAGGACAAGGTCACGGTCAACCGGGCGCGGAAGATCGAGCGCTTCCTGTCCCAGCCGTTCTTCGTGGCCGAGCAGTTCACAGGGACGCCGGGCGTCTACGTGCCGATCGCCGAGTCGATCCGCGGCTTCGACGAGATCCTCCAGGGCAAGCACGACGACATCCCTGAGCGCGCGTTCTTCCTGAAAGGGACGATCGACGACGTGGTCAAGGCGGCCGGCGGCGACGGCGGCGACGGCGGCGAGTAGTGGCCCACGAGAAGTTCCGGGTCGAGGTCCTGACCCCGGAAGGCCAGGTGTTCGAGGGCGAGGTCGAGCAGATCTCGACCAAGACCACGGCCGGCTCGATCGGCATCCTGGCCGGACACGAGCCCGTGCTCGCCATGCTCGATCCCACGGAGCTGCGGCTGTACCGCGATGAGAACGACGTGGAGCGGTTCGCTCAGGCCGAGGGGTACATGCAAGTCGCCGAAGGCGGCGTGCTGCTGTTGGTCGAGGAGGCACACACTCCGGACCAGCTGGATGCCGGTCAGCTGCGCGAGCGGCTGCAGGAGGCTGAGAAGTCGCTCGAAGGCGCGGAGGAGGACTCTGAGCGGCAGCGCGTGGCGGCCGCTGACAAGCGGCGGCTGGAAGCGTTCCTGCAAGTCGTAGACGGCTCCGGGTCCTAGGCGGCGTCTGACCCCGTTCCGAAAGCGCGCCTGCGCTTCGCGCGAGCGCTTTCGGAACGGGCCGAGACACCCCCGTTTGGGCCTATCCTCTCTCCGCATGCTCGATGAGCGTGTCCTGGTAGAGCGGCTGATCCGGTACGACACCTCCAAGCCCGAGGAGCTAATCGCCGCAGCAGGGTTCGTCCGTGGCTGGCTCGAATCCCGCGACATCGAGGTTCAGGTGCTCGACCATCAGGGTCTGCCGGTGCTGATCGCCGAGGTCGGGCCGCGGGACGATCAGCACCCGTGCGTCGTGCTGCACGGCCATCTGGACGTCGTCCCGGCGCACGAGGACCAGTTCGATCCGCGGGCTGACGGCGACAACCTGATCGGTCGCGGCGCCTACGACATGAAGGGCGGCCTGGCCGCCATGATGTGCGCGCTCAAGGACCTCGAGCGACAGGAGCGGGTGACCGTGCGGCTGATCTGCGTGCCCGACGAGGAGTCTGAGGAGCTTGACCTGCGCTCGACCGACGCCGTGGTCCAGCGGGGGCTGGGCGGCGACTTTGCCATCACCGGGGAGCCGACCGACCTGCGGATCGGCGTCGAGGCGAAGGGGGTGCTGGCCATGCAGATCGAGGTCCACGGTCGGGCCGCCCACAGCTCGACCCCCTGGCTGGGTGACAACGCGGTGCTCAGGGCGATCGACAGCTTCCGGACGATCGAGTCGCTTCCGTTCTCCCGGGAGTCGTCGGAGATGTTCGACCGCCCGTCGATCAACCTCGGACGCATCCGGGGGGGCGACGCCCTGAACAAGGTGCCGGACGAGTGCACGATGGCGGTGGATATCCGCTACCTGCCCGGTCAGGACCCGGAGCAGATCCTGGCCGAAATCGAGGCCATCGAGGGGATCGAGGTCACGCGGACGTTCGTCCATCCACCGGTCCGGGTTTCCCCCAACAACCCGTTCGTGCGTGCGCTGCGTGACGCAGTGGCCAAGGCGGTCCAAGGCGAGCGCCTGAGCGTCGGGCGCGACGGCGCCTCCGATGCCGCAGCGTTCCTGGCCGCAGGGATCGCGGCGGTGGAGTTCGGCCCGGTCGGTGCCGGCCATCACGGTCCCGAGGAGTGGGTGTCGATCACGTCGCTGGCCAGGTACCGGCGGGTCCTGGGCGAATTCATCAGGTCGCTGCCGCTCCACCTGGAAGCGTCGGGACAGGAGGGCCCGCTCCGGGCCATCGAGGGCGGACTGGCGTGAGTCTGTTTCCCAGTACGCGCCGGGGCGCTCTGCTCCGGTTCGCGTTGGGAGCGCTGATCGTGGTGGCGTTCGCGGCGGCCACCACGGCGGTGGCGGGGTTGCTCCAGTTCAACCAGTTCAAGGCCGAGCTGGACCGCACCCCGCCGCTCAAGCGTGCCTCGGTGACGATTGCCGACCCCGGCAACCCCCAGACGCTGCTGCTGATCGGCTCAGATCACCGAGCCGGAGACCCCTGGAACGCGGCCCACACCGACACGATGATGCTGGTCCGGCTCGATCCGGCTTCGCTGACCATCAACGTGTTGTCGATCCCGCGCGACCTGCAGGTTCAGCTGCCTCAGGGGGGAGCGGTCGGACCGGACAAGCTCAACGACGCATATTCGATCGGCGGCCCGAACCTGCTGGTCAAGACACTCCAGCAGCAGGTGTTCCCCGGGCTGCACGTCAACCACATCATCGATGTCAACTTCGGGGGCTTCGCAGCGCTGGTCGACACCGTGGGCTGCGTGTATGTCGACGTCGACCACCGCTACTACAACAACACCGCGGTCACCAACTACTCGAGCATCGACATCCAGCCGGGCTACCAGCGTCTGTGCGGGTCCGATGCCCTGGCGTTCGTGCGCTTCCGCCACACCGACACCGACATCGTGCGCAACGCCCGCCAGCAGGACTTTCTGCGCTGGGTCAAGGACGAGTTTGGGACCTCGTATCTGATCTCCAACCGGGACCGGCTGCTCGGCATCTTCGGAGCCCACACTCAGACCGACGCCAACCTCCACTCAATCGACGGGTTGATCAACCTGTTCAACCTGGTCGCATTCTCAGCCGGTCACACGGTCAAGCAGGTCCCGTTCCCGGCCATCCTGCAGCCCTGCGATCCGAACGGAAAAATCCCGTGCTACGTCAGCGCCGATGCGGGGCCCGAGCAGCAGGCATTCCAGCGGTTCATGACCCCGACCCTCCAGCAGCCAGCCGGCGGCGGGAGCGCTGGAGGAGGCGCAGCGGGCGAGCCCGGCGGGGGTCAGGGCGGCGCGAGCGCGGACCTGACACCGGATCCCGCCGACGGCCAGGCTCAGTCTGGGGCGCTCCACGGCGCGGGGATGCCCGTGTATTACCCCCGAGTGCTGGCCGCAGGATCCAGCTACTGCTCGGCGGCCAGCGGCAACTGCCCGACCGAAATCCCCAGCCCGGAGTCCTATCCCCGGGCCTACCAGATCCGGGACATCAACGGCACGATGCACCCGGCCTACCACATGACACTGGAGCTCAACCCCAACCTGGGGCAGTACTACGGGGTACAGGGGACCACGTGGACCGACCCGCCGATCCTCAAGGGCACCAAACAGACCCGCACGGTGGGCGGCAAGCAGCTGCTGGAGTACTTCGACGGCCACAAGCTGAGCCTGGTGGCCTGGCGCACCCCGGGGGCCGTGTACTGGATCTCGAACACGCTGACCGATGACCTGACCAACCGGCAGATGGTGGCCATCGCAGCCTCTCTGAGTATCGCCTAGCCGCCCGCTACGCTCACGCGTCCTATGTCATCCGAGCGCGAGCCGATCGCGGTCATCGGCACCGGATACGTCGGTCTGGTCACGGCTGCCGGGTTTGCCGACCTGGGCAGCCAGGTGTGGTGCGTGGACATCGACACCGAGAAGATCGCGCGCCTGAAACGAGGCGAGCTCCCGATCTACGAGCCGGGGCTGGCCGAGTGCCTGGAGCGCAACGGCGAGCGCCTGCACTTCTCCACCGAGCTGGGCCAGGCACTCGAGCACGCCCGTCTGCTGTTCGTGGCCGTCGGCACCCCGCCGACCTATTCCGGGGACGCCGACCTCAGCGCGGTCAACGCGGTCGTGTCCGCCATGCCGGAATCGGATCGCCACGCCCTGGTGATGAAGTCGACCGTGCCGGTGGGCACCGGCGCCGCCATCCGGCGGATCTTCGCCGAGCAGGGCAAGGGTGGGTTCGCCTACGTGTCCTGCCCCGAGTTCCTCAAGGAGGGATCGGCGCTGGCCGACTTCCTCAAGCCCGACCGGGTGGTGGTGGGCGACGACGGCGAGTGGGCGGGTGACGCAGTGGTTGAGCTGTACGCCCCGTTGGGCGCACCGCTGGTGCGCACCGACGTGGCCAGCGCCGAGATGATCAAGCTGGCTGCGAACGCGTTCCTGGCCACCAAGATTTCGTTCATCAACGAGATCGCCAACGTGTGCGAGGAGACCGGGGCTGACGTGGTCGAGGTGGCGCGGGGGATGGGGCTGGACCGGCGCATCGGGCATAGCTTCCTCAAGCCGGGCCTGGGCTTCGGCGGGTCGTGTTTCGCCGGGGAGGAGACGGTTCTCGTCCGCCACCGCGGGTGGACCAGGCTGCTCACATTTGCCCAGCTCTGGGATCGGCTGGCTGAAGAGGAGGAGGAGCTGGAGGAAGGATTGATCGAGCCGCATCGCCTGGAGGTTCTGTCCTGGGCCCCGGGGACCGAGCGGCCGGTGTTCCTGCCGGTGATGTGTGTGACCCGGCGGGACTACGAGGGCGATTTGCTCGAGGTGCGCACCAAGATGGGACGGCGGCTTCGCACCACCCCTGACCACGGCTGGATCGTGAGCGACGGGTATGGGGGCGAGCCTCACTTCAAGCTGGCCGAGGATCTCACGACCGAGGACTGGGCGCCGCTCGCGCTGGGTCGCGGGGAGGACTCGGAGCCGGTCAAGCTGGCCTCGCTGATGGCCGCGGCCGAGACGGCCGAGATAGCGCCGGACAAGCTGATCGTGCGGCCACCTCGAGAGCGGATCGAGGAGCTGGTTGGCCGGCCGATCGAGGAGCGGCGGACGGTGTTCGGCAGCTCCGCCGCTGCGCGGACCGGAGACGTCAAGCGCACCGGCGTCATCCGCCTCAGCGAGCTCGCTCTGGCTGAGCTGCCGCTCGAGGGCTCGACGATCAGCACGACCAAGAACGGCAACCAGCCGCGGAGCGAGCTGGAGATCAGCCCGGATTTCTGGCATGTCGTGGGGCTGTACATCGCGGAGGGGTGCGCGCCGCGAGACGCCAAGAAGTACGCGCTGCGATGGAGCTTCCACCCGAACCGGGAGGAGCATCTCGTGCAGGCGGTGGTCGACTACTGGGCCCGCCAGAACGTGCGGGCACTGGTGTATGACACACCCACGGCCCGCGTGGTGAGCGTCGCCTCACGACTTGTCGCGACGTGGTGGACCGACGTGCTCGGGTTGGGCCGCAACTGCTACGAGCAGCGCCTCCCCGATCTCATCTGGGAGCAGCCTGAGTCGGCGAAGTGGGCGCTGCTATCGGGACTATTTGAAGGCGACGGTTCGTGGTCGCTGGTCAATGGCGGGCCGAGTGTGATTATCGAGTTTGGGACGGTCAGCGACGAGTTGGCCGACGGGGTCCTTCGACTGCTGGCCGATCTTGGGATCGTCGCGTCGCGACGGATTGGTCGCGTTGCCAAGTCCACTAAGGACACACATTGGATTCGTATCGCGGGCGCGGATCAGATTGAGCGGGCGATCGAGTTGGTCCCCCAGCGCGACCGGCCGGGGGTGCTGGCGTCCATCGCGGTTCAACAGAAGCGAATCGCACCGGCGGGATACCGATGTTTTGGCGACAGCCCTGCCTGGGTTCGGGTGACGGCGATCGACCCTCAGCCTTTCTCCGGGCCGGTCTATTCGATGGAGGTTCCCCTCGCCCACACGGTGGTGGCTTGCGGCGGATTGACCGTACACAACTGTTTCCCCAAGGACGTCTCGGCCCTCAAGCAGCTGGCCGGGAACTCTGGCTATCACTTCCAGCTGCTGACCGCCGTGATCGAGGTCAACGAGCTTCAGAAGCGGCGGGTGATGGGCAAGCTGCAGAAGCACCTGGGATCGCTGGTCGGCAAGACCGTGGCCCTGCTGGGGCTGGCCTTCAAGCCCAACACGGACGACATGCGCGAGGCCTCGTCGCTGGTGCTGGCAGCAAGACTGCAAGCCGACGGCGCGAAGGTTCAGGCCTATGACCCGGTGGCCGAGGAGGAGGCCCGCAAGCTGATGGTCGGCGTTCAGTTCGCCGAGGGGGCGCTGGATGCTTTGCGCGGAGCCGACGCATGCGTGATCGTGACCGAGTGGGCCGAGTTCGCCGAGCTCGATTGGACACAGGCGGCGCGGGAGATGTCGGGCACCCTGGTGGTCGACGGCCGCAACTGCCTGGATCCGGCGGAGGTGAAGGCGGCGGGTCTGACGTACGAGGGTGTGGGTCGCGCCACCGGCCCCTCCGGTAACGGCGTATCTTCTGCGCCGTGAAGCTGGTCCGGCAGGTCCTGTGACAAGCGCCCCGACGCTGGATCCGGTGGCCATCGAGGCGATCGACTCGGCGGGCCAGCTCGCCGACATCCTCGCCCTCCCCGAACAGCTGCGGGACGCGCTGTGGCGCGTCGAGTCAGCCGGCCTCGAGCCCCGGGACGCGGTCGGCGGGCTGGTGGTGGCAGGGATGGGAGGGTCGGCTATCGGTGGGACGCTGGCGCGTGCCGCGCTGGGTGACCGAGCGCTGCGCCCGATCGTCATCGCCCGGGGCTACGCGCTGCCCCCGTGGACCAACCCAGACACGATGGTGCTGTGCTCTAGCTACTCGGGCAACACCGAGGAGACACTGGCTGCCTACGAGGCGGCCGGGGCGCTGGGGGCCAATCGCGTGGTGGCCACCACAGGCGGTCAGCTGGCCGCCACCGCGCGGGAGGACGGGGTGCCGATCATCCCGCTCCCCGGCGGCTTTCAGCCTCGGGCGGCGGTGGCCTACGCGCTGGTGGTGGCGCTTGAGGTGGCATGGCTGTGTGGCGCCGCTGAGCGTCTCCACGCCGAGATCGACGTGGCCGCCGCCCACACCGAGAATCTGATCGACTCCTGGCGGCCGGGCGGCCCACAGGAAAGCTTCCCCAAGGAGCTGGCCCGAGGCCTTCACCAGACCGTGCCGCAGATCGCCGGCTCGGAGCTGACCTCGCCGATCGCCTACCGGTGGAAGACCCAGATCAACGAGAACGCCAAGATGCCCGCGTTCTGGGCGGAGCTGCCTGAGCTCGACCACAACGAGATCGTGGGCTGGCAGGCTGCGCGGGAGCTGGGCAACTTCAGCGCAGTGTTTCTGGACGACTGCGACCTGCACCCCCGGATTCGCCAGCGGATCGAGCTGACCCGGGGGTTGATCGCGGCCGATGCGGCCGCCACGTTCCGGGTCGAGACCGTGGGTTCCACCGCCACCGAGCGACTGCTGTCACTCGTGGTGCTGGGCGACCTGGTCTCGGTCTACCTCGCTGTCCTGCGTGGAATCGACCCCACGCCGGTGGCCATGATCGACCGGCTCAAGAGCGCGCTCGCCGGAGGCTAGGATGTCCGGCCGGTGCAGGTCGATCCCGCGCTGCATGTAGAGGCGGCGATCCGCGGCGCTCAAGAGTTCGTCGATCGTCGCGCCGTCGTTGGGATAGACCGATATCCCGACCGTCAGGTCCCAGTCGGCGCCCACCCCCAGCTCCAGCCTCTGGGCCGGTATCCGTGCTTTGAGGCGCCGGGCGACCGCCGCGACGCCCGCCACCGATTGCTGGGGCAGCAGTAGAGCGAGCTCGTCGCCGCCGATCCGGCCGACGATGTCGTGGGCTCGCGAGGACTGTGTGAGCAGCGTGGCCACGTTCTTGAGCAGGCGATCGCCGGCGCCGTGGCCCCGGCTGTCGTTGACACTCTTGAGGCCCCGGACGTCCACGAATGCGAAGGCCAGCGGATCGTGGTAGCGGCGGGCTCGGTCCAGCTCGCGCTCTGCGGCCTCGAGGAAACCCCGGCGGTTGAGGACCCCGGTGAGCGAGTCGGTCAATGCCGCCTCGCGGGCCGCGACAGCCTCGCCCGCGGAACGGCGGGCGTGCCGCCGGTAATACGCGGCGACAGCGGCTGACAGGATGGCTAGGGCAATTGAGAGTCCGACCAGGAACCACATAGGCAGACGGAGGCGTGCGCTTGTGTGCGCATCCCCGCGGGCGCTCGCAGGCTGATGTCGCAGACACAACGCCGAGCCCCCACATAGGTTGGGCAGCCGACCCATCGTAAGTCAAGAAACTGGGAATTCGGTCAGAAGTGCCTGAATTTGGTCCCGGGCACTCGGCTCGGCGTGCGGTTAGCGGATGTGGATCCCGCGCTGCTCGTACAGACGCCGGTCGGCGGCGCCCAGCAACGAGTCGAAATCATCGCCGTCCGCGGGAAACACCGAGGTGCCGATGGTCAGATCCCAGTTCGCGTCCAGGCCCAGTGCGTCTCGGTGCCCCAGGACCTTGTGGCGGATCCGCTCGGCCATCGCGGCCACTCCTTCCGCCGATTGCTCGGGCAGGAGCAGGGCCATCTCGTCGCCGCCGATCCGGCCGACGATGTCGTAGGTCCGGGCCGAGGCGGTGAGCAGCTGCGCCACGTCGCGCAGCAGGTGGTCGCCGGCCAGGTGGCCCTGGCTGTCGTTTACCCCCTTGAGCCCGCGCACATCGACGAAGGCCAGCGCCAGGGGATGCCCATAGCGCCGCGCTCGCTCAAGTTCCTGGTCCACCTGGGCGGTGAAGCCTCGGCGGTTCAGCAGCCCGGTCAGCACGTCAGTCAGGGCGACGCTGGTGGCGGCCGCGACCTCATCCAGCCGCTTACGGGCGCGGCGACCGGAGCGGATGGCTGCGCCCGTGGCCACAGCGGCAACCGCGAACAGCGCGGCCAGCGCGATCCACACCGCGGTCGGGATGATGCTGATGAACCGCTCGATGATGGTGGCGGGGCTGGACGGGCCCGCCACGCCGTGCCCGGAGTGGCGGGAGGTGGCGGAGTGCGATGGGCCACCGCTACGCGGGCCGATGAGCGCCGTCGCCGGAGCCAGGGGACCGCTGAGGCTCGGGGTCCCACCGCCCGCAACCGAAGCCGTGTTAACACCCGACAGGGACCGGGGCCCCGCACCGCCCCCGGCGGAGCGACCGCTCGGGACGAACAGCTGGGTGGCGCTGCCCGGAATCGGCACGAAGGTGGAGACGGTGCTGGTGGTCGACGACGGCGTGGCGGGGAAAGCGGGGGTGGCTGGAGTGGCTGGAGTGGGCGCAGAAATCGGGGTGGACGCGGGGGCCGGAGCCGGGCTGGTGGGCAGCGAGATCGGTGGGCTCGGCGCGACCGCGATGGGCGCGGCCGTGACCGGGGTGGCTGCCGGCGTGGG
>DASZGO010000084.1:0-37680 GCA_035938755.1 Solirubrobacteraceae bacterium | reverse complement strand
CGGAGGCTCCACTTCGTGGGCATCGGCGGAGCCGGCATGAGCGGCCTGGCGATCATCGCCCAGGCGTTGGGGGCCTCGGTCACGGGATCCGACCGGGCCGAGTCTTCTTACACCGAGCGGCTGCGCGAACGCGGCATCGAGCCGGTGATCGGCCACGCGGCGGAAAACGTCCCCGCGGGGGCCGAGATCGTCTACTCAACGGCGGTGGGTCCCGACAACCCCGAGCGCCAGGCAGGCGCTGGCCGCGAGCTCCACCGGGCCGAGCTGCTGGCCCAGATCGCCGCGCTACGCCGGTGCATCGCGGTGACCGGCAGCCACGGCAAGACCACCACCGCGGCGATGATCGTCCACGTGCTGCGGGCTTGTGGCCTGGACCCCCCGTACGCGTTGGGGGGCGAACTACGCTCCACCGGCGCCGGGGCGGGATGGGGTGTCGGCGAGTGGATGGTGGTGGAGGCCGACGAGTCCGACCGCTCGTTGCTCAAGCTCGACCCGCAGATCGCGGTGCTGACCAACGCCGAGCTCGATCACCACGCGACCTACTCCTCGCGCCTGGAGTTGGAGGACACGTTTCGCGCCTTCCTGTCTCGGGCGGAGCAAGCCGTGGTCTGGGACCGGCCGGCGGTGCGCGGCCTGGCCCCGGCTCAGGCGATCGTCTACGACGCCCCCGAACCCGTCTTGTTTGCCGGCGGGTCCCGGTTTGCCTGGCGGGGGACAGAGGTCGAGCTCAGCGTTCCGGGAGCCCACAACGCGATCAACGCCGCGGGGGCGCTGACCGCAGCCGCCCTGGCCGGAGCCGACCCTGAGCAGGCGGCGGCTGGGCTCCGGGACTTTGCCGGAGCGCGCCGGAGGTTCGAGCGGGTGGGGGAGGCGCCGGGCGGCGGCGCGGTCTACGACGACTACGCTCACCACCCCACCGAGGTCGCCACCGCTCTCGCCGCAGCGCGGACCCTCGCGCCCCGGCGGCTGGTGGCCGTATTCCAGCCCCACCTGTACTCGCGTACGGGTGCGCTGTACCAGGCTTTCGGCCGGGCGCTGGCCGCGGCCGACGTGGTGGCGGTGCTCGACGTGTACCCGGCCCGCGAGCGACCGGAGGACTTTCCCGGCGTGGATGGACGGTTGGTGGCCGCCGCAGCCGCCGACGCCGCCGGCGGGCGCCCCGTGGCCTGGGTGCCCGGGTTTGACGACGCGCGCCAGTTTTTGACTGGCGCCCGCCGCCCTGGCGATCTGTGTCTGCTGATGGGCGCGGGAAACATCGACGCGCTGGCCCGGTCGCTGGTGGACTGAGCGCCGATCGCCCCGGTCTGACTAGCCGCCCCCGTGTCTACTCTGGCCGAGTGGCCGACCCCCCGCCTGGTGTCCAGCCAGACTTCAACCTCGCCCGTCTGACCACGATTCGCACCGGTGGCCGAGCCGAGCTGTTCGCCCGTCCGGGCTCGATCGAGGAGTTGGAGGAACTTCTGGCCTGGGCGGGCGCCGAGGGGGTGAAGGTAGGGGTCGTGGGCTCGGGGTCGAACCTCCTGATAGCAGATGCCGGCGTGGACGGACTGGTCTTGAAACTGGATCGCAAGCTGAGCCAGATCGAGCTCGAGGGCAGCCGCATTCGCTGCGGCGGCGGCGCGCGGTTGCCCACGGTCTCGGCCCGGGCGGCTCAGGCCGGCCTGACCGGGATCGAGTTCGGCGTCAACATCCCCGGGACCGTCGGGGGGGCGGTGCGGATGAACGCCAACGCCTACGGCGGAGAGCTGGCCCGGGTGCTCGAGTGGGTCGATGTGGTGAGCGCGCGGGGCACCGAGCGCCGCAGGCCGGCCGATCTGGGCTTCGAGTATCGCCGCTCCTCGCTCGGCGAAGGTGAGGTGGTGGCGCAGGGGTCGTTCGCGCTGGCGCCCGCCGAGCCCAGCCAGGTCAAGCAGACGCTGGCCGACATGCGGGCCCGACGCAAGGCCGCCCAGCCCGGAGGCATCAAGACGTTCGGCTCCACGTTCAAGAACCCGAGCGACCCTCGGGCCGAGGGCCGGACGGCGGGACAGCTGCTCGAGGCGGCGGGCCTGCGGGGCCTGCGGATCGGCGGGGCAAGCTTCTCGGCCAAGCACGCGAACTTCATCGTCAACCACGGGGAGGCCAGCACCGCCGACGTGGTGGCCTTGATCGCGGAAGGACGGCGCCGGGTGAAGGAGCGCTTCGGCGTCGAGCTCGAGCCCGAGGTTCAGGTACTGGGTACGGTGGAGCTGCCGGGCGATCGGAGTCCCCAGTGAGGCTGTGGTATGGGAGGCGCCTCGCCCGCCCCCGGCGCCTCGCCCGCCCCCCGCGCCTCGCCCGCCCCCTGCGCTCGGCCCGCCGTCTGCGGCTGGTGGCCGTTGGGCTGGTGGCGCTGGGTGTCCTGCTGGGAGGGGGCTGGTTCTGGTTTCGGGACTCGTCGTTCGTGTCGGTGAAGACCGTCACGGTGACCGGCCAAAGCGGCCCGGATGCGGCGGCGATCCGCTCGGCGCTCGTGACCGCTGCCCGGAACATGACGACGCTGGACGTCGATATGGCCCAGCTGCGCACCGCCGTCTCGCCCTATCCAGCGGTCAAGACGCTCCAGGTCTCGACCGGGTTTCCCCATGGGATGCGGATCCAGGTCATCGAGCAGCTTCCTGTAGCCGTCATTCAGCTGCCCGGGCGGACGATCGCCGTGGCCTCCGACGGCACGCTCCTGCGCGACGTTCAGTCGGCACCCTCCCTGCCCACGATCGCCCTCAGCGTGCCCCCGGGCGGACCACGGCTGACCGATCAGGGGGCGCTGGCCGCGGTGGCCGCGCTGGCCGCGGCGCCCTATCAGCTGCTGTCCAGGATCAGTCAGATACAGACCGCGGCGCCGCACGGGCTGGTGGCCCAGCTGCGGGCGGGGCCGCAGGTGTACCTGGGGGATTCGAGCGACCTGACGCAGAAGTGGTCCGCGGCCATCGCCGTGCTCTCCGACTCCGGGTCGGCGGGCGCCGCGTACATCGACGTGACCGATCCCCGTCGACCGGCGGCCGGGGCCGGGGCGGCGGCGGTGGCCACGGCGAACGCAGGCGGGACCGGGACCGGCGCCGGCAGTGGAGGCACGCAGAGCGGTGGATAAGCCTCAAGTAAAGGTTGAGGCTTGCCGATGGGCCAACACTCACCCCGTTCTCAAGAGTTTGGGGTTTTGCAACGAACGTTGCGAAAGCGTCAGAACGTTGACCTCACGCATCCCCAGCCAATAACGTGCGAAACTCCGCAAAGAGCGAGCGAGCTGGAAAACCCTCAACCCTAACTCTAGATTCGGACGGTTCGATGGAGAGCGGTAGCTATCTAGCAGTAATCAAGGTCGTAGGCGTCGGCGGCGGCGGCACTAACGCCGTCAACCGCATGGTCGACGCGGGCCTGCGCGGCGTGGAGTTCATCGCCGCCAACACCGATGCGCAGGCGCTGGCCATGTGCGACGCCGACATCAAGCTCAACATCGGCCATGAGCTCACGAAGGGCCTGGGTGCCGGGGCCAATCCCGACATCGGGCAGGGCGCGGCCGCGGAGTCTCGGGATGAAATTAAGGAGGCTCTCAAGGGCGCCGACATGGTGTTTGTGACCGCCGGAGAAGGCGGCGGTACCGGCACCGGCGCCGCGCCGGTGATGGCCGACATCGCCAAGAACGAAATCGGGGCCCTGACCGTGGGCTGCGTCACCCGGCCGTTTGCCTTCGAGGGCACGCAGCGGGCCAAACAGGCCGAGGCGGGCATTCAGCGGCTGCGCGAGAACGTGGACACGCTGATCGTGATCCCGAACGAGAAGCTGCTGGCGATCGTCGAGCGCCGGACATCGATCCTGGATGCGTTCCGGGAGGCCGACAACGTCCTGCGCCAGGGCGTCCAGGGCATCACCGACCTGATCACCATCCCGGGGCTGATCAACCTGGACTTTGCGGACGTGCGGACGATCATGCGTGACGCCGGCACCGCTCTGATGGGCATCGGGATGGCCAGCGGCGAGAACCGAGCCGCGGAGGCGGCCAAGATGGCGATCTCATCCCCGCTGCTCGAGGAATCGGTGGAAGGGGCAATGGGCATTCTGCTGAACATCACCGGCGGTCATGACCTGGGACTGTTCGAGGTCAACGAGGCCGCGAACGTGGTGCAGAGCGCCGCCGACGCCAACTCCAACATCATCTTCGGCGCCGTGATTGACGACGCCATGGCCGAGGACGTGCGGGTCACGGTGATCGCCACTGGCTTCGAGCACCACGGCCCCGCGCGTCTACGCGAGCCGCGACCCGAGACCGCGCGGCGCGAGCGCGAGGTAACGATCGACGACGTCCGCCGCTCCTCGCTGGAGATCCGCGACGACGAGATCGACATCCCGTCGTTCTTGAAGGACCGGTAGCGGTAAGACCGCAACCTCGTCCTGCCTAACCTGTTCTATCTGCGTCAGATCCACGGCCGACAGGGATTCAGCGTGAGTCTTGGGGGCTCACGGGCTCGACCCACCGCCCGGCTCCGCCGCGGCGCGCTGGTGGCCGTGCCGGTGTGCCTGGTCCTGGCCGCCCCGGCCGCGGCTCAGCAGCAGCCGGTGGCCGCGCCGGCCCACACGATCGACGGGCCGACCTCTGGCCTGGCCAGCCCCGCCTCGCTCGGTCTCTCGGTCGCTCGCGACGGCACCGGGGGCCTGGTCTACCTCAAGCAGGCCGGGGGCGGCACCCACGTGTTCGTCTCCCGCCTGGCCGGAGGGTCCTTCCAGCCGCCGGTCCAGGTTGACGCCGGCCTGGCCGGACCGTCTTCGCAGCCGGTGATTGGGGCCGGCAACGGCGGCCTGCTGCTGGTCGGGTTCGTCAACGCCGGCGTGCTTTACGCCGCCGAACAGCCGCCAGGTCGCGGGGCGCTCGGCGGACCGGCGGCCCTGGCCAGCGGCGCGGCGAACCCGGCGATCTCGATCAGCAACGCCGGCAAGGCCTACCTGACGTTCACGGTGGCTGACGGAACCGGCACCGACGTCCGGGCGGCCTACTTCTGGCAGAACAAGTGGGCGCTCGAGCCGTCGGCCCTGAACGCCTTCGCCGGCGACAACGCGGGATCGGGCGCGGGCCGACCGGCCGTGGTGGCGGCAGGCGACGGCGTGGGCATCGTGGCCTGGGGCGAGGTCGGCGGCATCTACACCCGCCGGGTCTGGGGGACATCGCCCAGCGTGGCCGTCGAGCGGGCCGACGGGCCACTGCCGGGCTGCACGGAGCTGTCAGCCGATGAGCCGGCGGTCGGCGCGGGTGGTGATTCCTCCTACGTCCAGGTGGCGTTCCACGAACAGCTGTCCTGCGCCGGCCAAACGAGCTCCCGGGTGCTGATGAACCGGCTTCGCGGCTCGGCCTACGACGGCCTGACCCAACCGGATGGGCTGAGTGGTCCTAGCACCGACGGGGCCGACGATCCGCGGATCGCCATGGGCGAGTACGGAGGCGGGCTGGTCACATCGCAGCGCACCCTGACCCACGCGCTGGTGGGCGCCGAGCTGAACGACAACGGGAGCCTAGGCGCGACCAGCCAGCTCGACACGGCCCCGGGGACCTCCCCTCCTTGGGGGGTCCCGGCCATGGCCGGGCTCTACAGCCACCTGGTGGCTTGGCAGCAGGATCCCGGCAGCACCGGGACGCCGGAGATCCGCCTCCGCTACGCCCCGGGACGCGACCCCCTGGGTCCGGAGGTCGTGCTGTCCTCGCCGGTCCAGGGGCCGGCCGCGGCGGGGCAGGGGTCCGCGGCGGCAGGCGACACCTACGGAGACGCAGCGGTGGTATGGGTCCAGGGGCCGGCTGGAGCGGAGCAGATCATGTCGGCCCAGCTCTACCAGCCGCCGGGCGGTTTCGCGGTGCCCGCCCGCCGCCGGTACGTACGGACGTCCCGGCCCACGCTGACCTGGCCTGCGCCGCGGGAGCCGTGGGGCCCGGTGCATTTCGCGCTCAGCCTGGATGGCGTGGTGGTGATCCAGACCGATGCCACGTCCGCCCAACCGCCGACCCCCATCGGCGACGGACCCCACAGCTATCAACTCACGGCGACCAACCCGGCTGGCCAGCAGAGCCAGTCGGGTGTGGGCAGTCTGTTCGTGGACACGACTCCGCCGGTGGCCGGGCTGACCCTGAGCGGGGTCAAAGAGATTAAGCGCCGGATCCAGGCCCGGCTGGCCTACGGGGACCTGCCCCCGTCTGGGCAGCCGTCCACGTACGCGTCGGGCGTGGCCTCGGTGACGCTTCGCTGGGGGGACGGCACGGTGTCGCAGATCAAGCGGGGAATGACCCGCGTCGCCCACAGCTATGCCCGGCCGGGTGACTACGCGGTGACGATTACCGTGACCGATAAGGCCGGGAACATCACCCGGGCGACCGTGAAGCTGAAGGTCAAGAAGCCCAAGCCCAAGCCCAAACCCAAGCCGGGCAAACCCGGCCCGCACCATGGACTCCGGCAGGGTGGAGGAGCGCGCTCATGAGGCGGCTCGTCCCCGCCCTGGGGCTCGGCCTGGCGCTGCTCCTGTCCAGTGCCGGCGCAGCCGGGGCGCAGCCGCCGCAGGGCATCGCCACCCCGCCCACGCTCGGCGCGCTGTACCGGGACGGTCAGACCAATCGCTACCTGCTGGGTGGGACCTGGCTGTACCGCGCGGACCCCACCGACGCCGGGCTGGCCCAGGGGTGGTGGCAGAGCGCCGACACCACCGGTTGGGGCGCGGTGAGCGTGCCCAACGCGTTCAACGCAGGCGATTTCTCGGCCCCCTCCATGAGCGGCTCGGTGGGTTGGTACCGGCGGGATTTCCTCGTTCCCAGCGGGGCGTTCGCGCCCTATGTGGGGCTGGGCGACCGCCGCTGGATCGTCCGCTTCGAGTCGGCTAACTACCGGGCCACGGTGTGGCTCAACGGCCGCCGGCTGGGTGGTCACACGGGGGCCTCCCTGCCGTTCGAGTTCGACCTGGGCCGCCCCGGGTCTGGGGTCAACCGGCTCGTGGTCCGGGTGGATGACCGGCGCTCGCCGTCCGACCTCCCGCCGGGGCCGGGTGGCGGCTGGTGGAATTTCGGCGGGCTGCTGCGCGAGGTCTACCTGCGCCCGGTGCAGCGGGCGGACATCTCGCGACTGGCCATTGTCCCGGTGCTCCCGTGCATCCACTGCGCGGCCACGATCACCGAGCGCGCCGTGATTCGCAATCTCTCCAGCCGCGCGCAGGTGCTCACCCTGCGCGGGCGCTACGGGCCGGTGGCCCTGGACTTCGGCACCGTCCGGCTGGCCCCGGGAGCCACCTGGCAGCCCTCGGCCGCGGCGACGCTTCCGCACCCCCGGCTGTGGTCCCTGGACCATCCCGTCCTATACCGGGCGACGCTCACCCTGGCCGATCGCCAAGGCCATCAGCTTGGTGGGTACGTCTCCTACAGCGGGGTGCGGAGCATCGCGGTCACGTCGGATGGCCGGCTGCGGCTGAACGGGCGCCCGCTCAGCCTGCGGGGCTTTGACGTGCACGAGCAGAGCGTGGCCACCGGTGCCGCGCTCAGCCCGTCCCAGCTGGGCTGGATGGTGGACCAGGTGAGGCAGGCGGGCGGCAAGGTGATCCGGTCGCATTACCCGCTCAACCCCCAGATCTTGGAGATGGCCGACCGCGACGGGATCCTGATCTGGTCGGAGGTGCCGGTGTATCAGGTGGCCGACCAGTACCTCGACCAACCGGGCTGGCTGGCCAACGCCCATGGGTTCCTGGAGCAGAGCATTCTGACCAACCAGAACCACCCCTCGATCATGCTGTGGAGCGTGGCCAATGAACTGAGCACCCCGGCTAGCCGCCAGGAGGCCAACTACGTCGCGGGGGCGGCGGCCCTGGCCCGTCAGCTGGATCCCACGCGGCCGGTGGGCATGGCCACCAGCGGCTGGCCGGGCGTCCCCTGCCAAACCGCCTACGCCCCGCTGGACGTGATCGGTCACAACGAATACTTCGGGTGGTTCGACGCCGGCGGGGGAGCGAACGACGATCGGGACCAGCTGGGGCCGTTCCTGGACACGTTGCGGGCCTGCTACCCGCATCAGGCCCTGATGGTCAGCGAGTTCGGATTCGACGGCAATCGGCACGGCCCGGTGGAGGAACGTGGGACCTACGAATTCCAGAGCAACACCGCCGCATACCACCTGGCCGCGTTCGCGTCCAAGCCGTGGCTGTCCGGAGCCATCTGGTGGACGCTGCAGGACTTTGCCGCCCGGCCGGGCTGGGGCGGCGGCAACCCGCGTCCCGATCCGCCGTTCGTGGAGAAGGGATTGCTCGACCTGTCCGGCAACGGCAAGCCGGCCTGGTCCGTGGTGTCGCGGGTCTACCACCGGACTCGCCAGACTGGGTCCGGATAGACCGCGCCGCGCTCCGGCTGGACGGATGTCCAAGTCCCCAGCCCGAGCAAAGTCAACCGACTTCCGGTTGTGCTCAGCCCCGGACCGGCGGACCCTGCCGGACGCTGGTCACGGGGGCGGCGTGTACTAGCCTCCGCCTCTAGGTGACCCCGACGGCCGAAACCGCGCTCCGACGCACCCCGTTGTATGACCAGCATGTGGCCGCCGGCGGGCGGCTGGTGCCGTTCGCGGGCTGGGAGATGCCGGTCCAGTACGAGGGCATTCGGGCCGAGCACCTGACGGTGCGCAACGCGGTGGGGGTGTTCGACGTCTCGCACATGGGACAGGTCGAAACGCGCGGTCCGGAGGCGCTCCAGTTCCTTCAGCGCGTGCTGTCCAACGACGTGCGCCGGATCCCCGAAGGCGGGGCCCAGTACAGCGTCCTGTGCCGCGAGGACGGGGGGGTGCTCGACGACCTGTTCACCTACCGCCTGGCCGAGTGCGAGTTCCTGACCGTGACCAACGCCGCCAACCACGCCAAAGACCTGGCCTGGCTCACTGCGCAGGCCGGGATCTCCGGCCACGACGTGGACGTGCTCGACGTGGCCGACCGCTTCGCCATGCTGGCCGTCCAGGGGCCCGGCGCCCGGGCACTGGTGGCGAGCCTGGCCGACGGTGCCCTACCGCCGCGCATGCACTGTTGCGAGCGCGCGGTCGGCGGGGTGGGCGGGCTCCCAGTCATCGTGTGCGGAACCGGATACACCGGTGAAGACGGGGTGGAGCTGCTGCTGGATCCGAGCGACGCGCCCGGAGTGTGGGAAGCCCTGCTGGCCGCCGGAGCCAAGCCGGCCGGGCTGGGGGCCCGGGACACCCTGCGGCTCGAGGTGTGCTTTCACCTGTACGGCAACGACCTCATGGAGGAGCGCGGGCCGATCGAGGCTGGGCTGGGCTGGTGCTGCAAGGAGCAGACCGGCTTCATCGGATCGGAGGCGGTCGCTGCGGCGCGGGAGCGAGGGACCGATCAGAAACTCGTGCCGTTCGTGATCGACGGCGCGGGAATCCCGCGCCAGAGCAACCCGGTGGTGGGCGGAGGCGAGGTCACGAGTGGCACGTTCTCGCCCTGCCTGGAGCGGGGAATCGGCCTGGCCTACGTGCCGGCCGACCGGGCCGAGCCCGGGACCCGCATCGAAATCGACGTCCGGGGGACCAACCGTCCCGCTACCGTCGAGCGCAAGCCGCTTTATCGAAAGGACGCCTGAGCATGGCCGACGCCAGCTATCCCGACGACCTGCTGTATCACGCCGAGCACGACTGGGCCCGCGTGGACGATGGCACCGCCACGTTCGGGATCACCTGGTACGCCCAGGACGCGCTGGGCGAAGTGGTGTTCTTCGAGGTCCCGGACGTGGGCAAGACAGTGGCCAAGGATGAGTCCTACACCGAGATCGAGTCGGTCAAGGCCGTGTCGGACGTCATCGCGCCGCTGTCAGGCGAGATCGTGGAGGTCAACCAGGCTCTGTCCGAGAAGCCGGAGACACTCAACGAGGACCCCTACGGCGAGGGCTGGCTGGTCAAGGTCCGGCTGTCCGACCCCTCCGAGACCCAGTCGCTGATGGACGCTGGCGCGTACGAGGCAACGCTGCAGTGACGCAGTACACGTCGGTCACCGATGACGATCGCCGGCAGATGCTCGAGGCGATTGGCGTCTCCTCGGTCGAGGACCTGTTTGCGGACATCCCGGCGCGGCTCCGGCTCGCCCGCCCGCTCGCGCTGGACCCCGGGCTCTCGGAGCAGGAGGTTTACGCCGAGCTACGGGAGCTGGCCGAGCGCAACGTGTCCACGGATGCCGAGTTGTCGTTCCTGGGCGCCGGCATGTACGACCACTACATACCGGCGCTCATCGACTCGATCCTGCAGCGTTCGGAGTTCCTCACCCCGTACACGCCATATCAGCCCGAGGTCTCCCAGGGCACGCTCCAGGCCATGTTCGAGTACCAGACCGCGATCAGCGAGCTGACCGGGCTGCCGGTGTCCAACGCATCGGTCTACGAGGGTCCGAGCGCGGTGGCCGCGGCGGGCTACCTGGCCAAGCTGGAGAAGGGCCGGCGCCGGTTCGTGGTGTCCCGCGGGGTTCACCCGCACGCCCGGGAGGCGCTGGCCACGCTGGCGCGCGCCTGGGACATGGAGGTCGAGGAGGCGCCGCTGATCGACGGGCTCACCCGGCTGCCCGACCTGGACGAGGACGTGAGCGCCGTGGTGGTCCAGCAACCGAACTTCCTCGGGGCCGTGGAGGACCTGGAGCCGCTGGCCGAGGCGGCACACCGGTCCGGCGCGCTGGCCATCTGCGCCTGCGACCCGCTTCCCCTGGCGCTACTTCGCCCCCCGGGCGAGTGCGGCTTTGACATCGCCGTGGGCGAGGGCCAGACGCTGGGCAACCGGCTTGACTTCGGCGGTCCCTCGTTCGGGTTCTTCGCGGCCACCCAGGAGCTGATCCGCCGTGTGCCCGGCCGCATCGCGGGAGAGACCCGGGACGTCGACGGTCGGCGCGGCTTCGTACTCACCCTCCAGACACGCGAGCAGCACATCCGGCGTGAGAAGGCCACCTCCAACATCTGTACCGCTCAGGCGCTCAACGCCCTGGCTGGAGTCATCTACCTGACCTGGCTGGGTCGCCAGGGGATCGTCGATCTGGTGACCCTCCTGGTCCACCGGACGGCCCACGCCCGGCAGCGGCTGGGGGCGGTGCCGGGCATCTCAGCGGTGCACGAGCAGCCAGTGGTGCGGGAGTTCGCCGTCAACCTCGACGCTCCGGTGGACCGGGTGCTGGCGCGCTGCCGCGAACAGGGGATCAACCCGGGCTATCCGCTGGGACACGACTACCCCGAGCTCCCCAACGGACTGCTGGTGGCCATCACGGAGCAGCGCAGCCGCCAGGACATCGATCGCCTGGCCGGCGGGCTCGGCGCGGCGGTGGCGGCAGAGCGCCAGAACGTCGAGGCGCCGGCATGATCCGCGGCGCCGACGACCATCTGACCATCTTCGAGCGCTCCCGCCCGGGGCGGCGGGCGTTCGTCGCCCCCGCGGTCGGCGTGCCCGAGCGGCCGCTGGACGAGCTGATCCCGCCCGCGCTGCGCCGGGCCGAGCCGCCTCGCCTGCCCGAGGTCTCAGAACCGGAGATCGTGCGCCACTTCAACCGGCTCTCGCAGCGCAACTTCGATTTGGACACGGGCTTCTATCCGCTGGGGTCGTGCACGATGAAGCACAACCCCAAACTCCATGAGCGGGTGGCCGCGCTGCCCGGGCACGCCCAGCTGCATCCGCTTCAGGACCCCGCCCGCGCTCAGGGGGCGCTGGAGCTCATGTGGCGACTCCAGGCGGCGCTGGCCGAGATAGCCGGGCTTCCGCACGTATCGCTCCAGCCCTCGGCCGGCTCACACGGGGAGCTGGCCGGAGTGCTGCTGACGCAGGCCTACCACGAGGACCGTGGCGAGCGACGGACCAAGGTCCTCACCCCCGATACGGCGCATGGCACCAACCCGGCCACGGTCACGATGGCCGGCTATGAGCTGGTCAAGCTCGGCACCGACCGGCACGGGAACGTGGACCTCGATGATCTGCGGGCCAAGGTCGACGGGGACGTGGCCTGCCTGATGTTGACCAACCCCTCCACGCTGGGGCTGTTCGAGACCGGAATCGAGGAGATCGCCGCGGTGGTCCACGAGGTGGGGGCGACGCTGTACTACGACGGCGCCAACCTCAACGCGATCATGGGTATCACCCGCCCGGGAGACATGGGCTTCGACATCGTGCACTTCAACCTGCACAAGTCGTTCACCCAGCCCCACGGGGGTGGGGGCCCGGGCGCGGGCCCGATCGCGGTGTCAGATCGCATCGAGCCGTTCCTGCCCCGGCCCCAGGTGATCAGGCGCACCTCGCAGGGCAACGGGTCCGAGCCGGCCTACGACCTCGACTACGAGCGGCCCAAGTCGATTGGGCGGCTGCGCGGGTTCCAGGGCAACTACGGCGTGTTCGTCCGCTCCTACGCCTACATCCGCTCGCTGGGCGCCCCGGGTCTGCGCGAGGTCTCCGAGGTGGCCGTGCTCAACGCCAATTATCTGCTGGCCCGGCTGCGCCAGGAGGGCGTGGTCGAGTACCTGCCGGCGGCACACGAACGGCTGTGCATGCACGAGTTCGTGCTCTCCGGGGGCCCGATGAAGCGGGAGCTGGGGATCAGGACGCTGGACCTGGCCAAGCGTCTGCTTGACCACGGGGTGCATCCGCCGACCGTGTACTTCCCGCTGATCGTCGACGAGGCGCTGCTGGTGGAGCCGACGGAGACGGAGACCAAGGAGACGCTCGACCGGTTTGCCGGGGTGATCGCCGAGATCCTGCGCGAAGCCCGGAACGACCCCGAGGTGGCCCGCAACGCGCCGTACACCACGCCGGTGAGGCGGCTGGACGAAGCGGCGGCGGCGCGGCGCCCCGTGGTCCGCCAACCCTTGTAGCCGCGGTTTATCCGCTGGGAGCGGGATAAAGGCTGGGAAACCGTCCGTCGGCCTTAAACCCGGCCCGAGTTCTGCCGACAAGTCCATTGAGGGTCAGGGAGGGCGCGCCCTCCCGATCCCGCTGCCAATGGGTAACCCAATCAAACGCCTGGCCGCCTACGCGGCCATCGACCCCGAGGAGCGTGTCCTAGCCGGCAAGGTGGGCGGGTGGATGTACGCGCTCGGCGGCATCACCGTATCGTCGTTCCTGCTGTTGCCGGGGCTGGGTCGGGCCCACTGGGCATGGATGGTCGGCCTAGCCGCGGTGGCCACCGGCTGCGGGCTGATCATGGCGCTGTGTATCGACTGGCCCAAGGCGCCGACGTGGCTCATCCATGCCCTGAGCCTGGTTTCGGTTGGTCTGGTGGCCGGCGTGGTGGCCTCGTCCGGCGGCCATGCGTCGCCGGGCTGGATTTACCTGTTGTTCGTCGTCGTATTCGCCGGTTACTTCCACCGCCCGGCGGTGGCCGCCGTGTACATCGTGGGCTGCATGATCGTCCAGGCGCTGCCGCTGATCTACGACCCGCACTCCGGAGACAGCCACTACATCGCCGAGCTGGTGATCGTCCTGCCGAGCTTCGCGGTCCTCGGCGCCACGATCTCGCTGGGCAAGGGGCTCATGCGCAAGCTCAGAGCCCGCGCCGAGCTGCTGGCGGCGGAACAGGCCGCCCTGCGCCGCATCGCCACGGCGGTACTCCAGGGCGAACCGTCGGAGGCGATCTACGCCCTCGTGTCCCGCGAGGCGGCGGCCTTGCTGGGCGGCGCCGGGGCGGGAATCCTGCGCTTCGAGTCGGACTGCGAGGCCGTGGTGGTCGGCTCCTGGGCCGATGAGAGGTCGGGGCGCTACCCGCCGGGCCGGGTGGTCCCGTTCGGGCCCGGCTCCGAGCTCGACCGAGCCCGGGCGGGTGAGAGACCGATGCGGGTGAACCACTATCCGGAGGGCAGTCAGACCCGGAAGCTGGGCTTCGCGTCGAGCATCATGGCCTCGGTCAAGGTGGGTCCCCAGAGCTGGGGAGTCATCGCGGTAGCCGCGGGCGAGCCTGGGCTGACCGACCATGACGAGAGTCAACTGATGGAGTTCGCCGATCTGCTGGCTTCGGCCATCGCCACGCTGGACGATCGGGCCCAGCTGGCGGCGCAGGCCTCGACCGACCCGCTCACCGGCTTGGCCAACCGGCGGTCCCTGCACGAGCGCTTGGCGGCCGAGGTGTCCCGCGGCGTGCGTCATGACCGCACGCTGTCGGTCGTGGTGCTCGACGTCGACAACTTCAAGCAGGTCAACGACTTCAGCGGCCACGAAGCAGGCGATGCGATGCTGACCACGGTGGCTCGCTGCCTGATGGACAACGCCCGCGTCGAGGACACGCTGGGCCGGCTGGGCGGAGACGAGTTTGCCTGGGTGATGCCGGAGACCACGCGCGAGGAGGCGCTGGTGGCCACCGAGCGCGCCCGGCGGCTGATCGCCGCCACCTGCACTCGGCCGTACCGGATTACGGTGTCGGCCGGAATCTGCGACACGCGGGCCACCGAGCACGCGGCCGAACTGGTGCGCTACGCCGACAGCGCGCTCTACTGGAGCAAGGCGCATGGGCGCAATCGCAGCTGGGTATTCGACGCCCAGCTGATCAAGGAGCTGGCCGGCCCGGCGCGGATCGATCTGCTGGAGCGCTCCAACGCGGTGCTGGGACTTCAGGCGTTGGCTCGGGCCATCGACGCCAAGGATCCCGCCACTAGCCAGCACTCCGAGCGGGTGTCGAAACTGGCCGGAAGCCTGGCCCTGGCGGCCGGCTGGTCGCCGGAGAAGGTGATGCTGCTCAAGGAGGCGGCCCTGGTTCACGACGTGGGCAAGGTCGGCATCCCGGATGCCGTGCTGTGCAAGAACGGTCCGCTCAGCGGCGAGGAGCTGTCGGTGATCCGGGAGCACGCGGAGCTGTCGGCGCGGATCGTGGAAGGTGTCCTGGCCCCCGATCAGGTGGAATGGATCCGCGACCACCACGAGAAGGCCGACGGAAGCGGATACCCCCAGGGCCTGAGCGAGGCCGAGATCCCCGAGGGGGCAGCGTTGCTGGCCGTGGCCGACGCGTGGGACGTGATGACCGGAGGCCGTCCCTACAGCGAGCCGAAGAACACGGACTCTGCGCTCAGCGAGTGCGCCGAACTGGCGGGGCGCCAGTTCACCCGGACGGCGATCGGGGCGCTGATGAAGCTGCACGCCATCGGAGACCTCGACGGGCAGGTGCGCCCGGTGCCGCCCGGCACGCCGCTTCCCGACGTCGGTTAGCGCACACTCTCCCGCGTGGACGAGCTCGTCGCGCAGTCGGCAATCGAGATCGCCGCTCGGGCCGAGCGCGAGCTCGAGGCGCTGGTCGCGGTGTCATCGCCCTCCGGCGACCGGGCCGGAGCCGAAGAGGCGATCGCGGTGTGCACGGCGCTGCTGCCGGCCCAGGCCCGGACCGAGCGGGTCCCGTGCTCGACGCCGGAGAACGCAGACGACCTGGTGGCGCTGATCGCAGGCACCGGCCGGGGCCGCCTCCTGCTGGTCGGACACCTGGACACCGTGATCGCACACGAGGCCCACGGTCCACTGCGCCGCCAGGGCGGCCGGCTGTACGGACCGGGCACCTCCGACATGAAGGGGGGAGTGGTCCTGGCGCTGGGCTCCGCCCGAGCGCTGGCCGCCCGACCGGAGCGTTTCGGCGAGCTGGCCGTGCTGCTGGTCACCGACGAGGAGTGGCGCACGCACCGGTTCGCGCACGTGCCGCGGTTCAGCGAGTTTGACTGCTGCCTGTGCTTCGAGGCCGGAGAACGCGGTCCGGCCGGCGAGGAGGGGGTGGTGGTGCGGCGCAAGGCGGCCGGCACGCTCCGGGCCCAGGCCACCGGACGGCCAGCCCATTCGGGGAGCGCGCCTGACAAGGGCGCTAACGCACTCCTGGCCCTGGCCCGGACAGCACTGGACATCGGGGCCCGGCACGACCCGGGGGGGCCGGATCGGCTGAGCGTGGTGCCGACGGTCGTGCGGGCCGGCCAGGCGTTCAACGTCGTGCCCGGGGCCGGGGAGCTGATCTTCGACCTGCGGGCCGACCGGATGGGGGCGTTCGACGCGGTGCTGGGCGCGGTGCCGCCGGAGATCGACGGCGTCAAGCTCGAGGCGCGAATGGAGCGGGTGTGGCCCGGGATGGATGCCCAGGCCGGTACTCGGGCCGTGCTGGACGCGGCGTCGGCGCGGCTGGGGCGGCGGATCATCGGAGTGTCCCGGGGCGGAGCCAGCGACGCCAGCCACTTCGCGGCGGCCATCCCGCTGACCGTTGACGGGCTGGGCCCGCGCGGGGGTGGAGCCCACACCCCAGAAGAGTTTGTGCTGGCGGCGTCGCTCCGGGAGCGGGCCGAGGTGGCGGTGGCCGTCGCCCTGGCGGCACTGGACAGCTGAGCCACCTGCCATCCTGTATGTGATGAGCACTGCCGTCTCAGATCAGAGCGCGCGCCCGCCGCGGCCGGTCAAGTACCGGTCCCAGCGGGAGGGAATCACGCTGCTGGCCTCGATGGTGGCGCTCATGTGGATCGTCGAGATCATCAACACGATCGACTCCAACCGCCTGGACAGCGACGGAATCTGGGCCCGCAGCGTCTCGCACCTGTGGGGGATCGTCACCGCGCCGTTCCTGCACGCCAGCTTCCAGCATCTCTTCTGGAACACGCTCCCGCTCGTGTTCTTAGGAGTGATCATCGCGCTGCATGGCGCCAGGCGGCTGGCGCTGGTTACCGCGATCGTGATTCTCCTGGGCGGGCTGGGTACGTGGCTCATCGCTCCGGCCCACTCGATCACAGTCGGCGCTAGCGGTCTTGTCTTCGGCTACGCCACGTACCTGCTGGTCCGGGGCTTCTTCGACCGGAGTGCGCTCGAGGTGCTGGTGGGCATCGTGGTCGGCGTGGTCTGGGGTGGCGCGCTGATCGGGAGTCTCGTGCCCCAGGGCCACGTGTCCTGGCAGGGGCATCTGGCGGGTGGGATCGCCGGCGTGATCGCGGCCTACGGGCTGCGAAAGCCGCGCGCCAAACCGGCGGCGGCTGCCCCCGCGCCTGCTCAGTAGCCTCGGCCCCACATGCGGATCTTCTCGGGCATCCAGCCCACAGGGCGTAAGCACCTGGGCAACTACATCGGGGCCATCACTCAGTACGTGGCCGGCCAGGACCGCGGCGAGGCCATCTACTGCATCGTGGACCTACACGCGATCACCGTGCCCTACGAGCCGGCGGCCCTGCGCGAGTCCGTGTACGACACCGCGGCCACGCTTCTGGCCGCCGGGCTTGATCCCGAGCGCTGCATCTTCTTTCGCCAGGGGGACCTCCTCGAGCACACCGAGCTGACCTGGCTGCTCTCGAGCGTCACGTCGTTCGGCGACCTCAACCGCATGCACCAGTTCAAGGAGAAATCCGGCGCGCAGCGCGAGTTGGTGTCCGCCGGCCTGTTCTCCTATCCGGTTCTGATGGCCGCCGACGTGCTCGCCTACCGCGCCCATGAGGTGCCCGTGGGCGATGACCAGCGCCAGCACGTCGAGCTGATGCGGGACATCGCTGTCCGGTTCAACGCGCGCTTTGGCGAGACGCTTGTGGTCCCGGAGCACCGGATCCCGGAGGTGGGCGCGCGGATCATGGATCTCCAGTTCCCGGACCGCAAGATGTCCACCACCGGCGGCAGCCCGCAGGGCACCGTCTACGTGCTGGATGAACCTGACGCGGTGACCAAGAAGTTCCGCTCCGCCGTGACTGACTCCGGGACCGATGTGGTGCGGGGACCCGACAAGGCCGGTATCTCGAACCTGATCGAGATCCTGTCTGCCGTGCGCGGCGTGCGGCCGGAGGAGGTGGAGAAGGAATTCGATGGTGCCGGCTACGGCGCATTCAAGACGGCCGTAGCGGACGCGGTGGTCGACTACCTGACGCCGGTCCGCGAGCGGTTCCAGGAGCTGCGCGGAGACGAGGCCCGGCTGGAACAGATCCTGGCCGACGGGGCCGAGAAGGCCCGCGCGATCGCCGCCGACACGCTGCTCGACGTGCGGCAGGCCATGGGCGTTGGACCGGTCCGGCGCAGCGGGTAGCCTGCCAAGCCCGTGCGCCTGGTAGATCTGGAGCTCGATCTCGACGTCTTTGCCGGGCCGTTCGACCTGCTGCTCACGCTGATCCTGCGTGAAGAGGTCGACCTGCTCGAGGTCGACCTGGCCGAGATCGTCATCTCCTACATCGATCACCTGGACCGGCGCGGGGAGCTGGACCTCGAGGCGGCCACGGAATTCCTGGTGCTGATCGCCGCCCTGTTGGAGCTCAAGTCGCGGTTGCTGCTGCCGGGCGAGGAAGAGCAGCTGATCGAACTGGATCCCGGCGAGGCGGCCGAGGAGCTGCTGGCCCGGCTCCTCGACGCCCACCGCTACCGGGCGGCGGCCAGCTACCTCGACCAGCGGCTGGCCTCCCAGGCCGGTTATCGGTTCCGCTCCGCCCCGCTGCCGCCGGCGCTGCGCCGCGCCTCGCTGGCCGAGGCCCGGGCGGTGTACGAACCGGAGCGGTTGGCCAGCGCAATCGGGGACCTGCTCGAGCTTCCTGAGCCGGTTGACGTCCGCCACATGGCGGCTCCCACGGTCAGTCTGGGCGAGCGCCTGGGCCACCTGCGCGCGCTGCTACGCCGGGGCAGCTTCAATTTCGACGAGGCGATCGCCCGGGCCGACCGGGTCACGGTAGCGGTGACGCTGTTCGCGGTCCTCGAGCTGTACAAGCAGGGCGAGCTGACCTGGCAGCAGGATGAGCCATTCGGGGAGATCACGATCGCGGCGCCGGCCGCCGCGGCGCGAGTGGCGTCATGACGCTGGCCCTCGAACCCACGCTGGAGTCGCTGCTGTTTCTGAGCCCGGAGCCCGTGGCTGCGAACGCGCTGGCCGACGCGGCCGGCGCGGAGCTGCATGACGTGGTGACGGCGCTGGAGCGCCTGCGCGAGCACTACGAGTTCGAACGCCGCGGTCTGGTCCTGCGGGAGCTGGCCGGCGGCTGGGCCCTGTCCAGCCATCCCGAGGCCGAGCTCGCCGCCCGGCAGCTCCTGGCCAAGCCCCGGACGCCACCGCTCACCCCCGCCCAGGCCGAGACGCTGGCCATCGTGGCCTACCTGCAGCCGGTGTCACGGCCGGAGATCGCCCGCATCCGGGGGGTGGGGGCGGAATCGGCCGTGGGCACACTGCTGGAGCGGGGCGTGATCGAGGAAGCCGGCCGATCGCAGTTCGGGGCGGTGCTGTACCGGACCACGGACCTGTTTCTGCGCCTGTTCGGGCTGGGCTCGCTCAAGGAGTTGCCCGATCCCTCCGCGTTCGACCCCACGCCCGAGCTGGAGGGCCAGCTGCGCGACCGGCTGATGCGGGCCGGCGAGGCGCGGGGCGGCGGCCCGGCGTAGGCGGGATCGGGCCCCGCGGCGGTGCGGGGCCTGGGGACCCGAACTTTTGCGCTCCGGTTGACCATAGGTCAACTCCAGTGCAGAAGTTTCGCAGCGAGACCTTACAGGTACACAAGCGATACTCATGAGGTACGATGCGGGCTCGGTGGAAGGATCGCTCATCACCGCGCACCCCGACCTAGGACCGCTGCTCAGCGAAAAGCCGCAGCGGGCCAAGCTGCTCGACGCGATGGTCCGCGTGGTGGCCGAGAAGGGCTACGAGGCCGCGACCGTGGCCGATGCGGTCAAGCTGGCTCGCGTGTCCCGGGGCACGTTCTACGAGCTGTTCGAGTCAAAAGAGGCGTGCCTGGCCGCGGCCTACCGTCTGGGACAGGAGGTCCTGGCCGCACGGGTCAGCGCAGCGGTGCGCGGGGCGAGCGACTGGCGGGAGGAGCTCAGGCTGGGCCTGCGCGCCTACCTGCAGACGTTCGATACGGAGCCGCTGTTTGCCCGGGTGTATCTGCTCGAGTGGGCGCCAGTCCATACCGAGCGTGAGGAGGCGATCCGGCGGTTCGCCCGGCGTTATGGCCGGACGTTCGCCCGAGCCGGCGTAGAGGTTCCCGAGCAAGCGCTGTACGTGCTGTCCTCGGGTGTGCACGAGTTGGCCCGTGCCCACGTGCGCGCGGGCGGCCGGGCGATCGAATTGGAAGACGTTCTGGTGGGCTGCGCGGTGCGGCTCGCCGCAAAGGAGGAACCACAACCATGGACCTGACGTTCACTGACAAAGAAACCGCGTTCCGCGACGAGCTGCGGGCCTGGCTGGCCGACAACCCGGCCGGCGAGCCGCCGGAGAACTCCGACGGCGAGGCCTACGAGTGGCGGCGGCAGTGGCAGCGCCGCCTGGCCGACGGCGGCTGGGCCTCCGTGCACTGGCCCGTCGAGTACGGTGGCCGCGGCGCGACGCTGACCGAGTCGGCCATCTTCTTCGAGGAGCTGGCCCGGGCCCAGGCTCCACTGCCAGCCAATGTGCTTGGGCTGCTCCTCGCCGGGCCGACGATCATGGTCTGGGGCACCGATGAGCAGAAGGATCGGTTCCTGGCCCCGATGGTCACCGCCGAGGAGATCTGGTGTCAGGGCTTCTCCGAGCCCGAGGCCGGCTCCGACCTGGCCTCGCTCAAGACCCGTGCCGTCAAGGACGGCGACGAGTGGGTGGTCACCGGGCAGAAGGTGTGGACCAGCGGCGCCCAGTACTCCAAGTGGTGCATGCTCGTGGCCCGCACGGACACCGAGGTCCCCAAGCACAAGGGCCTGACCTACTTCCTCATGGACATGGAGCAGGACGAGATCCAGGTCCGGCCGCTGCGCCAGATGACCGGCGAGTCCGAGTTCAACGAGCTGTTCATCGAGGGTGCCCGCATCCCCGACGAGAACGTGCTCGGCGGCGTGGGCAACGGCTGGAAAGTGGCCCTGACCACGCTGATGAACGAGCGGGCCGGGCTGGGCTTCTTCCTCCAGGTTCGGCTGCGGCAGCTGCTCGATCAGGTGCTGGCCGAAGCCGACCGGCGAGGGCTGCTCGAGGACCCGGTGGTGGCCGACAAGCTGGGCGAGCTTCACCTCAAGGCCGAGATAATCCGGCTGACCGCGTACCGCGGCCTGACCCAGATCGAGCGCTACGGCCAGCCTGGGCCCGAGGGCTCCCTGGTCAAGTGGATGTGGTCTGAGACCAACCAGCAGCTGACCCAGCTGGCGGCCGACCTGCTCGGCCCCGAGGCGCTTCAAGCGGGCACGCCCTGGGCCTACGAGCTGCTGCGGGCCCGCGGGAACACGATCGAGGGCGGCACCACCGAGGTCCTCAAGAACATCGTCGCCGAGCGGGTGCTCGGCCTGCCCAAGGCACGTTAGGAGACTGAGAATGCATTTCGATCTGAACGACGAGCAGAAGGAGATCAAGCGCGTCGCCCACGACCTGCTGGCCGCCCGCTCTCCGTTTGCCAAGGTGCGCGAAGCGGCCGAGGCCGCCAGGTACGACGAAGCGCTGTGGAACGAGTTGGTTGAGCTGGGCTGGCCCGGGATCGCCGTCTCGGCCAAGCACGGCGGCCAGGACCTGGGCGCCGTCGAGCTCAGCGTGCTGCTCGAGGAGCTGGGCTACGCCTGTGCGGCGTCTCCGTTCCTGTCCTCGGCCACGGCCGCCGCGGTGATCGAAGCCGCCGGCAGCCCGGACCAGCAGCAGCGCTGGCTGCCCGGGCTGGCCTCGGGCGAGATCACGGCCGGGCTGGGGACCCCCGAGCTGGCGGCCGACGCCGAGGACGCAGGGGTGATCGTGCTCCTAGACGACGACGACGCCCAATTGCTGGATCGGGACGAGGCCGACGTCGAGCCGTTCGTCTCGATCGACGCCACCCGCCGGTTCGCCACGGTCAGCGGGTCCGGAGAGCCGCTGGGTGCCGGTGCGGCCGAGCGCGTGCGCACGGCCATCGCGGCCGAGCTGGTCGGCGTGTGCCAGCGCGCGCTGGACATGACACTCGAATACGTCAAGGACCGCAAGCAGTTCGGCGTGCCCGTCGGCTCGTTCCAGGCGGTCAGCCACCGCTGCGCCCAGATGCTGCGGGACACCGAGAGCGCCCGCTCAGGCGTGTACTACGCGGCCTGGGCGGCCGACGCCGATCCCGACCGCCTGCCCGAAGCGGCCGCCCTGGCGGCCGCCGCGGCGGCTGAGGGCGGCCGGGAGGTGACGGCTTCGGCGATTCAGGCCCACGGCGGAATTGGGTTCACCTGGGAGGCCGACGTGCATTGGCTGTACAAGCGGGCCCAGCTCGACGCGTCGCTGATCGGCGGCTCCCGCCGGCATCGGGCGGCGCTGACGCGGATCGGCGCCTCCCGGGCCGCAAGGGCGGCGGCACCCGCGGGCTGACGCTGCCGGGTGACCATCGGAGGTCCATCCGGATCATCGCCTTGGGACCGGCATGACGCGCTGGCTGGCCGCGGAGGTCGCGGCGGCCAGCTGGCCGCAGGCGGCCGCGATGTCCTGACCGCGGGTCAGCCGGACCGTCACCCCCACGCCGTGACGCTCCAGCTGGTCCCGGAAGGCGGCGATGGCCCGGCGTGAGGATGCTGCGTATGGCGACCCGGTCGGGTTGTACGGGATCAGGTTGACCTTGTATATCTGGTGCCCGCCCGCCCCGAGCACCTCGGCCAGCTCGATGGCCTGCGAGACGGTGTCGTTGACCCCGGCCAGCATCACGTACTCGATGAACACCTGGCGGCGCTTGCGCTGGTGATAGGCCTGGCAGGCCGCCAGGACCTGGTCCAGCGGGTAGCGGTTGTTGACCGGCATCAGCTGCGAGCGGAGCTCCGGATCGGCGGCGTGCAACGACAGCGCCAGCCGGATCGGCCGCGGGTCGGCGCTCAGGCGCTCGATCCCGGGAATCCAGCCCACGGTGGAGATCGCCGTGCGTCGGGCCGTGATGCCCACCTCCGGGAGCCGCGAGCAGGCGTCCAGCACCGCGTCGAGGTTCATCATCGGCTCGCCCATGCCCATGAACACCGCGTGGTCCGGACCGCCCTCGCCGGCCTCGGCGGCCAGCCGGCGGAAGTGCAGCGCCTGGTCCACGATCTCCCAGGCCGACAGGTTGCGCCCGAACCGCATCTGCCCTGTGGCGCAGAACGTGCAGGTGAGCGGGCAACCCGACTGCGAGGACAGGCACAGGGAGTTGCGGCGATCCCGGTAGCGCATCAGCACCGCCTCGACCGGCCGGCCGTCGGCCGTCCGGAACAGCGTCTTGATCGTCCCGTCATGCGATCGTGCCTCGGCATCGACCGACAGGGTTGAGAACGGCACCCGCTCGGCCAGGTCCTGGCGCAGCCCGGCCGGGAGGTCGGTCATGGCCTCATAGCCCGGCGCGCCCTGGGCCGCCCAGCGCCAGACCTGCCGGGCGCGGAAGCCCGGCTGCCCCGCCTCGTCGAGCGTCTGGTGCAGCAGATCGAGATCCATCGCCGGTTATGGTGGCAGCCGCATGCGCTTGGCCAAGCACCTGGCGGCCAGCGGCGTGGCGTCTCGCCGCGCCTCCGAGGACATCATCCGCGCCGGGCGGGTGACCGTGAACGGCGCCCAGGTGACCGACCCGGCCCGGGACGTGGGCGCCGCGGATCTGGTCGCGGTGGACGGAGCGGTGATCGAGCCGACGGGCGAGCGAGTGGTATACGCGGTGAACAAGCCCGAAGGGGTCGTCTCCACCGCCCGCGACCCCCAGCGGCGTCCCACCGTGGTCTCGCTGGTGGACAGCCCGCTGCGGCTGTACCCGGTCGGGCGGCTGGACGCCGACACCACCGGGTTGATCCTGCTGACCAATGACGGCGCGCTGGCCCACCGGCTCACCCACCCGAGCTTTGAGGTGGATAAGACCTATCGGGCCCGGGTGGCCGAGGGCCCGGTGAGCCAAGCCGCGCTGCAGCGGCTGCGGCGAGGCGTGGAGCTCGAGGACGGCCGCACCGCGCCGGCGCGGGTGCGAGCGATCGGGCCCGACACGCTGGAGATCACCATCCACGAGGGCCGCAAGCGCCAGGTGCGGCGGATGTGCCAGGAGGTGGGGCACCCGGTGCTCCGGCTGACCCGGGTGCGTTTCGGCCCGCTGGCCCTGGGAGACCTCCCGCCCGGGCAGGCCCGCCAGCTGAGCTCGGCCGAGGTGGGCGCGCTGGCTAGTGCTGGCTCAGGAGCTCGTCGCGGGGCAGGCTCGTCGTATGCAGCGCGCGGCTGACCGTGGCCGGGGTCACGCGCCGCGGGCGGTCGGAGACCAGGCGCATGATCGTGAACTGCCGCACCCGCCGAAGCCACAGGCGGTGAAAACCGGGCACGTGGTAGGCCGCCTGCATCCGGGATGGGATCAGGTTGCAGGCCGCGCCCCACCAGCACAGCGGCTGCTGGGGCGAGCTGAACGCGACCACGTCGAGCTCGCGCACTCCGGCCACGCCGCGCCCCGGAACGAAGTGCAGGTGGGGCAGGTACAGGGAAAGCGGCAGCAGCGTCCGGTAGTGCTGGATCAGGATCAGCCGGTCCGATCCCGCCACGGGTCGGGGGCCCAGCTCCTGGGCCACCACGCGCCAGTTCGGCCGCTGGAACTTGTAGTCGGTAGCCACCCCGACCGCGGCCGCCACGCCGATGCCGCAGAGCCCGGCGGCCACCACCGCGCCGACCACGCGCGGCCGGGCCAGGGCCAGGCCGGCAGCCACGGCGATGGCGGCCGGCAGCCACACGCCGATGATGTTGCGGGTGATCAGCGCGTCACTGCCCGCGGCGATGAAGGCCAGGCTGATTACGAACCCGGTCGCCGCCAACCCCAGGGCCAGGAGGCCTCTGCGGCCCTCGGGCAGACGGCGGCGCAGGCCCAGCAGCCCCAGCCCCACCAGGGCCAGGGCCAGGGCCAGAAACTTGAGCAACGTGCGGGCCGGTGCGTCGGTGCCGATCAGGAACTGGGGGATGATCTGGCGCAGCCGGACCCCGAGATCCGAGTGGGTGATCCAGCTGTCGTGCCCGGTCGAGTGCTGGGACAGGGCCAAGGGGATCAGCGCCAGCCCGCACAGCGCGACCACGGCCAGGCCCGCCTGCACGGCGCGATCGTCGCGGAGCCGCACTAGGAGCCAGGCGGCCTGCGGGATCACCACCACCACGGCGTAGTAATGGGTGGCCAGAGCCAGCGCCGAGCACACCACCCACAGCGCCACGTGCCGGGGCGTCGGGCGATCGAGCACTAAGGCAAAGCTGAGCAGCGCCAGGGCGCTGAACAGAACCAGCAGCGCGTAGGAGCGAGCCTCCTGCGAGTACCAGATGAGAAATGGGTTGCAGGCGCAGAGCGCGGCCACGATCAGCCCGGTGCGCCGCGAGACCAGCCTGGCCCCGGCCCCGTAAGCCACGGGCACGGTCAGCACCCCGGCCACCGCCGAGAGCGACCGCAGTCCCGCCTCGCCATAACCGAACACCCGCGTCCACGCCCAGGCCACGCAGTAGTAGAGCGGGGGAGTGGACTCGGTCTGCGGGATCAGGCCCAGCATCTTGCCCAGCGAGAAGTGCACGAGCTGAGCGGTGTTGGCCTCGTCGAACCAGAAGCCCTGATGGCCCAGGCGGTAGAACCGCAATGCGGCGGCCAGAGCGGTCAGCGCCAGCACGGCGATGGTCACGGGGTGGCTGATCACCGAGACCGCGGTCCGGCGGGGCGGCGCGGCGGGTTGGGAGGTCGCCGGGGATGCGACGGTGCCAACGCTCACCGCGCGCATGTTATGGCCCAACCCACCCGACGGAGCCTGGCAGTATTGCCAGCGCAATGGCTTCGCGACACCGAGCTGATGGGCCCAACGGCGCGCTTGTGCTGCCGGGCACGGTTTCACTGGCGGCCCGGCTGTCGCTGCCCCGGGTTCGCGTCCGGCTTGGTCGGACCGCCGCCGCGCTGGCTCTGGGATCACTGGTCGCCGCGGTGTTCGCGCTCGTCCTGGTTACCGCCTCCGGCCCGTCGCTGATGGTGGCCCGCAGCCTCCGCGCGTTCCCGGGCTGGGAGTCCGGTCCGCTGCACGGCTGGTTTGGCGCCGTGCCACCGCGCTTCGGCGTGCTGATCGCGGCAGTCAGCCTGGTGATCGTGGCGATGACCGTGGCCTATCTGATCGTCCTGGCCGCGGTGCGCAGCCTGTCGCTGCGCACGCTGGTGATCGTGGTCGTGGCGCTGCACCTGATCCTGTTGATGACCCCGCCGATGTTGAGCAGCGATCTGTTCAACTACCTGGGTTACGCCCGGCTGGGCGGGCTGCACGGGCTGAACCCTTACCAGAACGTGATCGCGCAGGAGCTCCACGATCCGGTGTACACGTTCACCACCTGGCGGCACCTGCACAGTCCGTACGGCCCGCTGTTCACGGCCGGCAGCTACGCGGTCGGTGGGCTGCCGCTGCCGGTGGCCTATTGGGCGCTCAAGCTGGTGACCGTGGCCGCGAGCCTGGGGTTGCTGGCTGTGGTGGTGTGGTGTGCCCGGCGGCTGGGGCGGGACCCGTGCCTGGCCCTGGCGTTCGTGGCGCTGAACCCGATCTACCTGGTTTACGCGGTGGGCGGGTTCCACAACGACTTTTTCATGCTGCTGCCGGCGGTCGGCGCGGTCGCCCTGCTCCTGTCGGGGCGCGAACGAGCGGCCGGCGCGCTGCTGATGGTGGCGGTTGCGGTCAAGCTCAACGCGATCGTGCTGCTCCCGTTCATGCTGGTGGCGGTGCGGCCGGCCGCGCGGCGCTGGCGCCTGCTGGCCGGCGCCGGGGGCGCCGCGATCGTGCTGGCCACGCTCAGCCTGGTCCTGTTCGGGCCCAGCCTGCCCAACCTCCAGGATCAGACCACGCTCATCACCGGTTTCAGCGTCCCGAACCTGTTCGGCCTGCTGATCGGCGCGGGCGGCGCCACGCCGCTACTGCTCAAGCTGTTCGCCGTGGCCCTGGCCGGCGTCGTGGTCTGGTTGCTCCTCCGGCCCGGAGACTGGCTGACCCGCGCGGGCTGGGCCATGCTGGCCGTGATCGCCAGCGTGGGCTGGCTCATGCCGTGGTACGTGATCTGGGCCGCGCCGCTGGCCGCGCTGGCCCAGAGCGTGCGGCTGCGGCGGGCCGCGCTCGCATTCACCGTGTTCCTGGTGGTGGCCGCGGTTCCGGACTCCAGTCACCTGCTGCATCAGCACGGGATCGGTCTGCTCGACGGCTCCGCCGGCCAGGCCTCGCGAGCGCTGGAGCGGACCCTGGCCCAGTAGGCCGGACCGCCGGGCTTCACGGGCGCTACGCCCTTAACCGGATCCCAACCGCGGCCGAGGCCAATCTCATTCGCGGCACGGCACTATTTGCGGCGCAAAATGCGTGCTCCGCAAGCACATTCCGATCACGCGGTGGCGCCGTCGATGTCGATGGCCAGCGTCGCGCCGGCCGCGGCCGACGGAGCGGTTGCCCTGCCGCAGCCCGTCTCGGTCGGCCGGGGGCTGTCGCTGCCCCGCGTCCGGGTCGAGCTGGGGCCGCTCGCTGGCCGTCTGGCCCTGGCCACCCTGGTGCTGTTGACGCTGAGCCTGGTCGCCTTCTCCACCGGCGGTCCCTCGGTGCTGGTGCCGCGCAGCTCGGCCGTATTCACCTCGTGGGAAGCCGGGCCGCTGCACGCCGTGTTCGGCGGCCTGCGGGTCGATTCAACCGTGCTGAGCGACGCGTTCACCGCCTGCCTGCTCGCGGCCGCGATCGCCTACGGCGTGGTGCTCGCGGCGGCTCGGCGGATGTCCCTGCGGACGATCGTCGTGGCCGTGGTGGCCCTGCACGTGATCCTTGTGATGAGCCCGCCGCTGCAGCTCACCGATCTGTTCAACTACCTGGGTTACGCCCGGCTGGGCGGGCTGCACGGGCTGAACCCGTACCAGAACGTGATCGCGCAGGAGTTGCACGACCCGATCTACGCGTTTACGACCTGGCGGCATCTGCACAGCCCCTACGGGCCGCTGTTCAGCGCCGGCAGCTATGCGGTCGGGCGGCTGCCCCTGCCCGTCGCCTACTGGGTGCTGAAGGTGGTGACGGTGAGCGCCAGCCTCGGCTTCCTGGGCCTGGTGGTGTGGTGTGCCCGGCGGCTGGGGCGGGACCCGCGCCTGGCCCTGGCGTTCGTGGCCCTGAACCCGATCTACCTGGTTTACGCGGTGGGCGGTTTCCACAACGACTTCTTCATGCTGCTGCCGTCGATAGCTGCGATCGCGCTCGTGCTCTCGGGCCGCGAGCGGTCCGCGGGAGCGATGCTGATGCTGGCCGTGGCGGTGAAGTTCACCGCCATCCTCCTGCTGCCGTTCCTGCTGCTCGGCGTGGGGCCGGCCCGGGGTCGCTGGCGGCTTCTCTCCGGCGCCGCGCTGGCCGCGGTCCCGCTGGCCGCCGGCTACCTGCTGCTGTTCGGGACGGCCGCCCCGAACCTGTCTGACCAGAGCAGCCTGGTCACTCCGTTCAGCATCCCCAACATCTTCGTACTGGCGTTCGGAGGCGGCACTCTGATGTTGCGGCTGGTGGGGCTGGCCGCCCTGGGGGTAGCCGGCGCAGCGCTTTGGCGCTGCCGGGACTGGCTGTCGGGCGCCGGATGGGCCACGCTGGCCCTGCTGGCCGGCCTGGCCTGGCTGACGCCGTGGTACATCGTGTGGGTGCTGCCGCTGGCCGCGATCGCCGGCTCCCGCCGGCTCCGCCAGGCGGCCGTGGCGGGGACGCTCTTCCTGCTGCTGTCGTTCCTTCCCGCCGTGCCGACCGGGGTGGACCGGTTCATGCTGAACACGCCCGTGGGCCACGCCTCGCAGGCTCGGCAGAACCTGCTCTCTCAGTAGCTCTCGGCCTGGCGCGGAGGCTGTGCGGCGGCTCGACATATGATCGGCGACGCTGTGAGCGTCCCGTCCCTGGACGTAGGCGAGCTTGACGAGTCAGCGGTCGGCCGCCGGCCGGGTCGGGCACTGCGCCGCCGTCGCCGCGGTGGTCCGCGCACCTGGCTGCGCAGCGACGTCGTGGCCGGCGCCGGGGCGGTGCTGCTGTCGCTCGCCCTGGCCGCGTGGGCGCTCCGGCTCTGGCGGGCGGATCTGGGAGTTCCGTTCCGCTACTCCTCGCGCGACGACACGCTGTTCTACCTGTCGCTGATCAAGGCGATCGCCGCCCATGGCTGGTTCGCGACCAACCACAGCCTGGGGGCGCCGTTTGGACAGCAGCTGTTCGACTACCCCCAGTCGGCCGACAACCTGAACTTCCTGATCATCAGGGGCTTGACGCTGGTGGCCAAACCGGCGGTGGTGCTCAATCTGTTCTATCTGCTGACCTACCCGCTGGACGCGCTGGCCGCGTTCTGGGCCACGCGCCGGCTGGGTGCCTCCCGGAGCGCCGCGGTGGTGTGTGCGGTGCTGTTCGCGCTGCTGCCTTACCACCTGTTCCGCGGCGACGGTCACCTGTTCCTGTCGGCCTACTACGCGCTGCCGCTGGCCGCGTACCTGTTCGTGACGATTCTCCGCGGGCAGGCGCTGTTCGAGCGCCGCGGACCGCCGGCCCGCGGACCGCTGGTCTGGGTGAGCCGGCGAACTGTGGAGACCGTCGTCCTGTGCGCCGTGATCGCCTCGGGCGGGCTCTACTACGCGGTGTTTTCGCTCACCCTCGTTGCCGCCGCGGTGCTGATCGCGCTGCTGGCCCGGCGGTCGCGGCGAGCTGTCGTCTCAGCCGCGGCGGCTTGGATCCTGATCGCCGCGGTGCTCACGCTCAACCTGGCGCCAACGATCTCCTACCAGGCCCACCATGGCGGCAATGCCGTGGTCTCCCGGGCGGCCAGCGCGGGCGACGACCTGGCGCTGTCGGTGTCCAATCTGATCCTGCCCTCCCGGGATGACCGGATAAAGCCGCTGCGCAGTCTGACCCGTCGCTACGACGCCATCACGCCCCGTCAGACCTACTGCGAACAGTGTCACGAGGCGATGGGGCTGGTGGGCGACGTGGGCTTCATCTGGCTCGGCGTGGTCGCGCTGGGGGCGCTGGTAGGCGTTCCCCTGCTGGTGCGCCGCCGCCCGATCTACGGGTACGCCGCCGCGGGCGTGGGGGTATGCCTGGCCGTGGGTGTGACCGGCGGGGTCTCGAGCCTCGTCCGGGTGTTCGTAACCGCCGACATCCGCGCCTGGAACCGGATATCGGTGCTGATCGCGTTCTTCTCGCTGTTGGCCAGCGGGCTGCTGCTGGACGCGCTGCGCAGGCGTATCTCACCTGGCCGGCGAACGGTCGCCTTCGCACTGATCGCGGCCGGCGTGCTGGCCTTCGGGGCGATCGACCAGACCAACCCGTTCGGCCTGGTGCCCTATCACGACGACGCCGTGGTCTACCACTCCGACCAGGTGTTCTTCGCCAACGTGCAGACCGTCCTGCCCCGCGGAGCCTCGGTCCTGGAGCTGCCCTACGTGCCGTTTCCCGAGGGCTATCAGCCCTACCGCGAGCCGGGCCAAACCGTGCCGTACGCCCCGGCCGTGAGCCTCGAATACGACCAGGCCCGGGGGTTCATCAACGCCAGCGCGCTGCGCTTCAGCTACGGCGCCATGAAGGGGCGGCGAGTGGACTGGCAGTCGCAGCTGGCGGCCAAGCCGGTCGGCCTGGCGGTCACCGGCGCCGCGGCCGCCGGATTTCAGGGGCTGGTGGTCAACCTCTGGGGCTATCCCGACCAGCTCGAGCTGACCCGCGCGCTGCGCGACGTGGTGGGCGAACCTCCGTTCCCCAGTCCGTTCGGTGACCTGCTGTTCTATGACCTGCGGCCGCTGGCCCGGCGTCTCCAGAACAGGCTGTCGGCGCCTCAGCTGGCGGCCCTGCGGACCGCCGTGCTGACGCCGCTGCGCCTGAGTTGCGCTCGGGGACAGCTCACGATCGACAATCCCAGCCCGGCGTTCCGGCCCGCCACGCTCGCTGCGTCGTCTCCGCAGACCGTGGTCGTGGGCGGAGTCCCGGCAGTGCCCCGCGGGGGAAGGGTGCAGATCCCGATCAGGGTCGCTCCGGGCACCACCCTGCTCAGCCTGCAGGGCTCGCCCGGAGCCCAGCTGGACGGCCCGACCCTAGTCGAGCCGGCGTTCGCGCCCCTGGCCCGCGGGCCCGGCTCCTCGATCCTGTCCGGAATCGTAGGTCCGCCGTGCCTCAACGTGCCGGCGACGGCCTCCTAGAATCGCTGCAATGCGGCTCTTTGCGCTTCGGGGCGCCAACAGCGCGGGGGCCAACGAGGCCGAGGCCATCCTGTCCGCCACCAACGAGCTGATGCACGAGCTGATGGAGCGCAACCAGCTCGAGGCGAGTGCGTTCGTGAGCTGCATCTTCACCCTGACCGACGACCTGGACGCCGAGTTCCCGGCCGTGGCGGCCCGCCGGATGGGCCTGGACCGTGTGCCGCTGCTGTGCGCCCGCGAGGTCCCGGTGCCAGGCTCGATGCCCCAGGTGATCCGGGTGCTCGTCCACTACTACGCCCCCGAGGACCACGAGCCCCGGCACGTCTACCTGGGCGAGGCGCGCGCGCTGCGCAGCGATCTCGACGCGGCACAATAGGCCCCAGTGACGCTCGAGTTCGCCCAGCGGATCCGCCGCATCCCGGTCTACCCGGTGGCTTCGGGCTACGACCTGGGCGGCGACGTGGCCCTGCTGGCCTCCAACGAGTCCTACTTCGAGCCGTTGCCTGAGGTCGTGCAAGCGGCACGGGACGCGGTAGGCCGGGTCAACCGGTATCCGGACCCGTCGTACTCGCCGCTGCGCCGGGCGCTGGCCGAGCGCTACGAGATGGGACCGGAGCGGATCGCGCTGGGCAACGGCTCGTGCGACATCCTGCTGGCCGCCGGTGAGGCACTGCTCGAGCCGGGCGCGGAAGTGGTGTACGCCTGGCCGGCGTTCAGCGTGTACCCCCACCTGTCGGCGGCTTCGGGCGCCCGGGCGATCGAGGTGCCGCTGGATGCGGAGGACCGCCACGACCTGGAGGCCATGGCCGCCGAGGTGAACGTGGCGACCCGGCTGGTGCTGATCTGCAACCCCAACAACCCCACCTCCACCGCGCTGGAGCTCGACCGGGTGCGCGAGTTCCTGGACCGGGTACCGCGCCATGTGTGTGTGATCCTGGACGAGGCCTACGTGGAGTTCTCGCTGCGGATCGGGGATCCGTTCGCTTCGCTGGGGCTGCTGCGAGAGCACCCCAACCTGGTCCTGCTGCGGACGTTCTCCAAGGTGTACGGGCTGGCCGGAATGCGCGCCGGCTACGCGCTGTGCGGGTCACCCGACTTCCGGACCGCGGTGGACCAAGTGCGCCAACCGTTCTACCTCGGCGCCCCCACCCAGGCGGCCGCGATCGAAGCCTTGCGCCATCAGGACCAGGTGGAGCAGCGGGTGGCCCACACCATCGCGGGTCGGCTCTCGCTGGAGGAGGGCGTGCGGGGCCTAGGGTTGTGGGTGGCGGAGTCCGACGCCAACTTCGTGTGGGTCCGGCTGCCAGACCCCGAGGAGAGCGGCGGGCCCTCGGAGGTCGAGGTGGTGGGTGGTCTGGCCGAGCGCAGCGTGCTGGTCCGGGCGGGGGCATCACTGGGCCGCGAGGGCTGCCTGCGCGTCACCGTGGGCACCGAGACCGAGAATGAGCGTTTCGTGGCCGCGCTGGGCGAGGTGCTGGGCGTCGGCTGAGTGGGCGGTGCGGCGGAGCGCGGCGCGGCGGGAGCGCGGCGGCCGCGGCGCGGCGCGGCGGAGCGCGGCGCGGGGAGCGCGGCGGCGGACCGCTGGCGGCCGCCCCACGGCGCCACGGCGCGGCCGCCCCACGCTGGCGCGGGGGGCGTGTGGACGATTTTCCTTGAATAGCAAGGAAAATCGACATCTCGATCGACCGGCGGTCGAGCGCTTGGCAGATCGCGCGCCCCGTGGTACAACCCCTGTTGTGAGCAAAGGCAGTCGCACCGCGCAGGACACCGCCCCCCGCGGCTGCCTCTATTGCTGGCGATTTAGCTAGGCGCTCTGCCTGCTCCCTTGTGCCTGCCCTGAACGGGTTGGCCCCCCCAGAGCACGACGGGCGCCGTACCTCGTCCCCCCGCGGGCCGTGGCCCGCCCTTCCCTAGAGTTCGAACCAGAGAGGACTAGCAATGATCGCCACGCAACCCACCGCCACCGACGACCGCCCGGTGCTCGACATCGCCGGGCAGAAGGTCGGTGGCCGGCACTTTGCTCTGATCGCTGGTCCGTGCGCGGTCGAGTCGCGCGAGCAGACGCTCCAGACCGCCCACGCGGTGGCCGAGGCGGGCGCCACGCTGCTGCGCGGGGGGGCGTTCAAGCCCCGCACCTCGCCGTACGCGTTCCAGGGACTGGGACGCCAGGCGCTGGAGATCCTGCGTGAGGCCAAGGAGCTGACCGGCCTGCCGGTGGTGACCGAGGTCATGGACCCGCGGGAGCTCGACGTGACGCTGGAAGTGGCCGACGTGGTGCAGATCGGCTCGCGGAACATGCAGAACTACCCGTTGCTGGCCGAAGTGGGGCGGGCCCAGGTGCCCGTGCTGCTCAAGCGCGGCCTGGCCAGCACCCTGGAGGAATTGCTCCTGTCGGCCGAGTATGTCCTGAAGGAGGGCAACCGGTCGGTGATGCTGTGCGAGCGGGGGATCCGGACATTCGAGCGGGCCTACCGCTTCACCCTGGACCTGATGGCGGTCCCTGTGCTCAAGGAGCTGACGGACCTGCCGGTACTGGTCGACCCCAGCCACGCCGCGGGGCGGCGCGAGCTGGTGGGCCCGCTCTCGCTGGCCGCGGCGGCCGTGGGAGCCGACGGCCTGATGGTGGAGGTGCACCCACGACCTGAGGACGCCAGGTGCGATGGGCCGCAGGCGCTGCCCACAGAGGGGTTCTCGGAGTACGCCGAGCAGGTGCGGGCGGCCGCCGCTCTCGCCGGAAAGGAAGTGCTCCTCTAGACCATGGCGGCTTCGCCGGTCAACACCCCGGACGCCGTCCGCGACCAGCGGATCGAGCGGCTGGAGCCGCTGATCTCGCCGCAGCAGCTGACATCCGAGCTGCCGCTGCGTGACGCCCAGACCGAGGTCGTGCTGCGCGGCCGGGCCCAGACCCACGCCGTGCTGGACCGCCACGACGACCGGCTGCTGGTGGTGGTGGGACCGTGCAGCGTGCACGATGTGGCCGCCACGCTCGACTACGCGCAGCGCCTGAGCCGGGAGGCTGAGCGGCTACAGGCCGACCTGCTGATCACGATGCGCGTGTACTTCGAAAAGCCGAGGACGACCACCGGGTGGAAGGGCCTGATCAACGACCCGCATCTGGACGGCTCGGGGGACGTGAACGCGGGGCTGCACATCGCCCGCCGCGTGCTGCTGGACGTGCTCGGTTTGCGGCTGCCGGTGGGCTGCGAGTTTCTGGACCCGATCACCCCGCAGTACATCTCGGACGCCGTGACCTGGGGAGCGATCGGGGCCCGGACCACCGAGAGCCAGATCCATCGCCAGCTCGGCTCCGGCCTGTCGATGCCGGTGGGATTCAAGAACCGGACCGACGGCAACGTGGTCGTGGCGGTCGACGCCGTGCGGGCGGCCGCCGTGCCCCACGCTTTTGCGGGTATCGATCGCGACGGCGCCCCGGCCATTCTCCACACCAAGGGCAACCGCGACTGCCACATCATCCTGCGGGGCGGGCGCCAGGCTCCGAACTTCGATCCGGGCGCCGTGTCCGGGGCGCTGGAGCTGCTGGGCCAGGCCGAGCTGCCGGAGCGGGTGATGGTCGACTTCAGCCACGACAACAGCGGCAAGGACGCGGCTCGCCAGCCAGCTGTGGCGGCCGAGGTGGGGCGCCAGATCGCGGATGGCAACCACGCCATCGTGGGGGTGATGCTCGAGTCGTTTCTGGTATTCGGGCGCCAGGAAATGGATCCCGCCCATCCGGGAGAGCTCACCTACGGGCAATCGATCACTGACGCCTGCCTGGATTGGGAGCGGACGGTCGAGGTCCTCGACGGCCTGGCTGAAGCAGTGAGAGCCCGTCGCAGCGGCGGCCCTTGAAGCTCGCGGTAATCGGCGTGGGCTTAATCGGCGGCTCGGTCGCGCTGGCGGCCCGCGAGCGGCTGGGCGCGACGGTGTCCGGATACGACGCCGACCCCCGGGCCAGCGCTGAGGCGGTGGCCCGGGGGGCGCTGGACGAGGGCGCTCACAGCCTGGCCGAGGCGCTGGCCGACGCGGAGGCGGCGTTGGTGGCGGTCCCTGTGGGTGCGCTTGGAGACGTGGTGGGCGACGTGCTGGCCGCGGCGCCGGCCGACTGCGTGATCAGCGACGTCGGCTCGACCAAGCGAGCCGTGGTGGCCCGTCACGACGACCCGCGGTTCGTGGGCGGGCATCCCCTGGCCGGAGCCGAGAGCGCGGGCGTGGAGCACGCCCGGGCCGACCTGTTCGAGGGCGCGACCTGGTATCTGACTCCGACCCAGGTCACCTCAGGCGTGCTGTACGAGCGCCTGCACCGGCTGCTGCGCGGGTTGGGCGCGCGGCCGGCGGCCATCGACCCCGAGACCCACGACGCGATTCTGGCCACGGTCTCGCACCTCCCACACGTACTGGCCAACGTCCTGGTCTCGCAGGCCGCGGCCACGTTGGCGGCCGGCGATGAGCGCCTGCCGGCCACCGGGCCGAGCTTCCGCGACGCCACCCGGGTGGCCGGCGCCCCCAGCTCGGTCTGGACCGATATCTACATCTCCAATGCGGATGCTCTGATCACGGCGGTCGACCAGGCCAGCCGGATGCTGGAGCGCGTGCGGGAAGCGCTGGCCCGCGGAGACTTCGACTGGCTGACCCGGTGGAACGAAGACGCGGCCGCGGATCGCCGGCGCCTGTTGGAAGCGCACCTGGGCGCCGAGCCGCTGATCGAGCTCCGGGCCTCCGTGCCCAACCGACCCGGGGTGGTGGCCCAGCTGGCGCTGGAGCTGGGCCGGGCCGGGGTCAACATCGTGGACCTGGCGCTGTACCCGGCCCCGGACATGAGCGAGGGCGTGATCGCGCTGTGGATCTCCGGCCTCCAGGCGGCCCAGCGCGCGCAGAACCTGGTCCGCGGCCTGGGCTTTCCGGTGGCCCGCGCGTGAACGTCCGCTTCGCCCCGGCCGACTCGCTGCGCGGAGAGGTGCGCCCGCCGGCCGACAAGTCGATTTCGCACCGCAGCGCGATTATCGCCGCCATGGTGTCCGAGCCGGTGCGCATCTGCAATTACCTGAATGCAGCGGACACGCGCTCGACCCTGAGCGCGATCCAGCAGCTCGGCGCGATCGTGGAGGAGCGCGACGACGAACTCATCGTCCGGGGCGTGGGCCTACGCGACGCCCAGATACCGACCGTGCGGATCGACGTGGGCAACGCCGGCACGCTGATGCGCCTGCTGCCGGGATGGCTGGCCTGTCAGCAGGGTCAGTCGTTCAAGCTCGACGGGGACGACTCGATCCGCCGCCGGCCGATCGATCGGATCGCGGAGCCGCTTGAGCTGATGGGCGCCCGGATCGAGGCCCGGGAGGGACGTTTCCCGCCGTTCATCGTCCACGGTGCCCCACTGGCCGGAATCACGTACCCGCTTCCGGTGGCCAGTGCCCAGGTGAAGTCGTGCGTGCTGCTGGCCGGGCTGCTGACCGACGAGACCACGGTGGTCGAGCCCGTGCCCACACGCGACCACACCGAGCGGCTGCTGCTGTCGGCCGCCGCTCCGCTGCTGCGCGAGGGCGATCCTCAGACCGGCTACCGGATCACCGTGGGCAACACGGACGAGCTCGAGCTGGACCACGTGGAGGTGCCGGGAGATATGTCCTCGGCGGCGTTCCTGATCGCGGCTGGGGTGCTGGTCAAGGGATCGCGGCTGGTGCTCGACGGCGTGGGCGTCAACTGGACGCGCACCGGATTCCTGCGGATCCTCCAGCGGATGGGGGCGATCGTGCTGTGCGAGGCCGAGCCGGTCGGCGGGTTCGGGGCCGGCGAGCCGGTGTCGGAGATCGATGTGTCCAACGGGCCTATCGAGGGGATCACGGTCGACGCCGACGAGGTCCCCTTGGCCATCGATGAGCTGCCCCTGGTGGCTCTGCTCGGCTGCTTTGCCGAGGGCCAGACGCTGGTGCGAGGGGCCAAGGAGCTCCGGGTCAAGGAATCGGACCGGATCGAGACGGTGGTCAGCGGACTGCGGGGCCTGGGCGGGGACATCGAGGCCACGGTCGACGGGTTCGTGGTCACCGGCACCGGGTCGCTGCGGGGCGGGCGCCTGACGGCCCACGGCGACCACCGCCTGGCGCTCCTGGGGGCGGTGGCCGGCCTGGCCTCGGAGGAGGGAGTGGAGGTGGTAGGGATGGAGGCCGCCGACATCTCCTACCCCACATTCATCGAGGACCTGAAGGCGCTGCAGAGGTGACCGTCGTTGCCATTGACGGCCCGGCGGGCGCGGGCAAGTCGACGGTGGCTCGCGCGGTGGCCCAGCGGCTCGGTTTCACCTACCTGGACTCGGGCGCCATGTACCGCTGCGTGGCCCTGGTCGCGAGGCAGCGGGGCGCCGAGCCGGCGGAAGTGGCCCCGCGGGTGGAGATCGAGCTTGGGGGCACCGCGCCCGGAGGGCGTGGTCGCGTCACCTGCGACGGCCAGGACGTGACCCAGGCCATCCGCACGCCCGAGGTCTCCGAGGGCGCCTCCCGTGCCGCGGCCGACCCGGCCGTGCGAGAGGCCATGGTGGCCCAGCAGCGACTTCTGCTGTCCACCGGCGACTGGGTGGCCGAAGGCCGTGACATCGGGACCGTGGTGGCTCCGGAGGCTGAGATCAAGGTGTTCCTGACCGCCGAGCCGGCCGAGCGGGCTCGCCGCCGGGCGGCCGAGCTGGGGGCGGAGCCGGGGACCGTGCTGGCCGAGCAGAC
>DASZGO010000083.1:0-6240 GCA_035938755.1 Solirubrobacteraceae bacterium | reverse complement strand
CCCTTGGTTTCGATCCGGAACGCCACGGTCACCAGAAGCGCGATCAGACAGGCCCCGGCGATCATGTACAGCAGCGCGGCGTTGCCCACGTCGTCCTCGAGAATCGGGAACAGGAACACGCCCACGGCAGCGCCGAGTTTTCCGCAGCCGGCCGCAAAGCCGTGGCCTGCGGCCCGTACCTCGGAGGGAAACACCTCGGCCGGCAGGGCGTAAGTGGTGGTGTTCGGGCCGGCATTCATGAACGTGTTGAACAGCGCGAAGCCGACGATCACCAAACCCAGGTTGCCGCTGCCACCCCCGGGAAGGCCCTCGGCCGCGCCAAGGATCACCAGGGCGATCGCCATTACGGCGAAACCTCCGACCTGCAGCGGCACCCGGCCTACGCGATCCATGAGCAGGATCGCGATTACGAACCCGACGATCAGAAAGCCATCCAGCGCCGCTGTGCCCCTGGTGGCCGAGATGTCACTGGCGATGAACGTGGTATCGGCGTGCTTGACCACGATCGCGGCCAGCAACGTCGGCGTGAAGATCCCGACCCCGTAGGTGGCGATATCCATCAGAAACCAGGGGACCGCGGTGAACACGGTGCGCCGCCGGAACGCTCGGCTGAATAGCCGGGGCTGGAAGAACGCCTTCAGGCCGTGCGGTGTCTCTCCGGTCCGCTCCGAGTCAGCAGGCGTGATCACGACCGCGTCCTGCACCAATCGCTCGGCCACCGCTCGAGCCTCGTCGGGCTGGCCGTTTTGGGCCAGCCAGCGCGGGCTTTCGGGCACGCCGCGGCGCAGGATGATGATGATGATCGCCGGGATCACTCCAAAGCCAAGCATCACCCGCCACGCGTACACGTGCGGCAGGGCCTCGAGGATCACGAGGCCCGAGACCACGCCGAGCACGATGCCCGCGGCCTGCAGGCTGAACGCGGCGGCCAGCCAGCGACCGCGCTTGGCCGACGGCAGCACCTCGCTCAGAAAGCTCGCGGCGATCGGGTAATCCAGGCCTATGGCCAGCCCCAGCAGCAGCCGGAACGTGAACAGTGCGTAGACGTTCCAGGCCGTGGTGCACAGCAACGAGAAGGCGACGAACAGGACCAGGTCGAATTGGAAGATCCGCCGGCGGCCCAGGCGATCGCCCAGCGGCCCGAGCAGGCTGGCTCCGAATACTGCTCCGATGATCGCGGCCGATGAGACGAGGCCCACCTGAGCCGCCGAGGCGTGAAAGTCCTGCTTGATCAGCGGGTTGGCGACGCCGATGATGAAGAAGTCAAACCCGTCTAGCAGGATCCCCAGCCCGGCCAGCAGCCAGAAGCGCACGTGGAGTGCCGTCATCGGCGCGTTGTCGAGCGCGCGCCCAAGTGGGATGGGAGCGGGCCGCTCGGCGGACTTTGGCTGCGGGACAGCGCTGGCCACGGAACCCCGCGGCGAGGTTACCGGTGGGTCGCCAATCCAATGTAGGATTCGTGTGGAGGTAAGACGACCTGACCTGACCGACTAAGGCGCCGGGCAGCTCGCGCCGCCTTGCCCGACCACCGCGCGCAGGGGCAGGCGCGCCGAAGACGGGCCGACCCCGATCCTGTCGCACCCGGGCGCGATCTCCCATGCGTTCGCCGCGTCTGACCAATAGGAGAAGGAGCGGGACTCGAGCGGGATGCTCGCCTGGGCACTTTGACCGGGGGCCAGCTGGAGCTTGGCGAACCCTTTGAGCTGCCACGGCGGCTCGGGCACGCCGGGCCGGGAGGGAAGTGACACGTAAAGCTCAGGCACTGCGGATCCGGTCCTCGAGCCCGTGTTGGTCACGGTCACCCGGGCCACGTATTGCCCTGGGCGGCGACCAGCCGCGAGGGTGAGGTGGCGGTACCGGAAGCTGGTGTAGGAGAGCCCGAACCCGAACGGATACGCCGGCTGGATGTGCTGGTCCTGATACCACCGGTACCCGATCATCACGCCCTCCTGGTAGGTCTCCTGGTAATAGGGACAGGGCGCGGAGGTGGTGTCGACGGTGCAGGTGCCCGCGACTGGGTTGATCACGCCCGGATACTGGGAGGGCCCTCCTGGAGCGGTGGGAATGTCGGCGGCCTGACGCGGGAAGGTGGCCGGGAGGCGGCCGCCCGGGTCACTGTCACCGAACAGGACATGGGCGATGGGGGTGCCACCGTCCTCGCCCGGGTACCAGGCCTCCAGCAGCCCGGCCACCTGGCTGCGCCACGGGGTCAGCACCGGCGCCCCGGTCTCGAGCACCACCACCGTATGCGGGTTGGCGGCGGCCGCATCCTGGATCAGGGCATCCTGGTTTCCGAACGCCGGCTGCGTCGACTGCGGGTTGGGCGGCACGTCCTGGGTATGCGAGCACTGGGGAATCAGCGACATGCACTGCTTGTCCTCGCCCTCGGACTCGGTATCGGCGGCCACCACGATGGCCAGGTCCGCCGATTTCGCCGCCGTCGCGGCGCTGCCCGGCTGGCTGCCGTCGGTGTAGGTGACCGAGATGTGCGACTGCGCAGCGCGGGCCTGGATGCCGGCCAGCGCGGGCGTCTGCAGGTAGGGGTTGACCTTGGAGGAACCGTTGCCGTGGATGTACTGAGTGGCCGCGGGCCCGATCACCGCAATCGAGTGCACCTTGGCCGGATCTATGGGCAGGACCCCGCGGTTCTTGAGCAGCACCTGGCCGCCCTGGGCCGCCGCGTCGGCCACGGCCTCATCGCCGGGTACGTTGTCCTGGCTGATGGCCTTGGTCCAGGTGGGGTGGTCGAAGAACCCATAGGCGAACAGCGTGCGCAGGATCTCGAACACCCGGCCGTCCAGCGTCTTCTGGCTGATCTGACCAGTGGCCAGCTCGGCGTCCACTTCTGGCGGCGAATAACAGGTGTAGAGCGTGTCGAAGTTCGTGCCCGCCGCCAGGTCCGCGTCGGGCTCATGGCAGGCGCCGGCGTCGGAGACGACGAACCCCTGGAAGCCCCACTGGTCGCGCAGCGTGTGCTGCAGGAGCCACGGGTTCGAGCACGCGTACACGCCATTGATCAGGTTGTAGGAGCACATCACGGTCGCGCTGTGGGCCTCCTTCACCGCGGCCTCAAACGCCGGCAGCTCGATCTCGTGCAGCACCCGCGGGTCGACGATGTCGTTGACGAGCTGGCGGCCTCCGTCGGCGGCGACCAGCGGAGACACACCGAACTGACCCTCCTGATTGTTGGCGGCGAAATGCTTGACGTCGGCCATCACACCTTGGACCTGGAAGCCGTTGATCCAGCCGACGGCGGTGCGGGAAGCCAGGAACGGGTCCTCGCCATAGGCCTCGTACGTCCGGCCGCCCAGCGGCGTTCGCATGATGTTGACCGTGGGCCCGAAGTCTCCATCGAAGGCCCGGTGCTTGACCTCCACGCCAATCACCGACCCGTACTGGCGGGCCATCTGGGGGTCGAAGTTGGCGGCCAGATCGATCCCGGCCGGCATCGCGGTGGCGCCGGCGGTGCCTGATCCCACGCCTCCGGCACCCAGTCCACCGTCGGTCCAGCTGATGGCCGGCAGGCCGACGTCCGACCCCGCCTGGCCGGTCAGGATGCCGACCTTGTCCGACTGGGACATCGCGGCCAGCATGAGCTGGGCGCGCTGCGTCGGAGTGAGCGAGGTGTCACACCAGGCGTGGGTGCCGCAGCGGCCCTCCCCGAGCGCGCCGGGCGGCACGAGCAGCGCGGCGGCCAGCACACAGGCCGCGATCAACCGACTCGTGACGCGCATCACCCTTCTCCCTGTCCTCAGATGTGGATCGGCGACCCTGGATCGCCACCGGGCAGATCAGGATACGCGAGTGTCTTTGGAGCTGCAAGGACGACAAATGGGCCAGCTAGACCAACAGCTCGACTCGCACGCCGAGCTTGCGATAGGTCTCGACAGCGCGCTCGTCGCGCGTGGCCAGCGAAACGTCGTGTTCTCTGGCCGCCGCGCCGACGAGCGCGTCATAGACCGCGCCGCCCGCGATCCCCGCCCGGCTGAGTTCACCGAGTAGCGCTGCCGCCGCCTCGGACCCGAGAAACCTGCCGTGCGGGAAGGTCACCGCCAGCAGGCGCGCGACTGCGCCTGGGGTGCGGCGCGCCGGGGGCGGAAGGCGTGTGAGGACGGAGAAGGTCTCGAATGCGGCGTGCCCGGCGAGACCCAGTCGCCGCTCGCCGAGTGTGCGGAACGTCGTCGCGTGGTGCTCGTGATCAGCGACGGTCAGTGCAACGGCGACGCTCGTGTCGACCAGCAGGTCCGGCCCGCTAGCGCTGACCGGCATCCCGAAGCGACCTGACAAGGTCGTCGTCGATCTGGGCGCCGGTGGCAGGGATCACGAGCCGTCCCTCGCGCTCCTCAAGCGACTCCGCGGCTAGCGGCTCGACTCGCAAGCCGGTGCCCTCGGCTGTCACCTCCACCTCACCGGGCCGCAGGCCCAGGTGATCACGGAGTCGCTTCGGTATCACCAGACGTCCTGCCTTGTCAATGGTTGCGCGAATGCCTAAAGGCTACCACCCACGTGGCACTTGGCGACACAGGCGGATCCGCGCTTGGCCCTCGCTTAGCCCGCCACCCATAAACGTTGAGGGCCCGCCGAAGCGGGCCCTCGTTGCTGCTCAGTCCCGTCTGGCTGAGCTACTTCTTCTCAGGCCCCTTGCCGTTACCGTCCCCGGGCTCAAGGTCGGCCAGCTCATCGGCGAACCCCAGGCCGGAGTCGCCGTTTCCGATGCTCTCCAGGTCGGCCAGATCGGCCTCCATCCCGCCGACCGAGAACCCGGCTAGCGACTCGCCGTCGCCCAGGCCGAGCTCGGCGGCCAGGTCGTCGTGATCCAGCAGGCCGGCGTCGTCGATGCCCCGAGGCAGCGGCTCCGCGGGCTCGATCTCGATCCGCCGGTAGCGCTTGAGCCCCGTGGCGGCCGGGATCAGCTTGCCGATGATCACGTTCTCCTTGAGACCGTTCAGCCGGTCGATCTTGCCCTCCAGCGCGGCGTCGGTCAGGACCTTGGTCGTCTCCTGGAATGAAGCCGCGCTCAGGAAGGAGTCGGTGTTGAGCGAGGCCTTGGTGATCCCGAGGATGATCTCCTCGGCCTGGGCGGCCTCGCCCTTGGCGTCGATCACCGCCTGGTTGATCCGGGCGTATTCGTAGCGATCCACGAACTGCCCCGGCAGCAGGTCGGTGTCGCCCTTCTGGTCGACTCGGACCTTCTTCATCATCTGCCGCACGATCAGCTCGATGTGCTTGTCGTTGATGTCCACGCCCTGGGACTTGTAGACCTCCTGGACTTCACGCACCAGGTACAGCTCGGTCTCGGTCCGGCCGCGGATGGCCAGCAGCTCGTGGGGATACAGCGATCCCTCGTTGAGCTGCGTTCCCGGCTCGATCTTCTGACCCTGCTCGACGAACAGGCGGGTCCGGCGGGGGAATGTGTGGCGGTGCTCCTCCCCTCCGGTGTCGGTGATCACCACGGTGACCGCCTTGTCTGACTCCTCGATCGAGACCTTGCCGCCGACCTCGGCGATCTTGGCCAGCCCCTTGGGCTTGCGGGCCTCGAACAGCTCCACCACCCGCGGCAGGCCGTGGGTGATGTCCGCGCCCGCGACGCCGCCGGTGTGGAACGTCCGCATGGTCAGCTGCGTGCCCGGCTCGCCGATCGACTGGGCGGCGATGATGCCCACCGCGTCGCCGATGGCGGCCAGCTTGCCCGCAGCCAGCGAGCGTCCGTAGCAGGCCTGGCACACGCCGGTGGTGGCCTCGCACTTGAGCACCGAGCGGACCGAGACGTAGACCACTTGGCCCTTCTGGGTGTCGTCGTGCCAGGCTTCGAACAGATCGGCCAGCTCAGCCCGATCGATCTCCTGGCCCTTCTCCACGATCACCCGGCCGCGCTTGGTCTTGATGGCCGTGGCCGCGATCCGCCCGATCAGGTTGTCGTTCGGCTCGCCCGTGGGTCGCAGCCCCCGGGTGTCCGGATTGAGCTCCAGCTTGGACACGGGCATCTCGATGGACTCCTTGGTGCCGCAGTCCTCGATCCGGATGATCACGTCCTGGGCCACGTCCACCAGCCGGCGGGTCAGATACCCCGAGTCGGCGGTGCGCAGCGCGGTGTCGGCTAGGCCCTTGCGGGCCCCGTGGGTCGAGATGAAGTACTCCAAAACCGACAGGCCCTCCTGGAAGGAGGCCTTGATCGGCCGCTCGATGATCTCGCCCTTGGGGTTGGCCATCAGCCCACGCATGCCGGCCAGCTGGCGGATC
>DASZGO010000082.1:0-1577 GCA_035938755.1 Solirubrobacteraceae bacterium | reverse complement strand
ACCAGGCCGGTCCCGGTCAGGCCGTAGACCGATCCGGCGGTGATGCCGAGGATCACGAACGGGAGCAGGGCATTCATGTGGTCATCGCGTTCTGTAGGTCTTTAAGGTCCCCGGAGCGCCCGGCTGGTGCGGACGCCCCGGGGATCAGGCTCACGACGGGCAGATCGGTGCGCTGCCCTTGGGAGCGGTCAGCTTGCCGCCCTGGATCTGAGCCAGGAAGAAGCAGGTCACCTGGGAGGCAGGAGCGCCGGAGTGGAAGTTCAGCGGCGGCGTCAGGCCGTTCAGCGTGTCGTTCTCCGGCAGCGCGTACAGCGCGGTGAACACGTCCGCCGCGGTCGGCTTGGCGGGCAGGCTCGCGGCCGCCGCCCCGAACAGGACGCCGCCCGTCCAGCCGGACACCGGGTTCGGGCCGAGCGTAGTGCTCGCCTCGTACTTGGACATGGCCTGCTGGAACTGAGTCACCGCGGGGGTGCTGTCGAACCAGAGCGCGTTGGTCGTGGGCACGTACGCGCCGTTCACCTGGCTCAGCTGGAGGTAGCGGTTGTCGAACGCTCCCGAGGGGATCACGTAAACCGGGCTGTAACCCTGCTGGGCGCAGGCGGGCGCGAACCGCGAGCCGGCCGCGTAGGAGGCGTCGATGATCAAGGCCTGCGCTCCGGCCTGCTTGGCGGCTAGGCACTGGGCCGTGTAGCTCGGCGCCGACACGGCGATCGCCGCGCTGGTGGACATGTTGAGCGCCAGGGCCTTCGCGTAGCCCGCCAGCGCGGGCACGGACTGCTTGCAGGCGGCGATCTCGGCGCAGTACACCGCGCCGAACGAGGCCTTGCCCGCGGCCTTCACCGCGTACGCCTGCATCTCCAGCGAGGTGAGGACCGTGGCGCCAGACGGGAAGAACGACGGGTTGGTGAACCACACCGGCGTGTCGGCCTGGCCGCCGATCACGGCCACGTGCTGCTGCTGGACGTAGGAGGCCCAGCCGCTTTCTGTGCCTCCGGCCTCCGGGCTGACGATGGCCAGGACGTGATCCACCTGGACGAGCTGGCGGATGTCCGCCTGGGACTTGGTCGCGTCGCCCTGGTCGTCCTCGACGACCAGCTTGACCTGGCGGCCCTTGATCCCGCCGCTGGCGTTGACCGAGTCGACCCAGGCCTGCAGCCCGGCCAGGTGCTCCGGCTGGGCGGACGGGCCGGAGAAGTTGCCGATCGTGCCGATGAGCAAGTCCGACCCGGACGCGGCGACGGCGGAACCCGACGCGCTCGAGCTGGTACTGGTGCTGGTGCTCGTGCTCGTGCTGCTCCCGCTGTTACTGCTGCTGCAAGCCGTGGCGAGGGCCGCGACCGCGACGCTCAGCACGGATGCTCGCAGCAGAGCGGCTCTGTGTGCCTTTTTCATTACTGGTTCGAACCCCCAAGAGTCGGCCGGGGACGGAACGGTGACTGGTCCGCCCAGCGCCTGCGCTCCGGGAGCGCCGACGTGGCCGGCGTCACGCAGACGATGACTGGACGGTAAGCGGACGTGACCCGGATCACTAGTAGATAGCTAAATCGTCTATCTAATTGTTATCATCTAACGAACAT
>DASZGO010000081.1:0-3436 GCA_035938755.1 Solirubrobacteraceae bacterium | reverse complement strand
GCGCGGCGCCGCGACCTGGTGTGCGACGCGCTGGCCTCGGCCGGCGTCCAGGTGGCTCGGCCCAGAGGCACCATCTACGTGTGGGCGCCGATCCCGCCAGGATTTGACTCCTCCGCCGCGTACTGCGAGCACGTGCTGGAGAAAACCGGAGTGGTCATCTCTCCCGGCGACGCCTACGGCCCCAGCGGAGCGGGCTTCTTCCGGATCTCGCTAACCACTCCAGACGAGCGCCTGATGGAGGCCGTGGAGCGCCTGCGCACGCTCTAGCGGCCGGGTTGCAGCCGTCCGCGGGCTTCTATAGGGTCGCGACCGGAAGGGGGCACTCCGCGGCCCGACCATCAGAAAACCGCGAGGAGGAACATGCGAATCTCGTTTGTGCGTCGTGGCCGGCTCGTATTTGCCGCGATGGCATTGCTTCCGGCGCTTGGGCTAGCCGGCTGCGGTGGTATCGACTCGGGCTCGATCGAAAACCTCATCAAGTCCAAAAACGCTGATGAGCCAGGAGCGACGGTGCAGTCCGCCAAATGTCCGGGCAGCATCGCAGACAAGGCATCTCAGAAGATCAGCTGCAGTACAACTCTCACGACGTCAGCAGGTAAGCAAGAGAGCGGAAGCACTGAAGTGACGCTCGAGCACAACAACGTCACGGCAATGCAGTTCACTCCGAGTGGGGGCGGACCGGCCACGCCGGCCACGCCGAGCACCCCGGCCACTACGACCACGTAGGCCACTCGCCAACCGGACCCTGAGGAGGAACCATGAAGTTCCCGACCATCACCCGCGCCCGGATGGGCGCCGCCGCGCTGGCCGTCGTGCCGGTGCTCGCGCTGTCCGCCTGCGGAACGGCCGACCAGAGCGACCTGCAGAACAAGATCAAGGCTGGCCTCACCAAGAGCGTTCCGGCCGGAGTGAGCATCACATCCGTGAGCTGCCCCAGCGGCGTCACGCTCAAGAAGAACACCAAGTTCAACTGCACAGTGGACCTCACCGTCCGAGGCGCGGCTGCGACTGGCACGTACGCGGGCGAGATCGTCGACAGCAACAATGACTTCAGCGGCCACCTGATCAACGTGCACCGGGCCGGGAGCGGGATCACTCCACCGACCACAACCACCTAGGGGCCGAAAAGCCGTGCCGGTCACGGCTACCATGAACTGAGTGCAAAGAAGCCGCAACGGGCGCCAGAATCCCACCGCTAGCAATGGGGGGCGTCCGCAGGGGCGCGCGCGCCAGCGGGCGCTATTGATTGCCGCGTCACCTGACGCAGCCGCCGGCTCCCGGGACGACCACGAGCTGCTGGAGCTCCAGGAGCTGCTGCGCACGGCCGGCGTGGCCGGGGTGGGGGAGATGGTCCAGCGGCGCCCGCAGCCGCATCCCAACACCTATCTCGGGGCCGGGAAGCTCGACGAGTTGCAGGCCGCCATCAAACAGGCCGACGCCAACCTCGTCGCCTGCGACGACGAGCTCTCGCCGCGCCAGGAGCGCAACCTGGAGGCGGCGCTCGGCGTACCGGTGATCGACCGCACGGCGATCATCCTCGACATCTTCGCTGCCCACGCCCATAGCGCGGAGGGGAAGCTCCAGGTCGAGCTGGCCCAGCTCGAGTACAACCTGGCCCGGATGCGCGGGCTGTGGTCGCACCTGGAGCGCCTGGGAGCCGGTCGGATCGACGGCGGCATCGGCACGCGAGGCCCCGGCGAGACCCAGATCGAAACCGACCGGCGGCTGGCCCGGGACCGGATCTCCTCGCTCCGCCGCAAGCTCAGCCACGTACGCGGTACACGATCGCTGATGCGCGACGAGCGCGAGCGCACCCACCTGCCCCAGATCGCGCTGGCCGGCTACACCAATGCGGGAAAGTCAACGCTGCTCAACGTTCTCACCGGAGCCAGCGCCGGGGTGGGGGAGCGCCTGTTCCAGACCCTGGATCCGACCACCCGGATCCTTCGCCGCGCGGGCCGCAGCTACTTGGTCACCGACACGGTCGGATTCATCCGTAAGCTGCCCCATCAGCTGGTGGACGCGTTCGGGGCCACGCTGGAGGAGACCCGCCGCGCCGACCTGCTGCTGCACGTCGTCGACGGCTCCGCGGCCGAGGAGGAGCGCGCGGCGATGATGGCGGCCGCGCAGGACGTGCTGCGCGAGATCGGCGCCGATGAGATCCCGCAGCTACTGGTGCTGTCCAAGGCCGACCAGGTGGACGACGACCGGCGCTATGAGCTGGCTCGCCGCCATCCGGGCGCGGTGCTGGTCAGTGCCCACACGGGCGAGGGAATCGACTCGCTCCAGGAGCGGATCCAGCACGAGTTTGCCCGCAGCCTGCGTGACGTCGAGCTGCTGATCCCCTACGGCGAAGCCCGCCAGCTGGCTGAGCTGCACGAGATCGCCGGCGACCTGGAGCGCGAGGAAACCTCCAGCGGGGTCCGGGTCAAGGCGCGTCTGCCAGAGCCGGTGGCCGCTCGATACAACAGGTTCGCCCTCAGCCGGTGAGCGTTCTAGCGGCCTGAGGAGCCGAACCCGCCCTCGCCCCGATCGTCGGCCGAGCTCGGCAGCTCGGCCACAAGCTTGACGTCGGGGGTCCAGTTCGGAACCAGCACGAGCTGGGCGATGCGATCCCCGGCCCTGGCCACAAAACGCTCCTGGCCCAGATTGATCAACAACACGCAGCACTCGCCGCGGAAGTTGGCATCGACCACACCGGGCCCGTTGACCACCGTAACTTGATGGGTGGCTGCCAGCCCTGACCGGGGACACACGAGACCGACGATCCCGTCGGGCAGGGCCAGCGCGAAGCCGGTTCGCACCTTGGCCGATTCCCCCGGCTCGAGTTCGAAGTCGTCGCAGCAGGCGAGGTCGTATCCGGCGTCGCCGGAATGTGTCCGCCGGGGTGGGCGGGCGCCTTCTCGCAACAGCCGTACCTCGATCTGTTCCACCTCGACTCCGAGCACCGGCTCAAGTTACCCATTGGTCCGGCGGATGGTCCGCCGGACCACCGAGCGTGCAGCCCGGCGAGTCCGCATATTGCGCAGAGCGGCTATCCGGTTCGGCGCAGACGGGGGTCTAGCCGCCGGTTGAGTGGTTGGGTTCGGCGGCGCTGATCTCGATGGTCTCGCCAGGGTCAAGGATCCTGACCGGCACATCACGCTCGGCAGCCGCGGCAGCGAAACGCTTGGCGGCGTCGGTGATGGGGTGATAGACGCCGTCGATGTCGTAGCCGTCGGCATGGATGGGGATCGCCCGGCGGGCGCCGAGGATCCACGCCGCGATCGCGGCCTGGCCAGGATCGAGCGCGACAGGCAGTGGGCTGGCCGGTTGGCGATGTGGAAAGTCCACCACCGCGCCGTTGACAGGGACGAGGACCACGTCGAACGGTCCATGTCGGCGCGCCATGCGCCACCAGTATCCGTGGAACATCGTGTCGCCGAGGTGCAGGACG
>DASZGO010000080.1:0-3606 GCA_035938755.1 Solirubrobacteraceae bacterium | reverse complement strand
ATGCTCCGGGACGAGAGCGACCTGATCATCGTGCGGTCGACGATCAACCTGGGTCACGACCTGGGGCTGCAGATCATCGCCGAAGGCGTCGAGGACCGGCCCACCCTGATGCAGCTGGCCGAGCTGGGTGCCGATCTGGCCCAGGGCTACCACCTCTCGCGCCCGCTGCCCGCACCCGCCTTCGATGACTGGCGGGGACGGGCAGCGGCCTAGCCGCTACAGGATCCCGATCTCCGAGTTGTCGCCCACCAGGAACCGGTAGGCGCGCGGCTGGCGCTGGTCGCGGCCGATCGTCACGTTGCGGCCCAGTAGCGAGGACTCCATGCGGCCGGCCAGCCCGCGGACCACCGCGCCGGACAGGAGGATCGAGTGCTCCACCTCCGCGCCGGTGATCGTGCAGTTCTCCCCGATTGCCGTGTAGGGCCCGATGTAGCAGTCGGTCAAGTGGGTACCCGCCCCAATGATCGCCGGGCCGCGGACCGTGGAGCGCTCGAGCACCGCGCCGGCCTCGACCACCACCCTTCCGTCGATCTGCGACTCGATCAGCTCGCCGTCCAGCCGGGCCTGCATCGTGTCCAGCACTAGGCGGTTGGCCGCCAGCATGTCCTCCAGCCGGCCGGTGTCCTTCCACCAGCCCCGGACGATGTGCGGCTCCACCCGGCGGCCCTGATCGACCAGGTGCTGGATGGCGTCGGTGATCTCGAGCTCCCCCCGGCCCGAGGGCTCGATCGCCTTGGCCGCATCGTGGACGCAGGGGCCGAACATATACACGCCGACGAGCGCCAGGTCGGTCTTCGGCTGGGAAGGCTTTTCCACCAGGCGGACGACCTGACCGTCGTTCAGCTCGGCCACGCCGTAGTTCTCGGGATCCGGTACGGGGGTCAGCAGGATCAGCGCGTCGGGCCCATCGGCCTGAAATGAGCTGACCAGGTCCTCGATCCCTCCCTGCAGCAGGTTGTCCCCGAGGTACATGACGAACGGCGAATCCCCCAGGAACGACTCCGCGGTCAGCACCGCGTGGGCCAGGCCCAATGGCTCGTCCTGGACGATGTAGGTGATACGGACCCCGAACCGCGAGCCGTCTCCGGCCGCTGTCCGGATCTCGCCGCCGGTCTCCGGCGCGATGATGATCCCCACGTCGGCGATGCCGGCTTGGGCCATGGCCTCGATGCCGTAGAACAGCACCGGCTTATTGGCCACCGGCACGAGCTGCTTGGCGCTGGTATGGGTGATCGGCCTCAGGCGCGTGCCTTTGCCGCCAGAGAGGATCAGCCCCTTGAGGTCCTGCATGGCAGGGAGGCTAACTTGTAGGGTGCTGTGCGGGGCGTTGGACGGCTGGAGTGGTTTGCATGCGCGGTGGCGCGCGGGCGCTTACGCCGACCTGCGTTAGTACACCCCGGCCAGCTTGCCGTGATCCCAGCTGGCCATGCGTTGCGGGACGAACTGGAGGCCCACCCGCTTGGCCGCCTGGGCGCGGATCACGTCGAGCGCGTCGGGGCCCGCCTCGCCACCGCTGTAGCGGGCGAAGATCTCTGATCCCAGCTGGCTCACCGCGTCGAGCTCGCGGTGGACCACGGTGTTCGCCTCCACCATCACCCCACGCAGCTCGTGGTACTGCTCTCCGGACTCGATCTGGAGCGTGGCCCGGGGATCCCGTTCCAAGTTCTTGACCTTCTGCGACTTGGCGTAGGTCCAGGCCCAGATCTCGCCGTCCCGGATCACGTACCACAGGGGCATGAGATGAGGCCACCCGCCGGCGCCGTTGGTGGCCACCACGACCACGCGTTGCCCGGCCAGGAACTCCGCCATCTCGGCGTCGCTCATCCTGATCTCTCCGCGACGGCTCACGCGGCTAGGGAGGCGCCCTGGATGGCCAGGGCCGCCTCGCGCACGGCGTCGCGGGCCTCTGGCGGCTCCAGCACAACCGCATCTCCCGCCTCTTTGAGCACCTCGCGGACCAGCCAGTCGATCCCGGCAAATCCCAGCTCGACGATCACGGCGCCGTCCTGGAGCTCAGTGACCACGGTCCGCTCCTCACGGGCCCAGCGGGCGCGCTCCGGCGAGATCCAGATGCGCGCGCGGCGCGACGACGGAACCTCGCCGGTCCGCGGCCAGCCGTCGACATCGGCCTCGGGGTGCAGGTCGGTGCGCGGCTCGAACGTCTCATCCGACACGGTCGCCGATTTGATCCGGTCCAGGCGGAAATGGCGCACGTCCTGGCGGGCCGGGTCGTAGCTGGCCACGTACCAGCCCTCGCGCCCGTTGATCAGCGCGTAAGGCTCGACCCTGCGTTCGACGAACTCGTCCTCGTTCTCCTTGTAGTACTCGAAGCTGAGCATCCGGTGGGCGGCGATGGCGCGGCTGACGATGGTGGCGATCTCGACGTCGTCGCCTCCTGGCGGCGCGAACTGAAGTCCCTCGCTGACCGGGTCTTCGCCCAGCGCGGCCACCACCTTCGCGCGCACGCTGGCCAGCGACCCCTGGGGGATGTGCTCGCCGAGCAGGTCGATGGCCGCGATCAGCGCCTTGGCCTCGACCGGGAGCAGCCGGGCTGGCCGGTCGAACGAGTCGCCGTACGGCTCGGGATCGACGTCGATCATCTCGTCGTCGGCGATCTCGGCGTACAGCACGTAGGTGCCGGCGCCAAAGTTGACTACGTTCAGCACCGAGATGTCCTCGCGCAGCTCCTGCTCTGAGAGCTTGAGCGACTCGCGCAGCTTGCGGGCGTCCAACCGCCGCGCGGCCCGCCCGGCCTCGAGCAGGATCGTGGCCAGCGTGACCAGGCGCGCGAACCGCTCGGGCCTGATGGCCGACTCCGCGGTCCCGTCGGATCCGTCCGGGTCGCGCTCGGCCCGGGCGCCGTTCTGGTCGGCTGGACGGGCGGCCGGGCGGGCCACCTCAGGCTCGCCGGAGTGGCGCTCGATCAGCAGCTCGACCCGCTCGCGCAGCTCGCCGAGCAGCTCGGGCGGCCCCAGTACCCGCATGTGCTCGCGGCGGCCCAGCACCCACGAGATCAGCTGGCGTGCGTTGGCGTATGGCGTGGTGAAGATCCGGTCGCCGTCATCGGTGGGACGCATCTGGCCGTGGCGCCCGAAGTCCCGCTCGATCTGCCACGCGATCCGGCCGCTGATCCACACCTCGGCGGAGCCGAGGGGGTCGCCGAACTGCCACTGGATGCGCTCGGCGTACGTCCGGGGGTCGAAGTCGCGGGGCCGCTGGAAGTCGTGCTCGGCCTTGGTCGCGTAGCCAACCTTGCCGCGGATCCGAGACAGGCGGAACACCCGGATCGCGTCTCGTTCGTGGGAGCGTCCCACCAAGTAGAACTGGTTGCCCTGGTAGAGCAGCTGGTAGGGATCGACCCTGCGCGACCCCACGGCGTCGCGCTCCATCGTGTAGTAGTCGAACACGATCGTCTTGCGCCGGAAGATCGCGGTCTCGATCTTGGCCAAGCGCTGCGAGATGTCATGGCCGCCGGGTGAGCCGGTGATCCCCAGGGCGACGGTCTGCTGCTCGGGCGAACTCAGCGGGCTGGGCCGGCCCCAGGAGATCTGCTGGAGGGCCAGCCGCAGGGGCTCGGCGTAGGCGAACTCCCCGTCCAGCAGGTGC
>DASZGO010000079.1:0-2278 GCA_035938755.1 Solirubrobacteraceae bacterium | reverse complement strand
TCCGCGCCTAAAAAGGGACGTAACCAGCTTTGACCAGCACGGCCCTGCATATCTTGCACGTGTGGCGCGCCGGGAAGTCCTGCGGGATCCAGATTGCGCCGAGCGTACTACGGTCGTACTCGTGACCGCAGTACGCTCGCGGCTCCGGCGCTCCACCGGCGATGGGAACCGCGTGCATAAGGAGCGGCGGGTCTGATGGGTCCTTGGCCCAGAGGTAGGGCTGTTTTATAGGGACGCGCTGGGCCGGTGCTGCGGGTTCAGCGGGCTGCGGCTCCGCCGGTGCCGGTGCCGGCATCCGCAGAATCTGACGCGTAGTCCAGAACAGCACGAGCGCAACGAGCACACCGACCACGGTCCAGGCAACGGCTGCCCAGCGTGCAGTCGTCGTGGCCAGGTACGCCACGGCGAGCAACATGACTAGCTCGATCGTCACGATGATTACTGGGCGCGGGCGATGACGGGCGCGCTTAAGAGCTTCCAGAACCCGATCGTCTTGCAGCTGGTAAAGAGCGCCTCCCAACGCCCCCACCACAAAGACGAACCCGACAGCTAGCTGCCAGCCCTCCATCCGCCCAGGCTACGCTGATTATGCAGAAGAAGCTGTCCAGCCTGCCCGGTTCTCCGGCTGGCCAAGGTATGGGCCCCCGTATTCGTGCTCGGTTCTGACGCCAGCACTGGCCGCTTGCCTATTAGGCACTCGCCGGGGCCGGTGACGTCCTCCAGCTCAGCCCTGGACATCATCGCCTGCGCCCCGATTCGAGCCAGCGTCATCAGGACGCTTTCCTCGCCGAGCACGTTCACCTCGATGGCCACCAGGTGCGTCAGCAGCTCGTCGGCCGCCGCGGTGATGTGCACCTCGGGCCAGCCCGCGGTCCGGCGCGCCAGGACGTCGGCCAGCTCGAGGGACACGCCCATGCTGCTGCTGCTGGTGGCCGCGAGGATCCGCCGTGTGGTGCCCTTCAGCGCCGGCGCCATGATCTCGGTCGAGTCGCGAATCAGCTCGATGTCCACGCCGGCACGCTAACTCGCCCTGCCGACATTCTCGTTTTACCTGGTCAAGACAGGTCGCATTGCGCTCGCTAGCTTGCCTTTCTCGTATGCGTGTTCGATTCTGTCCAAGTGAACCAGGATCGCGCTCGCCCTGCAACCGACCGGCTGATCGTGGCCGGGCTCACGGGTGAGGCCCGGCATCACGCCAGGTGACGCCCGCTCACCAGGGACGAGGAAGCTGCCGCGGTGGCCTAGCTCCGCGAGCGGCCGGGCCGACCTGCTCGCCGAGGTCGCCGGGATCCTCGAGGGCACGAGTGAGGGGGAGCTCGACGAGCCGCTCGTCAGGCAGGCCGCGGACTTGTGCCGCCGGGCTGGTGCCGACCTGAAAGCGATACCGCGGTGGGTGGAGGAAGGGCGGTGCCGGGCCGCGGCCGGGCGCCAGATGCCGCATGGCGGCCGTCCCCGCGGATGACCGGGCCGCCCCGGCCGGACTTGACTGATGGCATTGGCGATTCGCGGTATGTCGCGGTAGTGACCCTGTGCCCGAAACGCTGGCGTCCGGATGTCCCTGGCGCTGCAGCCGGCTGCGGTTCTAGCGGACGCCTGGCCCCATCTCGGGGTATCACTTCAGCTACGGACATCCCGACATCTGGAGGACCGATGACCGGACCCGAGCACTATGCCGAAGCCGAGCGGCTGCTCACGGACGCCTTTGACGAAGTCCGCCATGGCGACCCGGCCGAGGCCGTCGTCCTAGCCCAGGCCCAGGTCCACGCCACCCTCGCGCTCGCCGCCGCCACCGCGCTAAAGAGCGACGCTGGCAGCCCGTCATGGGCCGACGTCGCCGGAACCAGCCCGTTAATCTCCCCGCGTTCCGTGAACCCGATGACCCCGAGTCAAGGCTCGTACTGGGCCGCCCAGAAATCCCCGGCACCCCGGAGGCCTGACCCGCGCCAGTGGCGGAACAGCCACCCCGGCGGCCAGCCCGCGGCGTAGCCTTCGCCCATTTCGAGCGACCTCTCCGCCGAGATCACCGCTATTGCCACCGCGGCGCTCGCCGCGTTCGCGATCTTCACGACCGTCTTCGCCATTCTGGCGTTCCGCAAACAGTCGAAAGAGGTCAGCGACCAGGCCGCGATGCTCAAGGTCCAGTCCGACCAGCTCGAGGAACAGCGCAAGGTTAACGCAGAGCAGACAAGGGTGCTCGCGCTCCAAGTGAAGGAGCTCGGCGAGTCCCTCGAGGAACGCAGGCGCGAGGCGCTGGAAAGGCGAAGTTCTCAAGCGTCGC
>DASZGO010000078.1:0-7004 GCA_035938755.1 Solirubrobacteraceae bacterium | reverse complement strand
GGGAATTGGGCCCCGCCCACCCCCCCGCCCAGGCCACGGTGATCTCGCTCGATCTCACCGCGCCCGACGCGCCGAGCCAGATCCGGGACGCCCTGGAGCGCGAACACGGGCGGCTCGACCTGCTGGTCAACAACGCCGGCGCGGCCTGGCGCGGGCAGTTTGCGGAGACCGGCTGGGCCAACGTGGAGCGCCACATGAAGCTCAATTTCGAAGCTCCGGTCAAGCTGACCGAGGCGCTGTTGCCGCTGCTGCGCCAGACCGCCCGGACCAGTTCCCGGCGGGTGGCCATCGTCAACATCGCCAGTACCGCCGCCCGCGTGTCACGTCCCAACTCCGGTGCCTACTCGGCCAGCAAGTTCGCGTTCGCCGGCTGGAGCGACGCGCTGCACCAGGAGGAGGCGCCGTACGGGGTCCACGTGGGCCTCGTCCTCCCCGGCTTCGTCAAGACCGAGGGGTTCCCCGCCGCCGAGCTGCCGGGCTGGATGGTGTCCAAGCCGGAGCGTGTGGCCGAGGCGATCCTGGAAGCCGGCCCGGGTGGCAAGCCCGAGCGGTACGTGCCGCGGCCCTACTGGCTGGCCGCGGCCACGCGGATCCTGGCCCCGTGGCTCGTCCGCCGGGCGACCGCCGGTGGTGCGTTTACGACCTCGACGGGTAACCGCGAGGAATGATCGGTCCCCGCCGCGTCGCCGTTCTGGGAGGAGTGAGGATCCCGTTCGCCCGCCAGAACGGCCCCTACGCGCGCGCGTCCAATCAGGACATGCTCACGGCGACGCTCGACGGGCTGGTCAGCCAGTGCGGATTGGAGGACGAGACGCTGGGCGAGGTGGCCGCGGGCGCGGTGCTCAAGCTCAGCCGCGACTTCAACCTGGTCCGTGAGAGCGTGCTGGGGTCAAAGCTGGCGCCTGAGACCCCGGCCTACGACCTACAGCAGGCCTGCGGTACCGGGCTGGAGGCGGCGATTCTGGTGGCCAACAAGATCGGCCTGTCGCAGATCGACTCGGCGATCGCCGGCGGCGTCGACACCACCTCGGACGCGCCGCTGGCCGTGGGCGAGGATCTACGGCAGGTGCTTTTGTCGCTGTACCGGGCCCGGTCCACCGCCGACCGGCTACGCGCCCTGGCCCGGGTCCGGCCCCAGCAGCTGATGCCGGAGATCCCCCGCAACGCCGAGCCCCGCACCGGTCTGTCGATGGGCGAACACGCCGCGATCACGGCCCACGAATGGGGCATCGGGCGGGCCGAGCAGGACGAGCTGGCCGTATCGAGTCATCACAAGCTGGCTGCGGCCTACGACAGCGGATGGCTGGACGGGCTGGTCATGCCCTACCTGGGACTGGAGCGCGACCAGAATCTGCGGCCGGACTCAAGCGTGGAGAAGCTGGCCAAGCTCCGTCCGGTGTTTGGTGGATCCGCTGGCACCATGACCGCGGGCAACTCAACCCCGCTGTCCGACGGCGCCTCGGCGGTGCTCCTGGCCAGCCAGGAGTGGGCGGCCCAGCACGGGCTGGAGGTCCAGGCCTACCTGGTGGACGCGCAGACCGCGGCCGTCGACTACGTGCACAAGCGCGAGGGTCTGCTCATGGCCCCGGCCTACGCGGTTCCCCGCCTGCTGGAGCGCAACGGCCTGACGCTCCAGGACTTCGACTTCTACGAGATCCACGAGGCTTTCGCGTCTCAGGTCCTGTGCACGCTGAAGGCCTGGGAGGATCCCACCTTCTGCCGCGAGCGCCTGGGCCGAGACGAGCCACTGGGCTCGATCGATACCGACAAGATGAACGTCCACGGCGGCTCGCTGGCCGCCGGCCATCCGTTCGCCGCCACCGGCGGGCGGATCCTGGCCGGGCTGGCCAAAGCGCTGAAGGAAACGGACCCCGACCGCCCAGCCCGGGGCCTGATCTCGATCTGCGCCGCGGGCGGCGTCGGCGTGACCGCAATCATGGAGGCCCCCGCGTGACGGATCGCTATCAACAGCTGGTCAACACACCGATCGGCCGGATCGTGTCCAAGCAGGTCGGACTGCCCACGCCCATCCCGCTCGAACGATACGAGCCCGGGCAACCGGTGGTGGACGGTCCCGTGCTGGTGGGCGCGGCTTCGGGCTCCCGTCTCGAGACGGCGATTCGTGTCGTGCTGGACCGCGTGGACGCGGAGTTGGTCCCGGAGGCCGACAACTACAAGGCGCTGGTGTTCGACGCCACCGGGATCTCGAACAGCGAGCAGCTGGTCCAGGCGTTCGAGTTCTTCTCGCCGACCATCCGCCGGGTGCACCGCAGCGGCCGCGTGATCGTGCTGGGCACGCCGCCGGCGGACTGCCCGGAGCCGGTCCAGGCGGTGGCCCAGCGAGCGCTGGAGGGCCTGGTCCGGTCGATCGGGAAGGAGGTGCGGCGGGGCGCCACGGCCCAGCTGCTGTACGTGCGCCCCGGGGCTGAAGCCCAGCTCGAGTCAACGCTCCGGTTCTTCCTATCGCCCAAGTCGGCGTACGTCTCCGGCCAGGTGGTGCGGATCGGCAGCGCCCAGCCGGCGTCGGAGATCGACTGGGAGCGTCCCCTGGCCGGGGGCACGGCGCTGGTCACCGGAGCCTCCCGTGGCATCGGCGAGGCGATCGCCGAGGTGCTGGCGCGGGACGGCGCGCACGTGGTGGGTGTCGACGTGCCCGCGCAAGCGGCCGAGCTGGACGCGGTGACCGCCCGGATCGGGGGCTCGTCGCTGCTGGTGGACATCACCGAGGCCGACGCGCCCGCCACCATTGCCTCCCACCTGCTCGAGGCGCACGGCGGCGTCGGGGTGGTCGTCCACAACGCCGGCGTAACCCGCGACAAGACGCTGGCCCGGATGAGTCAGCACCAGTGGCGCGAGGTGCTCGACATCAATCTCCTTGCGCCGCACCGGATCGATCAGGAGCTGTTCGGCCGCGACGCGGTCAAGCCGGGCGGGCGAGTGGTCTGCGTGTCCTCGATCAGCGGCATCGCCGGCAACGCCGGCCAGACCAACTACGCCACATCCAAAGCGGGGATCATTGGCATGGTCGAGGCCTGGGCGCCGAGGCTCGGTGAGCGGGGCGTCACGATCAACGCCGTGGCCCCCGGCTTCATCGAGACGCAGATGACCGCGGCCATGCCGATCGCCACCCGCGAGGCCGGCCGGCGGATGAACAGCCTGTCCCAGGGCGGGCTGCCGATCGACGTGGCCGAGACCATCGCCTGGTTCGCCAGCCCGGCCTCGGGCGGCGTGACGGGCAACGTCGTCCGGGTGTGCGGCCAGAGCCTGATCGGGGCGTAGTGGCCGAGCGCGTGCTCAACAGCGCCCCGGCCATGCCCCTGCTGTTCGCCCGGGCCGGGGCGGCCATGATCCCCGGGGCCTCACGGTTGCCGTTCCTGGGCCGGGGGGGACGGTCGGACGAGGTGCCGGACACGATCTTGGTGCTGAGCGAGGTGAAGGTGGACCGGGATCGGCTGGCCGCCTACGACCGGGTGTGCAGCTTCGCGCTGCGGGATCGCCTGCCCGCCACCTACCCCCACATGCTGGCCTTCCCGCTCCACCTGGCCCTGATGACCGACAGCCGGTTCCCGTTTCCCGCCATCGGGCTGGTGCACATCTACAACCGCATCACTCAGCACCGCCCGATCGACGTCGGTGAGTCGCTGAGCATCCGGGTTTGGGCCACTCCGATCACCGCCCATCCCCGAGGCCAGCAGTTCTCGATCTGCTCGGAGGCCCGGTGCGGGGAGGAGCTGGTGTGGGAGGAGGAGTCGACGAACCTCCGGCGGGGCGAGGGGGGAGACGGTGAGGCGCCCGACGTGCCCTCGGACGATGACGAACCGGTGACCTCGACCTGGAGGCTGCCCGGCGACCTGGGGCGACGCTACGGCGCGGTATCAGGCGATCTCAACCCCATCCACATCCACCCGCTCACCGCCCGCCTGTTCGGCTTTCCGAGTGCGATCGCACACGGCATGTGGACCAAGGCGCGCTGCCTGGCCGCGCTCGAGCCGCGCCTGCCCGATCGCTTCAGCGTGGAGGTGGCATTCCGCAAGCCGATCCTGCTCCCGGCCACGGTGCAGTTCGGCGAGCGCTCGGACTCAGCTCGTACCCGCTTTAGCGTGCGTGGCGCGGGGAAGGGCACTCCCCACCTCGACGGGCGCATCAGCCTCGGCTGATCGGGCCCGGCTGAGCTCGTCAAAGAAGTCGCGCAGCCGGTCGAGCACGGCGACCGCGGAGCGGAGCTCGGCCTCTGAGAACTCGCCGAACGCCGCCCGCCACCGGGGCTCGAACTCCGCGCGGCGCGCCTCTACGAGCTCCCGCCCGCGCTCGGTGAGCGAGACCAGCACCACGCGCCGGTCCTGCCGCGAACGCCGGCGTTGGACCAAGCCTGCGGCGCCCAGGCCCTCGAGCATCTCGGTGGTGGAAGCTGGGCTGAGATCGGCCGCGAACGCCAGCTCGCCGGTGGGCAGCTCCACCGGCTCGCGCAGCCCGAACAGCAGGCTGTACTGGGCGTCGGTGAGCTCCCCGGGTTTGTGGGTCTCCCGCCCGCGCGCCCGGTTCCGCGCCGCCAGGGTGCCCTTGTACGCCCTCGTCAGCTCCCCGAGCGCGTCGAGCTTGGTCATGCCGCTACGGCCTCGGCTAACGCGTCGACCGGCGGCTGCTCCGCCCGCGCGTGCGCGGCTCGGGCCCTTCGCTCGGCCCGAATCAGAATGATGCAGGGGACGAATCCGATTGCGGCCAGGATCGCCGAGGCCCAGAACGCCGTTCCGTAGGCGCTGGCCATGGCCCCGGACGTGTGGGCCCCGACCAGTGATCGCTGGAGAACCACGGCCAGGACTGCCGTACCCACGGACCCGCCGAATCGCTGGAGCACGTTGAGCTGAGGCGAGGCGTCAGAGAGCTCGGAGCGATCGAGCGACGCGAAGGCCGCGGTCATCGCGGGCATGAAGCCGAAGCCGATGCCCGTGCCGCGAAAGAACATCGCCACCGACAGCCCGATGATCGAGGTATGGGCCCCAACGAGCCCGAACGGGATCGTCAGGACGGCGGTGATTGTGACGCCGACGAGCGTCAGCGGGCCGCCCCCGTAGCGGTCGGCCAGCTTGCCGGCGATCGGCATGGTGAGCGCCGCTCCCAGCCCCTGCGGCGCCATCAGCAACCCGGCGTCGACGACGCTCTCGTGACGCACGTTCTGCCAGTACAGCGGCAGCAGGATCATGCCGCCGAACAGCGCCGCGGCCAGACAAAACATGGCAATCGACGCCGTGGAGAAGGTGGGCTTGCGGAACAGCCGCAGGTCGAGCAGCGGTCTGGGCACCCGCATGGACAGCACCGCAAACAGCGCCACCAGTACGAGTCCGCCCAGCATCGGTCCAATCACCTTGACCGACGCGAAACCGCCCGTGCTGCCGATCTCGGCCAGGCCGTAGGTGAGGAGCGCCGCCCCGCCGCTCAGCAGCACGAGGCCACGAAAGTCCAGCGGTCCGGCATTGCCCGGTTCGGCCCGCGGCAGGACGCGGAGTGACGCCACCACGGCGATGATCCCGATGGGCACGTTGACGAAGAAGATCCAGCGCCAGCTGGCGTTCTGCACGAGCAGCCCGCCGATCGTCGGACCGAGGATCGGCGCCAGCATGACCGGCACGGCGGCGATGCTCATGACGCGGCCCATGCGCTTGGGTCCCGCCGCCTCGGCCAGCATCAACTGCCCGATGGGCAGGAGCATCCCGCCGCCCATGCCCTGGAGCACCCGGAACAGCACCAGTTCGGTGGCCGACGTGGCCAGGCCGCACAGCACTGATCCGCCGGTGAACAGCACCAGCGAGGTGACGTACACGCGCTTGGCCCCGAATCGCCGGGAGGCCCAGCCGGTGACGGGAATCACCGCGGCCAGGGCCAGCAGGTAGCCGGTGACCACCCACTGAATCTGGCTGACCGGCGAGTGCAGGTCGCGGCCCAGGGTCCCGAGCGCGACGTTGACGATCGTGGTGTCGAGCACGGACATCACGGTGCCCAGCAGCACCACAGCCGCCAGCCGCCACACGCGGGCGTCGATGCGATCGGTCGGGCTGTTCACGCCGCGGAGTTCCTTAGGCCCCGAATCATTCGGGCCCGAACCATATCAGCCACTCGGCTATTGTCAATTTCGTGCCCACCTTCGCCGAACTAGGCCTCGCGCCGGACATCCTCCAGGCCATCCAGGACGTGGGCTACGAGATGCCGAGCCCGATCCAGGAGCAGACGATTCCCCTGCTCCTGGCCGGGCGGGACGTGATGGGTCAGGCCCAGACCGGGTCGGGGAAGACGGCGGCGTTCGGATTGCCCATGCTCCAGTACGTCGATCCGTCCGAGGACGAGCTTCAGGCTCTGGTGCTGACGCCGACCCGGGAGCTGTGCATCCAGGTCACCCAGGCGCTGCGGGCCTACGGTGCGCGCAAGGGCGTGGACGTGGTCGCGGTGTTCGGCGGCGCACCGATCCGGGGTCAGCAATCTCAGCTGCGGGCCGGCGGCCATATCGCGGTGGGCACCGTGGGACGGGTCAAGGACCTGATCTCCCGGCACATGCTGATGCTGCACGACTGCCGGTTCGTGGTGCTGGACGAGGCCGACGAGATGCTCGACCTGGGCTTTCTGGAGGACGTCGAGCGCATCCTGTCGCTGACTCCAGGCAGCCGTCAGACCGCGCTGTTCAGCGCCACCATGCCTCCGGAGATCCGCCGCCTGGCCGAGCAGTACATGTACGACCCGGTGACGATCAAGGTCAAGACCGAGACGCTGACCGTGGACACGGTCGAGCAGTTCGCTCTGGAGTGCAAGCCCCGGGAGAAGGTGAGCGGCCTGATCGAGGTGCTCCAGTCCGAGCGGCCCGAACAGGCGATCGTGTTCGTGCGGACGAAGATCCGCTGCGAGCAGCTGCACCGCGACCTGCGCGACCGCGGGATGGACGTCCGGGCGCTGCACGGAGACATGACCCAGGGTGCGCGCGACGGGGTGATGATTTCGTTCAAATCAGGCCGTCTGCC
>DASZGO010000077.1:0-15252 GCA_035938755.1 Solirubrobacteraceae bacterium | reverse complement strand
GCGTCACCGCTCAGCAGGACCGTGCGCTGGGCATCCCGCCGGCGCTCGGAGACCACCAGCCCCAGCGCGGCCAGCACTCCCGAGTGGCGCGGGCAGAGGATCCTGGCCATCCCCAGCTCGTCCGCGATGTCGGTGGCGTGCAGCGGGCCCGCCCCGCCGAACGCCAAGAGGGCAAAGCCCCGAGGATCGACGCCGCGGTTGACCGTGACGACCCGGAGCGCTCGGACCATCTCGGCCACGGCCACGCGAAGGATGCCTTCGGCGCACGACACCGGGTCCAGATCGAGCCGGCGGCCCAGGTCGCCCACCGCGCGCGCCGCCGCCTCCCGGTCAAGCTCGACGCCCCCGGCCAGGGGGGAGTCGGCGCCCAGGCGGCCCAGCAACAGGTTGGCGTCGGTAACCGTCGGTTCGGTCCCCCCGCGCCCATAGCAGGCCGGGCCCGGGTCGGCGCCGGCGGACTGGGGTCCCACCCGGAGCGCACCCCCCGGGTCGCGCCACGCGATCGAGCCGCCGCCCGCGCCCACTGTGTGCACGGCCAGCATGGGCAGCGCCACCGGTCGGCCCGCGATCTCGCCGGAGCTCTGCTCCTGCACGGCGCCGTCCTGCACCACGCAGACATCGCAGGAGGTGCCACCCATGTCGAAGCACAGGACATGCCGCTCGCCGGAGGCCCGGGCCAGATAGGCGGCACCGGCGGCGCCGCCGGCAGGCCCCGACAGCACGGTCCAGGCGGCGTGAGAAGCGGCCGAGGGCAGGTCGATCAGGCCGCCGTTGGATTGCATGATCGCGGGCTCGGGCACGCCCAGCTCGCGAACTCGCTCGGCCAACCCCCGCAGGTATCGCGCCAGCAACGGCGACAGCGCGGCATCGATCTCAGTGGTGGCGGCGCGCTCGTACTCGCGGAACGTGCCCACCACCTCGTGGGACAGGGAGACGTGGGCCTCCGGGAGCTCGCGGGCCAGCGCGTCGGCCACGAGTTGCTCGTGCTCAGGGTGACGGTAGGAGTGCAGGAGGGCCACGGCGACGGACTCCGCACCCGCCTGCCGGACCTGGCTGGCCAGCCAGCCAGCCAGGTCGGGCGTGAGCGGCTGGAGGGGGCCGTCCGGGGTCATCCGCTCCGGAGCGCCGAACCTTAGCTCTGGGCCCGCGAACGGCTCCGGACGCGCGGCGCACAGCCGGTAGAGCTCGGGGCGGTTCTGGCGGGCCAACTCGACCAGGTCGGTGAAGCCCTCAGTGGCGATCAGCGCCGTGCGCGCGCTCTTTCCCTCCAACAGCGCATTGGTGGTGACCGTGGTGCCGTGGGCAAAGCGCTCCACGTCAGGGCCGGTGGCGCCCACCTGCTCGAGCGCCCGCGCCACCCCTGACAGCACGCCCTCGGACTGGTCGTGCGGCGTGCTGGGAACCTTGGCCGTAACCAGCCGCTCGCCGTGGGCCAGAACCACGTCGGTGAACGTGCCGCCGACGTCGACGCCCAGGAGCATGAGCTAAGGCTATGTGCCGGCGCGGGCTCGCACCGGACCAGCGCTCACGCCGCCAGCGCGGCTTCCAGCTCTTCGGTTTCCGCCAGGTGCTGGTGTGACGGGCAGTAGCCGTTGTGGGGCAGCGGCATGCGCTGACACGGCGCGCCCTTGCGCGTGCTGGCCCGACACTGGAGCGGATTCCCGTACGCATCGAATCCGTTTTGGGGCAGCTGCTTGAGGAACTCATCCGCCAGTGACAAGTAGTGCTCGATCACCTTCAGCACCCGGACCTGGGCGTGGACCGGGAAGTGCGCGCGGATGTCGCAGAACAACGTGCGCGCGGGGTGGGCGAAGTAGCGACGGTCAGTGGCCAGACGCTCAATCGCCGACTCGCACGCGCGCAGCACCCGCTCGTGGTGGAGGTGGGGGTTGACTCCGTGTGGATCTACCACGATCTCCGAGGCCAGTTCGCGATAGATCGCTCGACTGAACCTATACATTGCAGACACGACTCCTTTCGACCCCCTGCCAGGGGTGCTCTCTCAACGCTCGCGAGTATCCCGTTGTCGTATGAAGTCCGCGCGAGACTACGTGTTAATCGCTTGTTAAGTCGTTCGGCTCACTGTTACCGCTTGCTGGTCGGGGTCGGCTTGGTCGGCGCGCTGGGCGTGACGGCGTGTGGGAGCAGCAGCACCTCGGCTACGAGCAGCAAGACGTTGCCCGCGACGAGCGCGAAGACCACGGGCCGCAGCACCCAAACCAACTCACCCACCACTGCCACCGCGTCGGCCCGTCCGGCGACCACTTCGACCCCGCATTCCGCCCGAAGCGGTGGCTCGGGCACAAGCGGTGGCCCGCGCGCGAGGAATGCCACCGGCTCCGCACCGACGCCGGCCCAGGCGGCGAAGGCCAAGCAGGCGCTGGCCACCTGCCAGAAGGAGAACCCGGGGATTACGCTGCGTGAGCTGGAGCGGGAGGCGGCGAGCTCGGGCGGGATTCAGTGCTGAGCGCCGGCCGCCGTCACCCGGCCCGCGGAGCCTGAAAGTAGCTCTGGAACCGGCCCGCCTTGAGCAGGTCGCCGCGAATCTTGAGCCGGCCGAGCAGAAACATGCGTGGCCCGTGGGCGTTTCCCGTGATCAGCTTGATGAAGTCGATGCCTCTGACGGCGAACGTGACGTCGGCCGGCAGCTGGCCGTCGCGTTCCACGGTGCATTGCTGGTCTGAGATCGACACCTGCCAGCGAACTTCCCCGGACTGGCCTACGTCCCGGATCCGCCAGTGAGCCACGATTGACACGCCGGCGGTGTTGGCGCTTCGCAGCCGAGTGGGCATGGCTTGGAAGACCCGGTCGATGATCAGCTCCCCGTTCTGATCCAGACCGGCTTGGAGATCCTGGTCTGACGCCTCGCCGACCAGACGCGCGTACTCATCGGGATCCATCAATGGCTGGATGTCGTCCTCGCCCGGCATAAGTCCTCCTCTAGGTCCAGGCCTCGAGCGCGGGCGGAGCGCCGGCCCGGGACACCACGTGCAGTCCGTCCAGCTTCGGGTTCAGATCCGGGAAGTCGCGCCTCTGGTGGGCGCCGCGGCTTTCTTCCCGGGCCAGGGCCGAACCGGCCACCATCCGCACGAGCGGATACGGATCGCCGATCAGCTGGCGCAGCCCCTCCCCGTCGCGCTCCAGCCCGGCGTGGCACCACAGCGCCTCGCGGCTGTCGAGCGACAGCGGCGGTGGCCTCTCGCCCCAGGCGCGGGCTTCGGTCAGCTCGGGCGCCGGTTCCTCAAGCGCCGCCCGGGCCGACCGGGCTCCGAACACGAAGCATTCGGTCAACGAATTGGAGGCCAGGCGGTTGGCCCCGTGCAGGCCGGTGCACGAGCACTCTCCCACCGCGTACAGGCCGGCCAGCGTGGACCGCGCGTCCAGATCGGTGGCGATGCCGCCCATCATGTAGTGGGCGGCCGGGGCCACCGGAATCAGCTCGTGCTCGGGATCGATGCCCGCGCGCTTGAGCGCTTCAACCACGTTGGGGAACAGCGCTGGGTCCACGGCCCGCATGTCGAGGCTCACGGAGCTGGTGCCGGTGAGCGCGAGCTGGCGCGCCACGGCTCGGGCCACTTCGTCCCGCGGAGCCAGTTCGTCCACGAAGCGCTGGCCGGCTAGATCCAGCAGCTGGGCACCCTCGCCCCGGATCGCTTCGGTGACCAGGAAGCCGTCGGCGCCGTTGCGACCGACCACGGCCGTGGGGTGGAACTGCACCAGCTCCAGGTCGGCCAGCGCCGCGCCGGCGCCGTGGGCCAGTAGCAACCCACCTCCCACGGCTCCCCCCGGGTTGGTGGTCCGCGACCACAGTGCGGCCGCGCCGCCGGTGGCCAGCACGGTGCCGCCGCTGGCCACCCGGGTGCCGTCCTGGAGCACCACACCGACGCAGCGCCCTCCGGCCACCAACACGCCCGTAGCCCGGCGGCCCTCCTGCACGTCAATGCGCGGCTCCTCGGCCACGATCGCGCTCAGCTGCCGGATCAGCCGTCGACCCGTGGCGGCACCGCCGGCGTGCACAATCCGCCGTGCGCTGTGGCCGCCTTCCAGCCCCAGGGCGAGGTGGCCTCGGCGGTCGGCGTCGAACCGCACGCCGAGCTTCATCAGGTCCTCGACCGCCGCCGGCGCCGAGAGGCATAGGACGCGGGCCGCCGATTCCCGGACCGCCCCGCGGCCGGCCACGACCGTGTCCCTGAGGTGGCGCTCTGGGCTGTCGTCAGCGGCCAGGGCGGCGGCCAGCCCGCCCTGGGCCCAGTAGGTGCTCGACTCGGCCAGAGGCGTAGCCGATATCAGCGTGACCTGGGCGCCCTCCCGAGCCGCGCGTACCGCGGTGTAGAGTCCCGCTGCGCCGGCGCCGACCACGGCTAGCTGGGTCTCGAGCTGGTCCAATGCCAGTACGGTACTCGCGATGGGTGGCGTGTTCCTGGCGCATCCCTCCTCACTGGAGCACGACACCGGGACCCATCCGGAGCGGGCGGCACGTATCACAGCGATCGAGCGCGAGCTGTCGGCTCGGGGCTGGCTGGGCTTTGAGCGAGTCAGCTCGCCGGCCATCGAGCGGGCGCAGTTGACCGCGGTCCACCCGGAGTCGCACGTGGTCGCGATTGAGCGTTTGTCGGCGGCCGGCGGCGGTGCCATCGACCCGGATACGGTCACCAGCGCCGGGTCATTCCGGGCTGCCCTGCACGCGGCCGGCGGCGCAGTCCGCATGGCGGAGATGCTGCTGGACGGCCAGGCCGACTACGGGTTCAGCGCCCACCGCCCGCCCGGCCACCACGCCACCAGTACCCGGTCGATGGGCTTCTGCCTGTTCAACAACGTCGCGGTGGCTGCACGCTACGCGCTCGATGTGCGCGGGCTAGAGCGGGTGATGATCCTGGACTGGGACGTCCACCACGGCAACGGGACCAACGACATCTTCCACGCCACCGACCAGGTGCTGTTCGTCTCCATCCATCAGTCGCCGCTCTACCCCGGCACCGGACCGGCCGGCGACCTGGGGGAGGGCGCGGGCGAGGGCTTCACAGTCAACCTGCCGGTCCCGGGCGGCTCCGGGGACGAGACGTTCCGCTCGCTCGTGGACCACGTTGCGGTGCCTCTGGCTCAGGCGTACCGTCCGCAGCTGGTGTTGATCTCAGCCGGGTATGACGCCCACCGCGACGACCCCCTGGCCGACTGCCGGGTCACCGAGGAGGGCTACGCCGCGCTGACCAGATCGATGCGGCACGTGGGCCGGTCGGTGGGGGCGCCGTTGGGCTGCGTGCTGGAGGGTGGTTACGCGCTCGACGCGCTGGCCCGCTCGGTGGCGGCGACGATGGACGCGCTGGCTCAGCCCGCGACGACCGCACCGGCCCATACGCCGGTCGTGCCGCTGGCCGAGGCGGCGCTCGATCGGCTGAGCCCCTGGTGGGCGGTTTGATGACCCCACCGACTGGGCGGCTAAGGCCAGGCGATCACCACGATCACCACGATCACCGCCAGCACCCCGGCGACGATGGCCGCGCCGATTCGCCAATCGGGCGCCGGCTGGATCCGGGTCCGGGCCGCCCCGCACTCCAGGCACCACTCCTGATCTTCGGCCAGCCAGGCACCGCACGAGCTGCAGCGCTCGCTGGCCAGAAACGATGGCCCCGGCGATGTGGTCGGCGCGCTCACAGCCGGTGCCCGCACCAGGCGCAGAATCGGTCGCCGCTGCCGTGCACTGATCCGCACTCCGGGCAGGAGCCGCCGATTCCCGGCTGGCGCACCTCGTGGCGCGGACGCTCATCTCCCAGGCTCCGCTCCAGCGCCCGCAGTTCGCCGTCGGTTTCCAGGGCTTCCTGGAGCTTGGTTTCGACCAGGTCAGGTCGGGCCCGGTCGAATCGATAGCACTCGACCAGGAAGCCCCCGATGTCGCGGAGCTGGAGTTCGCGGAGCTGGCGCAGGTAGCGAGCCCGGCGGCGCATCTGCGGACGGGAGCGGGGAGAGGGGTGGCGCAGCGGTGTGGGCGGCGCCTCGACCGGGGCCGGCCGCGCTTGCACCCGGGACGCTGGCGCGGGCGGCGGCGGTGGCTCGGGCGCGGGCGCCGGTGGCTCGACCGGTGGGGAGGCGAGCTCCTCCACCACGGCTTGCTCGACCGCGGGTTCCGGCGGTGGCGCGGGTGGCGGCTCCGGCGCGAGGTACGCGCGGCCGTTCTGGGTCTGGGGCCCGAGCCGGCTAGCCGCGGACGCACGGCGACGTCGGACGAACATGTCGAGCAGGCCGCTCATGCTCCTTGCCTCGTCAACTTGCCGCGAGTATATGCCCGCTCACACGCACCTCTTTAGGATCCCCGGACGTGACTCCACGTCCTGATCATCCCGTCGCCGTGTTCGATTCCGGGGTCGGAGGCCTCACGGTTCTCCACGAGTTGCTGGTCTCGCTGCCCGGCGAGGACTATGTCTACCTGGGTGACACCGCCCGCTTCCCCTACGGCGAGCGCTCGCCCGAGGAACTGCGCGCGTTTGCCATCGAGATCGCCGAGCACCTGGTGGAGGATGGAGCCAAGCTTCTGGTGATTGCGTGCAATAGCGCGAGCGCGGCGGCGCTGGAGGCCGTGGAGAGCCACGTGGCGGCGGCCGGTCGTGACATCGATGTGATCGGTGTGATCGGGCCGGCCGCGGTGCTGGCCGTGGTAGCCAGCCACACCGGGCGGATCGGGCTGCTGGCCACTCCCACGACGGTCGCCACCGGCGCCTACGAGCGCGCGGTCCGGGGAGCCGATCCCCACGTACACCTGGAGAGCGTGGCCTGCCCGGATCTCGCTCCGATCATCCAAGGCGGCTTCCCGTTCGACGAGCAGGTGGTGGAGACGGTCCGCGGCTACTGCGCTCCGCTGCGCGACGCCCACGTCGACACCGTCATCCTCGGCTCCACGCATTATCCGCTGTGCGCCCCGATTCTCCAGCGGATGCTGGGGCGCGGCGTCACGCTGGTGTCGGCCGGCATGGGTGTGGCCCGGAGCGCGGAGCGGGCGCTGGCGGCGCGCGAGCTGCTGAATCCGCGTGACGGCGAGGGGAGCTACCAGTTCAGTTGCAGCGGAGACCCCGAGGCGTTCCGCCAGGTGGGCTCGCGGTTTCTCCAGATGCCGTTGCCCCAGGTGGCGCGCGTGCGGCTGGGTGCGAAGGCGCCGGTATGACCGTCATCCCACGCAGTTACGGCCGGGTTCTGGATCAGCTCCGGCCGACCGAGATCGAGCCGGGATTCGTGAGGCCGGCCACCGGCTCGGCGCTGATCACCATGGGCGAGACGCGCGTCATCTGCACCGCCTCGGCCCAGGAGAGCGTGCCCCGGTGGCTGGCCGGGTCGGGCCGGGGTTGGGTGACCGCCGAGTACGGGATGCTCCCCGCGTCCACCGGTGAGCGCAAGCAGCGGGACGTCAGCAAGGGACGACTGGACGGCCGCAGCGTGGAGATCCAGCGCCTGATCGGGCGCTCCCTGCGTGTGGTGGTGGACTTCAAGGCGCTGGGCGAGCGGTCGATCTACGTCGACTGCGACGTGCTCCAGGCCGACGGCGGGACGCGCTGCGCCTCCATCACCGGAGGCTTCGTGGCCCTCCGCCTGGCCTGCGACGAGCTGATCAGGCGAGGCCTGCTGGAGCGGTCCCCCCTGACGGGGACCGTGGCGGCGGTGTCCTGCGGGATGGTCGATGGCACGGCGATGCTCGACCTCGATTACTCAGAGGACTCGACGGCCGAGGTTGACGCCAACGTGGTTATGACCGGCGACGGCGGGTTGGTCGAGGTCCAAGCCACGGCCGAGCGCACGCCCCTGTCCCGCGCCCACCTGGATGAGTTGCTCGGGCTGGCGGCGGGCGGGATCGATCAGCTCCGCAGGCTCCAAGAACAGGCGGTGGCGTCGGCCGCGGCGTAACCATGACGGCGGTCTCCGTGCTCACTCTCGGGACCCGCAATCCTCACAAGGTGAAGGAGATCGAGCGGCTGCTCGCCCCGCCCCGGATTGAGGTCCGGCCTCTGCCCGAAGGCACCGGGCTTCCCCCCGAGGACGGGCTGACGTTCGCCGAGAACGCCCTCCCCAAGGCGCGTGCCGCGGCCGAAGCCGCGGGCGGCGCCGCGATTGCCGACGACTCTGGTATCGAGGCCCAGGCGCTGCACGGGGCTCCCGGCGTGCGTTCGGCCCGCTACGCCGGCCCGGGGGCCAGTGACGAGGACAACCTGGCCAAGCTGCTGGCCGAGGTGCCGGCCGGCGACCGCCTGAGGTACGTGTGCGCGCTGGCCTACGTGGACCCGGCGACCGGCCAGGAGCGGGTGTTCACCGGTGAATGCCGGGGGCATCTGGCCTCGGAGCCGCGCGGCCGCGGCGGGTTCGGCTACGACCCGGCGTTCGAGCCAGACGGGGACTGGCAGGGCCGGACCATGGCCGAGCTGTCTGACGCCGAGAAGGATGAGATCAGCCACCGCGGGCACGCCGTGCGCCAGCTGATCGACTGGCTCACGCGCTGAACCACGGGCGAACCGCCTAACGCCGCCCGCCGGGGGGCAGGAGATTCACCGCGGCCGAGATGGCCACGGCCAGCGTGACGCCCGCGTAGCCCCAGTAGCCCTCGAGCGCCAGCACCAGGACCGCGATCAGACAGGCCACAGCCGTGACCAGCCAGGCGTAACGAGCCAGGTCCACGCGCTTAGCCCCCGCGGCCTACACGCCAGCTCGGACGCGATCAGACGCGTCCAAATAGGGTGCATGAAATGCGCAATTTGCGGGAATCACAGGTGATCGATCGTGTCCGGAGGCCGTGCAAACGTAGAGAATGAGCCATGGAGGAGGCATTCACAGGGTGCACGTCCGATGGCCCTGTTAGCTTGAGAAATTCCTACCACCTCGTAAGGAGGGACAAGTGACGAAGCAGGAATTCGTTGATCAGGTCGCTGATCGCGCCGGTCTGAATAAGAAGGAAGCCGGTAGTGCGGTCGACGCCGTCCTGGAAACCATTGAGGCCGCGCTGCGTCGTGGTAGCGAAGTGTCGTTCTCGGGCTTCGGCAAGTTCAGCGTCTCCAATCGGTCAGCCCGCGAAGGTCGTAACCCTGCCACTGGCGAGAGGATCTACATCCAGGCCTCCCGGGTCCCGAAGTTCTCGGCCGGAGCGGGCCTCAAGAAGGCGGTCAAATAGCTCCGCCGTTCGGGGACCGAGTTGCGAGCGCCGTAGCTGGGCGCGAATCGCAGCTGGTCGTTGGGCTGGATCCCGATCCCAGTCGGTTATGGCCCGCCGCGATGGCTGCCGAGAGCGGCGGCGGGTCTACCGGCCGACCTGATGCGCGCGCGAGTCGTGCGGTGGCGGCGCATTGCCGGTTGGTCGTCGACGCCGTGGGCCCGGAGTGCGTAGCGGTCAAGCTCCAGCTGGCCTGCTTCGAGCGGCTGGGCGGACCGGGCTGGGAGGCGCTGCGGGCGGTCGCTGCGGCCGCGCGAGACCGAGGGCTGCTGGTAATCGCCGACGCCAAGCGGGGCGATATCGACGTCTCGGCCAGCGCGTACGCCCAAGCGTTCTTTGGCCAGACGGCCACCGAGTATGGGGAGGTGGACGGGATTGGAGCCGACGCGATGACGGCCAACCCGCTGCTGGGGCTCGACTCGCTGGAGCCCTTGGTGGCCGCCGCGCGATCCCGCGGAGCCGGCGTGTTCGTATTGGTCAGAACCACGAATCCCGGCGCCGAAGATGTGCAGGAGCTGGAGTTGGCCCGGGGTGGTTCGGTGTCCGACCGCCTGGCCGAGCTGGTGGCTGGCATGGGATCGAGCGGGATCGGCAGCCACGGACTGGCGGATGTGGGGGCCGTGGTTGGGGCCACCGCCCCGGAACGCCTGACGGCGCTGCGCGAGCTGATGCCGCAGACCATCTTCCTGATTCCCGGGGTAGGCGCCCAGGGGGGGTCGGTCGCGCGCCTGAGAGCCGCGTTTGCGCCGGGGCCGGCCGGAGCTCTGATCTCGGCTTCACGGGGAATCGTCGATGCCCACCGGTCCGAGGGTGGCGAGCCCGCTGACGCGGCTCGCCGGGTGGCGGCGCGCCTGCGCGAGGCCGCGTGGTCGCTGGCCCGGGACGGCGCGGTCGCGAACTGAACGATCGTCCGCGGCGGGGCAGGACCTGCCGGACGCCGCGATATGATCGCCCGCGCGATGGTGGCTCGGAGTCGCGGGCGGTGGCTCGCCCCAATCGTGCTCCTGGGTATCTTGGTGGCCATCGGCCTCGTAGTCCGCGGCGAGCTCCGTTCCAGCCCACGTCCACCGGCCACGCCGGTAGTCGCGACCTCCACGTCATCGACCACCGCTGGGTCGCCCACGTTCTACGTAGTGAAGGAAGGCGATTCCCTGTCGATGATCGCGTCCAAGACTGGCGTTCCGGTAGGACAGCTGGAGGCGTTGAACCCCAACGTCGACCCCAACGTCCTGCATACCGGGGAGCGGCTGAGGCTGCGTCAGTGAAGCGGTTGGCAGGCGTCCTGGCGGGGGCGTGCGCTGCGCTCGCGCTCCTCGGTGGTGCCTCGGCTCGGGCCGCCGCCCCGGCGCTCAGCGTCCGGGCCGCCGCGTTGATCGACGCCGCGACCGGGCAGCGGCTGTACGGCCGGAACGCCGACGCGCAGGTGCCGATCGCCAGCACCACCAAGCTGATGACCGCCCTGCTCACGCTCGAGCAGACCAAGCCGGCGCAGGTATTCGCCGAGCCGGACTTCTCGCTGCCGGACACCGCTTCCCAGATCGGGCTGAGCCCGGGCGAGCGGATGACCGTACACGACCTGTTGATCGCGCTGCTGCTGCCGAGCGCCGATGACGCGGCCCAGGATCTGGCCTACAACATCGGGCGTGGGTCGGTGGATCGGTTCATCTCGATGATGAACTCCCGGGCCGTGAGCCTGGGCCTGGCCCACACGCACTACACGACTCCGATCGGACTCGACACACACGGCAACTACTCGAGCGCCTGGGACCTGGTGAGCCTGGCTCGCTATCTGCTCCATCACCATCCCTTCTTCCGGCACGTGGTGGGGCTGAGCAGCGCCGTGCTGCATTCCGGGGCGACAGACCGCCAGGTGATCAACCGCAACGACCTGGTCGGCCGGATCCCGTGGGTCAACGGCGTGAAGACCGGCCACACGCTGGACGCCGGCTATGTCCTGGTGGGTTCCGGGACCCGGAACGGGCTGACGCTGATCAGCGTGGTGCTGGGCACCTCCAGCGAGTCCTCGCGAGACGCCAATACGCTGGCGCTGCTCGACTACGGACTGCGCAACTTCCACGTGCTCACCCCGGTGTCCGCGGGCCAGCCGCTGGCCGTCGTCGCGGTCCGCGGCCGTCCCAAGCTCCAGACGCAGCTGGTGGCCGTCGGAAGCTTCCGGCACGTGTTTGCCCGCTCGGAGCACATCCGCACCGTGGTGCAGGCGCCGCGGCTCGTGGTGGGCCCCAGGGCCAGCCGCGAGGTGGTGGGCTCGGTGGTCGTGCTGGCCGACGGGCGACCGGTGGCCCGGGTCCCGTTGGCTCTGGCCGCGGCGGTTCCGGCTCCGCCTCCGCCCACCGACTGGAGAACGTTTACGCTTATCGGTATCGCGCTGCTGCTCGCCGTGCTGACCGTGGTGATCGTCTGGCAACTGCAGCGGAGCCGAGCGGGACGCGCGACGGAGAAGCGGACCGCCGCATGATCATCACAGTCACGCTAAACCCGGCCCTCGACAAGACCCTCGAGGTCCCGAACTTCACCCCCGGCCGGCGCCACCGGAGTCTCGATCAGGTGACGATGCCGGGCGGTAAGGGCGTCAACGTGGCCCGGGCCCTGAAGCGTCTGGGCCAGCCGGTGATCGCGACGGGGCTGGCGGGAGGGGCCACCGGGACCCGGATCGTCGAGGCGCTGAACGAGGAGGCGATCCTCAACGCGTTCGTGGGGATCCGCGACGAATCCCGGACCAACACCGCGGTGCTGGATCCCACCACCGGGTCGCACACCGAGATCAACGAGCGGGGCCCCGCCGTGTCGGTGCGTGAGCTGGACCTGTTCCGCGAGAAGCTCCTGTACCTGGCCAAGGGGGCCAGCATCTGCGTGTTCGCGGGCAGCATTCCCCGCGGGCTGGAGCCGGACATCTACGCCGAGCTGATTCGCGAGGTCAAGAAGCTCGGGGTGATGACGGTGGTAGATACCGACGGAGAGGCCCTGCGGCTGGCCATGCGGGCCGAGCCCGACCTCGTCTCGCCCAACGAGCTCGAGGCCGAGGAGCTGGTGGGACAGGAGTTCAACGACGTCGACGATCGCGTCCACGCCGTGTCCGAGATCACCGGGCTGGGGGCTCGGGAGGCGATCATGACCGTCCGCGAAGGCTGTTTTGCCTGCGTGCTCGAGGACGGGCGCCAGACCATCTACCGGACCACGGTCGATGAGCAGGAGACGCGCTCGCGCATCGGCTCCGGCGATGCCTTCCTGGCCGGCTACATAGCCGCCCGCTACGCCGAGCGGCTGGTGCTGGAATGCCTGCGATTCGGCGTGGCCTGTGGGGCCGAGTCCACCCAGCACTTCGGCGCCGGCGTGCTCGACCCGGCCAAGGTCGAGCGCTTGCTGGGCGAGGTGACGGCCGAGAGCCTGGACGTCGGGGCCCACGCGGGCTGAGATCTCGCTGTTTCCGGTCTCGGGGGCCGGAAACATCCTTGCCACCTTCTAGGATGAAGAGATGGAAGTAGAGATTGGCCGCGGCAAGAAGGCGCGCCGGGCGTACGGGTTCGACGAAATCGCCATCGTGCCCTCGCGCCGGACCCGGGATCCCGACGACGTGGACGTATCTTGGACGCTCGGGCCCTACCGGTTCGAGCTGCCGCTGCTGGCCGCCGCGCTGGACGGGGTGGTGTCGCCTGAGACCGCAGGTGTGATCGGCAAACTCGGAGGCCTGGCGGTGCTCAATCTGGAGGGCATCTACTGCCGCTACGAGGATGCGGACACCCAGTTGGAGCGGATCGCCAGCTTCTCCCGGGACATAGCCACCCGCGAGATGCAGGACATCTACCGCGAGCCGGTGAAGCCCGAGCTGATCGCCCAGCGGATCCGGGAGATCAAGGACCAGGGCGTGGTGGCCGCCGCGTCGCTCACCCCCCAGAAGGTCCGCAAGTACTACGAGGTGGCCCTCGACGCTGGGCTCGACGTGCTGGTCATCCAGGGCACCGTCGTGTCGGCCGAGCACGTCTCGCGCGACGAGACGCGCCCGCCGCTGAACCTCAAGGAGTTCATCCGTGAGCTCGAGCCGATCCCGGTGGTGGTCGGCGGCTGCGCCTCCTACCACACGGGGCTTCACCTGATGCGCACCGGGGCCGCCGGCGTGCTGGTCGGCGTCGGCCCGGGCGCGATCTGCACCACCCGCGGCGTGCTGGGCATCGGCGTTCCCCAGGCCACGGCTATCGCCGACGTCGCCGCGGCCCGCTCCCAGCACATGCTGGAGACGGGCGAGTACATCAAGGTCATCGCCGACGGGGGAATGCGCAACGGCGGTGACATCGCCAAGTCGATCGCCTGCGGCGCCGATGCGGTGATGCTGGGCTCCGCGCTGGCTCGGGCCTACGAGGCTCCAGGCCGCGGCTACAACTGGGGCATGGCGACCTTCCATCCCTCGCTGCCCCGGGGCGCTCGAGTGGCCACCGTGCAGAACGGCACGCTGGAGGAGATCATCAAGGGGCCGGCGCGGGAGAACGACGGCACGTTCAACCTGGTGGGAGCGCTCAAGACGTCGATGGCGACGTGCGGCTACCGGGACATCGCCGAGTTCAACCGGGCCGAGCTGGCCGTCGCCCCGGCGCTGCAGACCGAGGGCAAGCACCTTCAGCGCGAGCAGGGCGTGGGCATGGGGGCTTCGGGCAGAGCCGCCACCGTCGGTGTCGCGGACTAGCTCCGTCGACCCCGCGGTCGCGGTGGTCTCCACGACCGATGCCGAGCGCACTCCGCCCGCCGCCACCGAGGAAGTGGTGGTGCTCGACTTCGGGGGCCAGTACTCGCAGCTGATCGCCCGGCGCGTGCGGGAGTGCGGGGTGTTCTCCGAGCTGCTGCCCCATCACGTGGGGGTGGAGGAGGTCCGCCGACGGCGACCCAAGGGCGTGATCCTGTCCGGCGGCCCGGCCTCGGTGTACGAGGACGGGGCGCCGCCACTCCCGCGCGAGCTGCTGGAGCTAGACGTCCCGGTGCTCGGCATCTGCTACGGCATGCAGCTGCTGGCCCGGGAGCTCGGCGGGCGTGTCGAGGCGGCCGAGGTGGGGGAGTTCGGGCGGTCGTCGCTGACCGTGCGCCAGCCCGGCCGGCTGCTGGCCGGCACTCCGGCCGAGCAGACGTGCTGGATGTCCCACCGGGACACCGTGTTCGCGGCCCCGCCGGGGTTCACGGAGCTGGCGGCCTCGACGGCCTCGCCGGTGGCTGCATTCGAGTCCGTGGAGCACGGCGTGTACGGCATCCAGTTCCACCCCGAGGTCGTCCACACCCCGTACGGCCAGCGGGTGCTGACCAACTTCCTGGAGGACATCTGCGGGTGCGAGCGCAGCTGGAGCGCGCGCTCGGTGATCGACGAGCAGATCGAGCGGATCCGGACCCAGGTGGGCGACGGGCGAGCGATCTGCGGCCTGTCGGGCGGAGTGGACTCGAGCGTGGCCGCGCTGCTGGTGCACCGCGCGATCGGCGACCGGCTGACCTGCGTGTTCGTCGACCACGGGTTCATGCGCAAGGACGAGGGCGACCAGGTGATCGCCGCCTTCCGCGACCACTTCCACGTGCCGCTGGTGGCCGTCGATGCCACCGAGCGCTTCCTGACCCGGCTGCAGGGCGTGACCGACCCCGAGGAGAAGCGCAAGCGCATCGGGGCCGAGTTCATCCGTGTGTTCGAGGAGGAGGCCGCGAAGCTGTCCGACGTACGGTTCCTGGTCCAGGGCACGCTGTACTCCGACGTGATCGAGTCCGGGGGCGGAACCGGTGCGGCCACGATCAAGTCCCACCACAACGTGGGCGGGCTGCCTGAGGACCTGGAGTTTGAGCTGGTCGAGCCGCTGCGCGCGCTGTTCAAGGACGAGGTCCGGGCGGTGGGGGCCGAGCTGGGTCTGCCCGAGAGGCTGGTGTGGCGCCAGCCGTTCCCGGGCCCGGGGCTGGCCATCCGGATCGTGGGGGGCGAGGCGACCCGAGAGCGGCTGGAGATCCTGCGCGAGGCCGACGCAATCCTCCAGGACGAGATCCGCCAGGCCGGGCTGTACCGGGAGCTCTGGCAGTCCTTCTGCGTGCTGCCC
>DASZGO010000076.1:0-3040 GCA_035938755.1 Solirubrobacteraceae bacterium | reverse complement strand
TGATCACGCTTTCAGGCGGGCTGACCCGCACCGCGTTGTCGAGCAGGATGCGCAGGATGCGGGCGACGCTGCCGGGGTCGCCCATCGCCCACACCGCGCCATCGTCGTCGTCCAGCACAGTGTCCACCCGGCGCTCGGCCGTGCCCAGCTCGAACTCGGCCAGCACGGCCCGGCTGAGCTCCGTCAGCTCGACGGGCTCAGAGCGCAGTTCCACCTGAGCGTCGAGCCGGCTCAGGTCGAGCAGGTCGGCCGCCAGGCGGCTCAGCCGCCGCGACTGGGCCCGGGCGCGGTCGAGCATCGCCTGCGCGTCCTCCAGGTCCGGGGCTTCGGAGCCCAGGTCCTCGCGCAGCAGCTCGAGCATTCCCTCCAACGAGGCCAGCGGCGTCCGCAATTCGTGCGAGGCCGTGGCCACGAACGCGCGCCGAGCCTCTTCCTGCTGTCGGAGCTGGCTCTGCATCAGCGCAAACGAGCGGGTCAGGTCGCCGATCTCATCGCGCGCCACGTCCACCGGCACCTCGACCGCCGGGCCCTCCTTGGCCAGCCGCAGCGCGGCCTGCCGCAGGCGCCGCAGCCGGCGAACCAAGCGGCCGGACAGCGGGATGATCAGCACCGCGGTCATGGCCAGCGCGACGAGTGCGGCGGCCAAGAACGCCGTCCCGACGGCGCTGACCGCGCGAGGAATCTCGTCCACCGGCCGGCGGACGGCCAGCACCCAGGTCAGGCGGCCGTTCTCGAATGGCAGCGCGGCACGGGCATATTCGGTGCCGCCGATCGACTCGAACGAGTACACGGGCTTGCCCCGTCGGAACGCCCGGGCGACGTCGTTGAAGCTGCTGGCCTCGATCGCCGCGCCCTCGCGCCCGGGTGAGAGCAGCAGCTGGCCATTGCCGCGGGGATCCGGGTAACCGAGGACGGCCGCGGTCGCCCCGATCCGGCCTCCGAGCTGCTGCTGGGCGTTGTACAGCGCGGCTCGGGCCGCCGGCGCCCGGCCCGAGATCAGCAGGCTGGTCAGATCCAGACGCCGGAAGTCGATGGTGGCATGGCGCAGCTCACTCTCGAACGTGTTCTGGGCGGCGTTGCGCAGCGAGCTTTCCAGCGGGCCCAGCAACACAGCCGCGGCCACGCCCAGCGTGACCACCGCGATGATCAGCACGGCACCGACGATCCGAGCGCGCAGGCCGAGGGCGCCGAGCCCGGAGCGCGGGCGCACGGCTACGGCCCTCGCAGCCGGTAGCCGGCTCCGCGCACGGTGAGGATGTAACGGGGCTTCTCCGGCTCTGGCTCGAGCTTCTCCCTGAGATGGCGGATGTGCACGTCGATGGCCCGTGGATCGCGGTACGCGCTGTCGCCCCAGATGGCCCGCAACAGCTCCTGGCGGTTCAACAGGCGGCCGGGGTCGGCCATCAGCGCGTCGAGCAGCTCGAACTCGGAGAACGTGAGCCGTACCAGCTCGCCCTCAATCTTCACCTGACGCTGGGCCCGGTCGAGCATGATCGGTCCCACCGACAGCACCTCGTCCCCCAAGGCTCGCGTCCCGGCCCGCCGGAGCACGGCGCGGATGCGGCTGCGCAGCTCGGCCAGCCCGAACGGCTTGGTCACGTAGTCATCGGCCCCCGCCTCCAGGCCAAGCACCGCGTCGGCCTCGGAGTCGAGCGCTGTGAGCATGATGATGGGAACCACGTTGCGCCGGGCCCGCAGACTCCGGCACACCTCGTAGCCGTCGGGCCCCGGGCCGAGCGCCACGTCGAGCAGGACGATGTCGAACCCGTCGGTGCTGGCTCGATCGATGGCGGCCCGCCCGTCGGCCACGGCCATCACCCGGTGCCCCTCGCGGGAGAAGGACCGCGTGAGCATCTCCCGCAGGTCTGACTCGTCGTCCACCACCAAGATGCTGAGCGTCGGATCGCCCTTACGGGCGGTGTGCACAGTTGGTGCTCCGGCCGCTTGATTTGCACTCATCTGCAGGGCGATCCTAGCGTGAGGGCGAGTCGGCCACTAAGCCCGGGGACTCGCCACACTAAGCCCGTTCTCTAGCGCGGCATTGACCAGGCGACGGTCGTAGGCCAGAAGCTCGTCGGGCTCGACCTTCAGCGCACTCGCCAGATGGATCGCGTCGAGCGTGCGGACGGTAGCTGAGCAGAGCTCGCGGGCAGCCGCGAGGAGCGGCGCTGTGACGGAAACCAGCATGCAATCGCGGAACAGCTCATCCGTCGCGGCCGCCGCCTCTGGATTTGCCAGCGCTACCGCCCGTGAGACCTCCACCACAGCGATCCGGCTCGTGACCAGGAGCGACCCGGCACTCAAGTAGTCCTCGAGCGCGGTGCTCTCTGGTTCGGAGACGATGAGCTTTACCAGCGCCGAAGAGTCGGCATACACCAGCCGACGTTCAGATTCAGCGCTCAGCTCGATCTTGCTGGAGCGCTTCGCTGGCGCTCATGGCTCCGGTTACCGGGAACCTCCGCCGGAGCGGCTTGAACGAAGCCCCGGGTGAGACATCTCCAGTGTCGATCAGTCGTTGGACTCGATCACGATGTATGGGCGCCAACACCGCCACGGGGCGCTGATGGTGGGTGATCTCGATCGTCTCGCCAGCCTCGACGCGACGGATCGTTGCGGTCAACGTGTCTCGAAGCTCTCTGATGCCCATCCGTATCGGCATTGTGACCACATGTTACCACTATGTTTGGCGGGTCCTGGGAACCCCCGGCCAGGGGGTGAGGTCATAATCGCGCGCTCATGCGATTGCTCGTCACCGGAGGGGCCGGGTTCGTGGGCTCCAATGTGGCGATCGGCGTCGCCGCGCGCCATCCGGATTGGGAACTGGTGGCAGTGGACAATCTGCGGCGGCGGGGCAGCGAGCTGAACCTGCCGCGGCTGACGGAGGCCGGAATCAGGTTCATGCACGGAGACGTCCGCGCGCCCGAGGACCTGATGGACATCGGAGCCATCGACGTGCTCCTCGAATGCTCGGCCGAGCCCTCGGCGCTGGCCGGCGTCGGCGGCAGCCCGGACTACGTGGTCAAGTCGAACCTGCTGGGCG
>DASZGO010000075.1:0-15832 GCA_035938755.1 Solirubrobacteraceae bacterium | reverse complement strand
CGCCTAGCGGCCGCCGGCCGCGCGCGGGAAGAAGATCACGCGGTCGGCGTCGGGCGGGATCTCCTCGAACGCCCGCACCATCAGCGAGTCGCGCCCCGCGGGCCCGTTCAGCGGCACCGCCGCCCACAGCCCGGCGTCGAGCTGCCGGCGGAACTCCTCGACCAGGCGCTCGTGCTCGGCCGCAACCTTAGGATCGCCCTCAGCAATCAGGACTTCACCGTGGCCGGGCCTCATACGCAGGAACTGCACGCGTCGGATTATGTCAAAGGGCCGGGGCGCCGATTCCCGCCCGCTTGCCGCTGCCGATCCCCAGGATGTCGACCGGCCCGGGGCCGGCGCCGATCCCACGCAGCCCGTCGCGAACTGCTCGCCCCGCCAGCTCCCTGGCCACGCGGGCGGCCTCCAGGGGATCGTCGCCCCAGGCCAGCCGGGCCGCCAGGACTGAGGAGTGCGTGCAACCCGACCCGTGGGCGGCACCGTCGGGCTGGCGCTCCCCGGGGATCTCCACCAGTTGGCGGCCGTCGTAGAACACGTCGGTCGTTGCCTCGAGGTGTCCGCCCGTGAGCACTATGGCCTCCGGACCCAGCGCCTTGAGCTCGCGGACCAGGTGCGACGGATCCGGATCGCCCCCCGGGTCACGGCCGGCGTGGACCAGGAGCGCCCGGGCCTCGGGTAGGTTCGGCGTGAGCACCTGGGCCCGCGGCAGCAAAAGCTCGATCAGCCCCTCGATCGCGGAGCGATCCAGCAGTTCCCCGCCCGACTCGGCGACCATCACGGGATCCAGCACCACGGGGGTGTCGGAGGGCAGCCCGTCCAGCGCCCGGACCACGGCCTCGATCGTGGGGCCATCGCCCAGCATCCCGATCTTCACCGCGTCGATGCCGATGTCGCTCTGCACGGCTCGCACCTGGGCCACGATGATGTCCGGCGGCACGGGGTTCACCGCCAGCACATCCGTGGTGTTCTGGGCGGTGATCGCGGTGATGGCCGTCAGGCCATGGGCGCCACAGGCGGCAAACGCCTTCAGGTCGGCCTGGATCCCCGCACCGCCGCCGGAATCTGAGCCGGCGACCGTCAGTACCCGAGGCACGCGGGACGCAACCATCACGGCCGAGGTTAGCCTCACGGCACGACCTCGAATCGCCCGCCCGACCCCCGCCGGACGTAGCCGCCGAGCTCCAGCTCGGCCATCGCGGCCAGACCGCGATCGGTGTCCAAGCCGGCCTGCGCCAGCGCGTCCGGCGTGGCCGAACCGTCCTCGATCGCCGCCAGCAGTCGCCGCTGCACCCGCGAGAGCTCGGGACGCGAGTCAGGGCCGACGGTCCGGACCCCGGCCCCGAACAGCGCGTCGAGCACGTCCTGCGGGCCCCGCACAAGGTGGGCTCCCGCCGCGAGCAGGCCATGGGGCCCGGCCGCGTGACGTGACGTGATTCGTCCGGGAACCGCCCCCACCGGGCGGCCCAGCTCCTGCGCCACCCGGGCGGTCACCAGTGCGCCCGAGCGCTCTCCGGCCTCCACCACCACTGTCATCGCGGCCAGACCAGCGATCAGCCGGTTGCGGGCCGGGAACATCCACCTGCGGACCGCGACCTGGCCCGCCAGCTCGGACAGCACCGCGCCCTGCTCCACGATCGTGCCGTGGAGACGGCGCTTCTCGCGCGGGTAGGCCCGGTCGGGCGAACCCGGCAGCACCGCGAGTGTGATTGGTCCGGCCTCGAGCGCGCCCGCGTGGGCCGCCGAATCGATACCGAGGGCCATGCCGCTGATCACGGTGAGGCCCGCGCTGGCCAGCCCGTGAGCCAGGGACCGAGCGACCTGAAGGCCGTAGGCCGACGCGCGGCGCGACCCGACGACGGCCACCGGGTCAGCTTCGGCCGCCGCCAGCAGGCGGTCCAGGCCGCCGGCCACGTGGAGCACGGCCGGCGGAGCCGGCAGGGCGCGCAGCCGAGCCGGGTACTGGTCCTCGCACCGGCAGATCGACTCGATGCCGGGTTCGCCGGGCCGGGTTTCACCCCGGCGCTGGCGGAGCTCGGCGGCCACGCGATCGCGGTCGCGTCCTCCCACGGCCGCGATCAGGTCCTCGTCGTCCAGTGCTAACAGCGGCTCGAGCTTGGCCCGCTCGCAGTCCAGGTGACCGGCCAGCCGGGCCAGCAGCCACGACCGGGCCAAGCAGCGAGGACAGGCCCGGCGGCTCATGCCGCCAGCGCCTCCCCCGGGCTGCGCTGCCGCAGGCTCAGGGCAGTCAGGACGTCGTCCCCGCGCACCGGCTCGCTGTCCTCGAGGTCGGCCAGCGTGCGCGCCACCCGGATCACGCGCTGGCGCCCACGGGCGCTGAGCGCTCCGCTCGAGTAGGCGCGGGCTAGCAGCCGCGCCGCGCTCCCGTCCAGCCGGACCACACGATCGACCAGGGCGGTATCCATCTCGCCGTTGCACCGGGCCGACGAACCCGCGAGCCGCCGGTGCTGGCGCTCGCGGGCCGCCGCCACCCGCCGGCGCGCTTGGTCGGTGGCGCACAGCGGTGGGGCCGCCAGGTCCGCCTCGGTGGGTCGCTGTACGCCGACCAGCAGATCCATCCGGTCGAGCAGCGGCCCGCTCAGCCGGCGGCGGTGCCGCCTCAGGTCGGCCTCGCCGCACCGGCAGCGATCCTCGACGCCGGCGAAGCCGCACGGGCAAGGGTTGGTGGCGGCCACCAGCATGAAGCCGGTGGGAAACACCACCGCGCTCTGTCCCCGTACGACCGTCACGGCCCCGTCCTCCAGCGGCTGGCGGAGCGCCTCCAGGCTGGAGCGCTGAAACTCGGACAGCTCATCGAGGAACAGCACGCCGTGGTGAGCCAGCGTCGCCTCGCCCGGTCGCGGGGGCGAGCCTCCGCCGACCAGCCCCGAAGGGGAGATCGTGTGGTGGGGCGCCCGGAACGGCCGCTGCGTCACCAGCTCACCGGCTGCGGTCCCGGCGATGCTGTGGATCCGCGTGACCTCGACCGCCTCGCGCCGGTTCATCGCGGGCAGGATTGAGGGCAGACGGCGGGCCAACATCGTCTTGCCAGTGCCCGGCGCGCCCTCGAACAGCAGGTTGTGACCGCCAGCGGCGGCGATCTGCAGCGCCAGCAGCGGGATCGAGTGGCCGCGCACGTCGCTCAGGTCGGGCGCCGCTGGCTTCGCGGCCCGGATCTGGCTCCGGGCCGGCAGGGGCGGCCCCGGAGCGCCCCGGAGGATTTCCACCGCTGCGTCAAGGGTGGTGACCGGGATCACGTGGAGCCCATCCACCAGACTGGCCTCCCGCGCCCGGCACTCGGGCACGATCAACCGCACCAGCCCGGCCCGCCGCGCTCCCTCCGCCACCGCCAGCGCGCCCGGGGAGTCGCGCACCTCGCCGCTCAGCGAGAGCTCACCGAACACGGCGTAGCCGCTCAGTGCGGCGGCCGGAACCTGATTGCTGGCGGCCAGCACACCCAGGGCCAGCGCCAGGTCAAAGTGGGGACCGGCCTTGCGCAGAGACGCCGGCGCCAGGTTGGCCGTGATCCGCGTATCGGGAAACTTGAAGCTCGAGTTCAGGATCGCCGCCCGGACCCGATCACGAGACTCGCGGACCGTGATATCGCCCAGCCCGACGATGGTGAACGTGGGCAGCCCGGGCCGGATGTCGATCTCGACCGACACCAGCCGCGGATCGACGCCGTCGATGGCGAACGTGGTCAGCCGCACCAGCACCGCGACGACGCTAGGGCTCCGCGCGTCAGGAGTGGGTCACGCGCCGTCAAATCTTTGCGCAGGCGCGCCGGGCCGGGTTGAGTGGATTTGTTGCCGGGCGTCACCCACCTGTCACCCGACTCGGCCTAGCGTGCCTGGCGTGAGCTCGGACACCCGCCAGACGCTGGGCCAGATGGGCGAGAACATCGCCGCCGAGCACCTCACCCGACGCGGCTTCCGCATCCTGGAGCGTAACTACCGCACGCGCTGGGGCGAGCTCGACATCGTGGCCTACGACGGCCGCACCTTAGTGTTCGTTGAGGTCAAGGCCCGAAGCGCCAGCCTGCGCCTGGGCACGCCGTTCGAGGCCGTCGGCGTGGCCAAGCGAGCCCAGGTCCGGAAGATGGGCCGGGCCTGGCTGGCCGCCCATCCCGACCGGCCGTTCGCCAGCGCGATCCGGTTCGACGCCATCGGACTGGTGTTCGACCGCTCCGGGCAGCTAATCGCCCTGGAGCACCGCGAAGGGGCGTTCTAGGCCCTACCCCAGCGCTAGCTGCTGATAGGCGATCGACTGGAACGACCGCCGGTGGAGCGGGGACATCCCCAGGCGCTCGATCGCGCTGCGGTGCTCAGGCGTCGCGTAGCCCACATGGCTGGCGAACTCCCACCCCGGATGCGCCATGTCGGCCCGACGCATGTACCGGTCCCGCGTCTCCTTGGCGATCACCGACGCGGCGGCGATGGCCGCGCTCTTGGCGTCGCCACCGATCACCGCCAGCTGCTCTCGGTCGAGCTCGGCCAGGCCGAACCCGTCGCTCAGGCACACGCTGCCCGGACACGCCACCTTGCGCAGCGCATCGTGCAGGGCGGCCAGGTTGGTCACGTGTAGTCCGCGAGCGTCGATTCCCGGGGCGCACCGAGACACGACCGCCACCTTGGCCGCCGTGCGCAGGATCAGCGGAAACAGCTCCGCCCGGCCCTCCGAGGTCTGCTGCTTTGAGTCGTTGAGGCCACCCAGCAGGCGAACCTGGGCGGGCCCGATCCGTTCTAGATCGAACAGGACGGCTGCCGCCACCAGGGGCCCAGCCAGGCATCCCCGACCCGCCTCGTCCGCCCCGGCGACGAACCGGCTGCCCAGCTCACGATCGAACTTGAACAGCCGCCGAGCCGGTCGACCACCCCGCCGCGGGCGCCGGGGGCGGCGCTCAGAGGAAGCCGATGCGGTCTGGCGGCCAGTAGGTGAAGAAGGCGACTCCGATGAGCCATTTAGAGGGGACGGGCCCCCAGAAGCGGCTGTCGTCGGATTGGCCACGGTTGTCGCCCATCATGAACCAATCGCCGGGCGGAATCCGGATCGGGGTCCGGAAATTGCAGGAAGGATCGGGACCGCACTGCTCGATGTAGGAGTCCTTTTCGCGCACGCCGTTGCGGTACACGTGGCCGTCCATGATCTGGATCGTGTCGCCCGGACCCGCTACCACGCGCTTGATGAACGTCTGACTGGACTGCTGAGGCGTGGGCGCGTCGCAGGCCTGGGAATGCCCGGCGCCCTGGTTGTTGTTAGCGCACACCGGGCTGGCTGGATCGGCCCCAGCCGGCGGGTGGAACACCACGATGTCCCCCACGCCGGGGTTGTCGAACAGCCGATTCGTCAGCACACGCTGCCCGATGGCCAGCGTGGGCACCATCGAGGGGCTGGGAATCCGGTACGGCTTAACGATGAAGCGCTGGATCAGCAAGGCCAGCCCCACCGCCACGACCACCGTGAGGAGCAGCTCCACCGCGGACTTGGCGGGCGACTTCGACCGTGAGGCCTTCGCCATCAGTGCTTGGCTTCTGGAGCCTTGGAAGATGCATCCGCCTCCTCGGCAGGGCGCTCTTCCGGGTCCGATGACTCAGCCTCGGCGTCGGACGCGACTGCCTCGGAGTCGGACGCATCCTCCAAGGCTGGCTCAGCTTGAGCTGCCGGCTCAGCTTCAGCCGGGAGCTCCTCGCCCGCTTCTGGCGCGGAGGAGGCGTCCGCGTCGGAGGCACTCGCGTCCGGAGCAGCGGCCTCCACATCGGTATCGGAAGTGCGCTGTGCCTCAGACGCGGATGCATCCTCCGAAGCCGCGGCCTCTTCCAGCGGTGTGTCCGAGATGACGTCCTCTTCCGGAGGCCCAGAGTGCAGCAGCTCCCGGTCCACCAGCTCCTCGGCGGCTACGTTGCGGCGCTCGCGGACCCGGGCTCGCTTGCCCACCCGGCCCCGGAGGTAATACAGCTTGGCCCGCCGGACATCGCCTCGTGCCGCCACCTCGATGCGCTCGATCTTTGGTGAATGGACAGGGAACGTGCGTTCAACACCCACGCCGAACGACTGCTTGCGCACGGTGAACGTCTCCCGGACGCCGTGGCCCTGTCGCTTGAGCACCACTCCCTCGAACACCTGAGTCCGGCGTCGGGTGCCCTCCACGACCTGAAAGTGGACCCGGACGCGGTCGCCAGCGGCGAACGCCGGCGTGCGGCGCAGCTGAGCGCTCTCCAGGCTGTCAATGACGGTGCTCATGGCAAATAATGGCCCGCTCACCGAGAGCAACAGCACGGCGATGGCGGATGAGGCTGACGATGGGGCGCGGATCCCCGCCGCGGATCGCTCATGGTAGCGAACCGTCTGGGTCCGGCCCCTGGGAGCGAATGCGGCTCTGCTCACGCCGCCAATCCCGGATCCGCGCGTGATCGCCGGACAGCAGCACCTCGGGCACCCGCCAGCCGCGGTGCTCGGCTGGACGCGTGTAGTGCGGGTATTCAGGCGCGCCCTCCAGAGCCTTGCTGAACGACTCTTCGACCGCCGAGTGCTCATGCCCCAGGGCGCCCGGAAGCTTGCGCACCACCGCATCGCACACGACCATGGCCGGCAGCTCGCCCCCGGCCAGGACGTAGCGCCCGATCGATATCTCCATGGACACGAACTGATCGAGCACTCGCTGGTCGAACCCCTCGTAGCGGCCGGCCAGCAGAGTCAGGGCCTCGTGCGCGGCGAGTTCGTCCACCAGGGCGTCGTCGAGCAGGCGGCCCGCGGGTGTCAGCGCGATCACCGGACGCTCCTCGCGCACCTGTACCGGATCATGGCCGTACGTTGCCCGGAGCGCCGCTTCGACGACGTCAACCCGGAGCACCATGCCGGCGCCGCCCCCAAACGGCGTGTCGTCAACCTGGCCCGCCTTCAGGGGCGTGTGGTCACGGTAGTTCACGTACTCGATCCGGTGCCCCTGGGCCAGTGCGGTGGCGAGGTGGCGCTGCGCCTGAAACCAGTGGAAGGCCTGCGGGAACAGGGTGAAGATGTCAATCTCCATCACATGCCCTCCAGGAACTCCAGATCCACGTCGATCACCCGCCGCCCCAGGTCGACATCGCGTACCGCGTCGTCGATGAGCGGCACGAGCAGGTCGTCCGTGCCATCCCCGCGCTGGACCTCCAGAACGTCGCACGAGGGCAGGGTGAGAACTCGGCTGACGGTGCCCAATTCACGGTCCCCGTCCCGAACCGCGCAGCCTTCCAGGTCATCCACCCACCATTCGTCGGCTCCCAGCTCGGGAGCATCCGCGCGAGGGACCAGGAGCTCCTTACCCCGCAGCGCCTCGGCCGCCGGGCGGTCATGGCAGCTCTCCAGGGCCACGATCGGCCGGGCGTCCGTTCCCGCCCGCCGGGAGATCCGCAGCTCACGGTCGTCGACCAAAACCAGGGCGTCCACGGCGAGCAGCGCCGGCCTGGCCTCGGCTACATAGAAGCTGCCGTCAAGTCCGTGCGGGCGCCCCACGCGCCCGGCAGACAGCCGGCGATCGGAGTCCGACCGCGCTTCGCCCGGGCTCAAGCGTTGTCGACGATGTCCACGAACACCCGGCGGTCCCGCTTGATCCCCGCGCTCTTGATCACCGCGCGCAGGGCCGCGGCCGTCCGACCGCCCCGGCCGATCACGTTGCCGTAGTCATCGTCACCGACCGATAGCTCGAGGATCAGCGCGTCGTCCTCCTCCACCTCACCCACCAGCACCTCGTCCGGGCGCTCGACCAGGCCGCGGGCCAGGTACTCGAGTAGCTCTCGAATCGGCTCGGTTTCGCTCACGCGAGCCTGCCGGCGTCAGTTGATTCCCTGGGTGCGGAGCAGCTTGCGGACCGTGGCGCTGGGCTGCGCCCCGCGGGACAGCCAGTCCCGGACGCGCTCCTCGTCGAGGACGATGGTCGACGGATTGGTCTGGGCGTTGTAATGACCGACCGTCTCGATCACCCGGCCATCCCGCTTGGAGCGCTGGTCGGCGACCACCACCCGCCAGATGGGGTTCTTGTGCGATCCGATGCGCGTGAGTCTGAGTCTTACTGCCATCCGGCGGACGAGGTTAGCGTGCGCCCTTCATCAACGCACCGAGATCCGGCATCCGGCCCTGCGAGAGCTGGCTCATCACCTTGCGCATCTGCTCGAACTGCTTGATCAGCGCCTTCACCGCCTGCACGTTCGTCCCTGAGCCCTGGGCGATCCGCAACCGCCGCGAACCCTTGATCAGCTCCGGATGGCGGCGCTCCTGTGGAGTCATGGACAGGATGATGGCCTGGATACGGTCGAACTCCCGCTCATCGACCTTGACCCCGCGCAACTCCTTGCCCACGCCCGGGATCATGCCCAGCAGCGACTGCAGCGGCCCCAGGCGCCGGATCTGGCTCAGCTGGTCGAGGAAGTCGTCCAAGCCGAATTCCTGCTTGCGCAGCTTGCGCTCCAGGTCAGCAGCCTGGTCTTCGTCGTAGGCTGACTCGGCCTTCTCGATCAGCGTCATCACGTCGCCCATGCCGAGGATCCGCTGGGCCATGCGGTCCGGGTGGAAGCGCTCGAACTGGTCGAGCTTCTCGCCGGTGGACGCGAACAGGATCGGCTTGCCGGTGATTGCCTTCACCGACAGCGCGGCGCCGCCGCGTGCGTCGCCGTCCAGCTTGGTCATCACCACGCCGTCGAAATTGACCGTCTCGGCGAACTGCTCGGCGACGTTGACCGCGTCCTGACCGGTCATGGCATCCACCACCAGCAGGACATCGTGCGGCTTGATCGCCTGCTTGATGTTGGCCAGCTCGGCCATCAGCTCCTCATCGACGTGCAGGCGGCCGCTGGTATCCACGATCAGAACGTCCTTGCCCTCGGAGATCGCGCGGTCCCTCGCCCAGGCCGCGATCTTGACCGGGTCGCGATCGGTGCCCTGCTCGTAGACCTCCGCCCCGGCCTGTCCGCCGACCTTGATCAGCTGCTCCACGGCCGCCGGCCGGTACACGTCGCACGCCGCCACGGCCACCGAGGAGCCGTGCTGCTCGCGCAGGTAGCGCGCCAGCTTGCCCGTGGCCGTTGTCTTGCCCGAGCCCTGCAGGCCGGCCATGACCACCACGGTGGGCGGGCGCGGCGAGAAGGACAGGTCCCGGGCCGCGCCACCCATCAGCTCGGTGAGCTCCTCGGACACGATCTTGACCACCTGCTGGCCCGGGTTGAGCTGACCGATCACGTCGGCGCCCAGCGCGCGCTCCTTGACGGCGGAGGTGAACGTCTTGACCACCTGGAAGTTGACGTCGGCCTCCAGCAGCGCCAGCCGGATCTCCCGCATCGCGGCCGAGATGTCGTCCTCGGTCAGCGTGCCGCGCCCTCGCACGTCGGAGAGGGTGGCCTGGAGCTTTTCGGCCAATGAGTCGAACATGGCTGTGACCGAGGTTACCCCTGCGTGACCAGCGCCCGGGCGTATTCGTGAGGTTCGAACGGCCGCAGGTCCTCGAGCTGCTCGCCGATCCCGATCAGCTTCACCGGGATTCCCAGCTCGGCCGCGATGGCCAGGGCGATGCCGCCCTTGGCGGTCCCGTCGAGCTTGGTCAGCACCAGGCCCGTCACCCCGACGGCCTGGGAGAACATCTGCGCCTGCCGGAGTCCGTTCTGCCCCGTCGTGGCGTCCACCGTAAGCAGCGTCTCGTGGGGCGCCTCAGGTATCTGCTTGGCGATCACCCGCCTGACCTTCTCCAGCTCGGCCATCAGCTCATCCTGGGTATGGAGCCGCCCGGCGGTGTCGATGATCACGACGTCACGGTCGTCTCGCCGGGCGGTGGCAATCGCGTCGTAGGCCACCGAGCCGGGGTCGGCCTCGGGCGGCCCCTTCACGAAGTCGACCCCAGCGCGCTCGGCCCAGAGCTCCAGCTGCTCGACACCCGCCGCCCGGAACGTGTCCGCGGCGGCCAGCACGACGGATTGGCCGAGCTCCTGACTCAGGTGCCAGGCCAGCTTCCCCACCGTGGTCGTCTTGCCCGTGCCGTTCACCCCGGCCACGAAGATCACCGTCGGCTTGGCCCGGAGATCGATCCGGTCATCGCCGGTGCGGGCGATGTCGGCCAGCATCTCGGTGAGCCGGTCGCTCAGCGCCTCCCCACCCGTGATCGCTCCCGTGCTGGCCTCCTGCTCCAGCTCCGAGACCACTCGAGCGGTGGTCTTGGCGCCGACGTCGGCGTAGATCAGCGCCTCCTCCAGCCGCTCCCAACTCTCCTCGTTCAGATCCTCGAATAGGGTGGCCTGGATCTCGGCCGTGAGGGCCTGGCGGGTCCGGCGCAGACTGTCCCGCAGCCGTCGGAACCGCCCCCTCCCGGGCTCAGACGTGTCCCCCGAATCACCGCCGTCGTCACCGTTCCCGCCGCGGGGCGCGGCGGTGCCGTCCACGATGAACAGGTGCTGCCAGTCGCGCGCCATGCGGCGGCGAAGTTAGCAGCGCGGTTCCGGCGTCTCCGGCTGCGCCGACGGACCCGGCTCAGACGACCGGCGAGGTCTCCCAGTCGATCGCGACTTCCCGAGTCGGGTTGGCCGGATTGACGGCCACGTTCAGACGCTCACCGATCGTCAGCTGATCGACCTTTGAGGTGGGAACGCGGTGGAGATACATGGCCTCGATCGGGCTGCCGAGCTCCAGCGGGATCTCCACCTTGAACACGTAGATCGGGTCCTCCGGGTCTGGAGCGGTGGGATTGGCCTCCCCGACTGTCTTACCGGTAGGCGAGAACTCGCGCACCACGGCGGTCATCCGCTTCCCGGTGGCCAGAATCTCCGCCGCCGAGCCCCGCTGGACTCCGGAGTCGTCCTGACTCACGGCAGCCGCGATCGTTCCGGCGTCGACCGCGTCGATATTTACGCTCGGGGTGCCGGCGGCGGCCGTGGCCGGGCCGATGACGAAGTTCTCGGGGTCTTCCGGGTCGTAACGGACCACGAAAGAGTCTCCCGGCCGAGGGATGCCCACGCGGGACACCGTCTGCTTCTTGCTCACCTCGAACGGCGCCGAGCCATCGGTCGGAGACACCTGGAACGTGAGCGCCACCCGCGGGTTCTCGTTGACGGTCACTCCGGTGTCCCTGACCGACACCACCTGAGCCGGCGCGTTTACGCCCGCCTCCTCCAATCGCTGCTTGCGCTTACGTCCGCCAAATAGCCCCATGTCTTTCGGTCCTTTCAATCGGGTTGGCAGTGTGCCTCCTGCAGCTGATTATTCTCGGCGCCCGGCCAAAAGCAAGAGAACTGAGACCAAAGCGAGACCAAGCCGAGAGCGGCGTTTCTGGCCGATCCGGCGCCACGAGAGCGCGCCCCTTCTAACTGGTCAGGGGCTTGTGGCGGCCGCCGCGGCCAACGGACTTCGCGCGGCTACGCCGCGGCCGGCGTCTCCGTCTGTGGCAAACGCCGCGAGATCACCTTGGAGATCCCGTCCCCGCCCATCGACACGCCGTACAGGAAGTCGGCCGCCTCCATGGTCCGCCTCTGGTGCGTGACCACGATGAACTGCGCCCGTGAGGCGTAGGCTCGGACCAGGGCCAGGAAGCGGTCGATATTGAGGTCGTCCAGAGCGGCTTCCACCTCGTCGAGGATGTAGAACGGGCAAGGCGAGGCCAGGAACACGGCAAACAGGAACGCCAGCGCGGTCATCGCCTTCTCGCCGCCGGACAGCAGCGAGAGCCGGCGCATCTCCTTGCCCGCGGGGTTGATCTCGATCTCCACCCCCAGCTCCTCCTCTTCCTCTGAGTCCTCGGTCTGAGCGTCCTCAGGCTCCTGGTCGGCCGGTGCCTCTCCCCCCAGCACCCGAGCCGGAGCCTCGCGCTCGGCCAGCAGTCGCAACCGGCCCCGGCCACCCGGGAACAGCTGGGCGCATACCTGCTCGAAGTTGCGGGCGGCGGCGGCGAACGTCTGCTCGAACAGCTCCCGGATCTGACGATCGGTGTCGGCGATCAGCTGCTGGAGCTCGCGCAGCGCGGTCTCCAGGTCGCTGCGCTGGCGCTCCAGTTCCTCAACGTGCTCAACGGCCTCGGCGTACTCCTGCTGGGCCAGGGGGTTGACCGGCCCCAGCTGCTCCCGGCGTCGGCCCAGGCGCTCCACCCGCGCCTCCAGCGCCGCGCGGTCGGCCTCCGGGAGCTCAGCCTCGGCCGGAGTCGCTCCCAGCTCCAGGCGGGCGGCCACCTGGCCGAGCTCATGCTCGACTTCGGCCGCCTGATCGCGGGCCCGTTGCAGAGCCACCTCGGCCTCGGTCACAGATTCGTTGCAGCGGTGCAGCTCCGCTTGGAGTGTCGTCTCGGTCTGGGCGCACTCGCGGAGCTCGCGGGCCACGTGCTCGCCGGCCGCCCGATCGGCCTCCAGCGCCGCCTCAAAGGACGCCCGCTGGCCGTCGATCGCTTCGGCCAGCGAGTCCAGAGTCACGCCCAGCGCCCGGACGCCCGGGGCCAGCTCCTCGCCCTGGGCGACCGCCCGCGCCAGCTGGGCGATCTGAGCCTGGCGCTGTGCGCGCTCGTGCTCGGCGCGCGCCAGCTTGTCCTCCTCGGCCGCCAGCTCGGCTGCTACCCGCAGCCGCTGGGCCTCTCCGGGACTCTCGTCCGGAGCCTGCCGCCGCCGCTCGATCACCGCTTCGATCCGCCGCTGCGTCTCAAGCGCCTCGTCGCGCTCCCGGATGGCCGCTCGCACGCCGGCCACCGCGGCTTCTCGCTCGGCCTCGAGGGACTCGAGTTCTGCGGTCAGCCGCTCGCGCTCGGCCAGCGCGGCGGCTTCCTGTTGAGCCGCGGCCTCGGTATCTCGAAGTAGCCGCTCACGACGGTTGCGCTCAGCCAGGACGCGCTCCTCGCCCAGCGCGGGGGCCTGCCAGACCTCCCGGCTGCCGGCCGAGAAGACGCGCCCCGACCGGGTCACCGCCAGCCCCGCGAAGTCGGTCGGCAGGTCGGTCAGCGACTCGACCAGCCAGAACTGGCGCAGCAGCGCGCTGGCCAGCCCCACGGCAGGCGCGGGGCCGCGAACGTGCTCGACCAGCCGGCTTGCCCCGGGCGCTGGCGGCGTGGCGCCGGTTGCCTCGACGGGCGTTTGGAGCTCTGCCGTTATCAAGGCGCGCCCCCCCTCGGCTCCCGCCCGGTCCAGTAACTCGGCCGCCGAGCCAAGGTCACTGACCAGGGCGGCGCGGAGGCGGCCGTCCAGGGCCGCGGCGACCGCCACCTCGCATCCGGGATCGACTTCGAGCTCGTCCGACAGAACGGCCGCCCCCTGCAGACCGCCCGAGTGAGCGCGCAGGAACTGGTTGACCGCGGCCACCTCGCCCCCCACTTGTGCGGCCTGCATCCGAGCCGTCCGCACGCGCTGCTCTATCTGGGCCATCTCGGCCCGGGCCCGCTCCAGTTTCTCCTCGCCCTGCCCGCGCTCGACCTGGGCCTGCTCGACCCGTGCCGCGTGGTCTCCCCCGGCTGCTTCTGCCTGGGCCAGTTCGGCCTGCAGGGCCTCGAGCTGGCGCTCGATCTCGGCCTGCCGGTCGCGTTCCAGCTCAGCCAGCCGCGACCGCAGCGCGGCGATTCGCTCACCTGCCGACTCGTCGACCACGTCTGCCAGCTCGCTGTCTCGGAGCGCGGACTGCCGGCGCCAAAGCTGTTCCAGCCGCGCATCGATGGCCTCGGCGCTCCGGCCCACCGCCTCACGCCGGTAGGTGATGCGCTCGAGCGCCCCCCGCGCCACGAAGCAGCGTCGGGATAGCTCCTCCCGCTGCGCGCTGCGCTGGGCCAGGGCCTCCTCGGCCGCCTGCCGGCGCGCCGCGATCGCCTCGAGCTTCTGCTCCAGCCGCTCACGCGCCGAGCGGACCTCCGATGCCTTGGCCCCGGCCTGCCCCAGCGCCTGCAGCTGGGCCCGGAGCTCGTCCCGTCCCAACTCCCAGCGGGCCTCAAGGGTCTGGCGCTCCAGCCGGGCGTGCAGCTCGGCCGCCTCGGCCTGGCGCTTGAGGGGACGCAGCCGAGACCGGGCCTCGCGCTCGACGTCCAGCGCCCGGTCGAGGTTCTCCTGGGTCCGGACGAGCTTGAGCTGGGCCCGGCGGCGGCGCTTGCGATGCTTGCCCAGGCCGGCCGCTTCCTCGATCAGCAGCCGGCGATCGCGGGGCTTGGAGGTGACGATCGCCTCCACCCGGCCCTGGGAGATGACCGAGTGCATCTCGCGCCCCAGACCGGTGTCCGACAGGACCTCGATCACATCGATCAGCCGACAGCGGGCCCCGGCCAAGCGGTACTCGCCGTCTCCGGATCGATCCAAGCGGCGCAGAATCGAAACCTCGGGCGTGCCCAGGCCCAGGATGCCCTCGCTGTCGTCGAGCACCAGCTCGACCTCGGCGGCCCGGCTGGCCTGCCGCCCAGGAGCTCCGGCGAAGATGACGTCTTGCATCGATTGTCCCCGCACCGCCACGGGGGACTGCTCACCGAGCGCCCATAGCACGGCGTCGGTGACGTTCGACTTCCCCGACCCGTTGGGGCCCACGATCACGCTCACTCCGGCGCCGAATTCCAGCCTGGTCCGGTCGGGAAAAGACTTGAAGCCCTTCAGGGTGATCGACTTCAGATACATCTAGAGGGCATCCAGCGCGGCCTGCGCTGCCTCTTGCTCGGCGTCCTTCTTGCTCCGGCCGCTCCCACGGGCCATCTCCTTGCCCCCGACCAGCGCCCGCACTGCGAACACCCGGTCGTGCGGCGGTCCCTTCTCCTCGACCACGTCGTAGGTCACCAGCTCGCCCCGCTGGGCCAGCCGCTCCTGCAGCGCGGACTTGAAGTCCACCGGGTTCTCCAGCGCGTCTTCGATCTCCGGGCTGAATGCGTCGACCACCGCCTGCGCCGTGCGCTCGTAACCGAAGGACAGAAAGCACGCCCCAATGACCGCCTCGATCACCTCGGCCAGCACCCGTTCGGTGGCGATCAGGGCCAGCGCTCGCGACGCGGCCTGGGGCGGCGCCGCGTCCCGCAGCCGGTCCGGAATGTCCAGGCGCTCTGCCACGAGCTTGCACGAGCGCCCCGACACGGCCTGAGCCCGGATCTTGGTCATCCGTCCGGCGCCGAACCGCTCGGCCTCCAGCCGGGGGTACAGATGAGACGTCACGGCCAGAGATAGGACGCTGTCACCCAGGAAAGCCAGCCGCTCGTAGCTGTCGGACCGGCGCTCGGTCCACGACGAGTGGGTGAACACGGGAACCGCCAGCTCGTCAGGCAGCTGGTCCATAAGCCCCCGCAGACCTGCGCCGAGCAGTGCGCGCTGCCGCTCCGCGATCACTCCGAGTCGCGGCCCGGAGGCGCCGCTGCCGAGGCCACCGCGCCACTGGTCAGCACGAAGTCCACCGTCTGGCCAACGGTCAGGATCTTGGCCGCCTCCTCGTCGGAGATCGTCACGCCGTAGGAATCCTCGAGCTCCTGGACCAGCGTGTAAAGGTCGAGCGAGTCGGCCTCCAGGTCCTCTTTGAACCGGGTGTCCTCGCTGATCTGCGCCGGATCCACCTCCAGCTCGTCGGCCAGGTGGGCGCGGATCAGCGAGAAGATCTGCTCTCGGGTCATCCGCCGGACACCGTAGCCGCGGGTTCGGACGCGCTGCGGGGCGGACGCAGGGCCCCGGCCCGCTCCAGGGCGGAACGGGTTCGGCTGATCACATCCCCCTCGACGCCGCGGGCTGCCACCTCGATGGCCCGGGCGAAACCGCGCCGTGAGAACCGCCCGTGGGCCACCACGCCCAGCTGGCGCAGCCCGAGCATGTAGGCGCCGCCCTGATCCTCAGGATCGATCTCGGCCCGGAGCCGGCGCACCGATGGCGCCAGCAGAAGGCCGCCCAGGCGCGAGCGCCAGGAG
>DASZGO010000074.1:0-18220 GCA_035938755.1 Solirubrobacteraceae bacterium | reverse complement strand
CCGGTGGGATTGGTCTGGCCGGCGCCCAGTCCGAGCGAGCCTCCCGGAGTCGTGGTGGTTGGCGACGTCGAGGTCGTGGTGGTGGTAGTAGTAGTGGTAGTAGTGGTGGTGCCGGTCGTGGTGGTCGGTGAGCTGGTTGGGCTGGTGCTCGTGGGGGTGGTTGTGGTCCCGCTTCCGGGTGCCGGAGCCGGGACGTTGGGGTAGGTCGGGGCGTTGCAGCAGCTCGAGTGGTCGGCGATCAGCCCCGACTGGGGCGCGTTGTCGAACGTGATCGCGATCATCCCATCTGATTTGTAGGCCGGTGAGCGCTCGATCGCGGGCACGATCGACTTCAGAAAGGCGTCCGAGGCGGTGAGTCCCGACGGCGCTCGTAGGTCGCAGATCTCGGCGCCTCCGTCGTCGCAGAGGTCGGGCACGATGTAGGACAGCGCCGGCGTCTTGTCCGCGCTCTTCAGATCCTGGGCGAGCTGACTCAGAGGAACGTCGTTCTTCGGGCAAGTGGTCTTGTCCACCACCGAGTGGAAGTACAGGAACGGATTGCGCCACGCGGCGTAGAGATGTTGGGCGCTCGGCTGCGTGGGCGCCGCGCTCCCGGATTTGGGAGCGCAGGTCTCAAGCCGCGCTTGCTTGGGCGAGCTCCCGACCTGGACATACACCTTCCAGGTCTGCTTGGCCCTCGCCAGCTGGCTGGCGATCGACTGGGTGACCTTCGGATACACACATCCTTGGCCGAGCACCTGCCCTTTGGGCCCCTTGGTGCCAGGACGGACGTTCTTGTATGTGGGGCAGTTGTTCACCGTCTGGGGAGTCGGTCCCTGTCCGCTGATCAACGCGATCTCGTTGGCCAGAGGTCCGCCCGCCACCGCGTAGTAGTTAGGGATCAGCTCTCCCTTGCGCACCAAGTCCTGGGCCAGATAGGGATCGTTGGTGGCGTGGCCGAAGGTTTGCTGATAGCCCTGGCTCGACAGGACGATCATGAACACGTGCTTGATCGGAGGCAGCGTGCTGGGGTTGGGCAGCGGTGTCGACGGCGTAGTCGAGCTCCCGCCGCTTCCCAGCATGGGGGCCACGCCGGCCGCCGCGCTTCCGCCACCGCCACTGGTGACCGTGTCCTGAACCGTGATGGTCTGGGCCCCTCCGGAGGAGTCCTGCGACCCGCCCGCGCCGGACAGCGAGGAGGCGTTGTGAACCGCAGGCGCCATGACCAGCAGGGTTTCCAGAGGATTGGCCACCCCGGCGCCCACCACCGAGCCGACCAGTGCGCCGAAGCCGAGCATGCCCATGACTGCCGCGGCCGCCGAGCGCGGGGCCACGATCCACGAGTCGGACTCGGACCACGAGCCGGTAGCGGACGCCGCCTCGGCCCCCGGCTGCTGGATACCCGTTTGGCCCGCGGCGGCAATGCCGCGACCCTGCTCGAAGATGCCCCCTATCACGGCCGCGATGTGGCTTGGTAGCGGCCCCCGCCGAGCGCCACAGTCCAGGCAGTAGCGCTGGTCGTGGGCTAGCGACGATAGGCAGTGGGTGCAGCGAAAAACGCCGCGCGCCGTATTCGATCGTGCGTCCATGTCAAGGGCGAGTGTCGCGCCAGAATGCTGCCAAGTTGTAACCCGGCTGTGAGGCCAGGACCAGATCCGGTGACACGGTAGTTACAACTCCGCGTCTGCGCGATTCCATACTGATGAGCATGTCGACGGACGCAACTTCCCCTGGGCCCGAAAGCACCCGGGCCGGCGATGAAGGCGAGTCCAGCGACCTCCTGACCGGCGTCGTCGGAGACCGCTGCGCCAACTGCCAGGCGCCGCTGGCCAGTGATCAGCGCTACTGCCTGAACTGCGGCCAGCGCCGCGGGAAGCCGCGCTTCCCGGTGGGCTCGGTCACGGCTCGCGCGCAGGCCGAGCCGCCGAAACCCGCCCGGTCCGGCTCCCGGTTCCACCCCAACACGACCTTGGTGGCGGGCCTAGCGACGCTGTTGCTGGCCATGGGCGTTGGCGTGCTGATCGGGAAGGGGAACAGCGGCAATTCCAAGAATGCGGCCGGCGTGCAGGTGCTGACCGTGGGCGCCGGCGGGGCGGCCGCCTCCGGCGGGGGTGCAACTGACGCCACTGCCGCCGCCAAGGCGCACAAGGGAAAGCCGCCCAAGCCGACGATCGTCCATCTCAACGCCAAGGTCAAGGCGGCCGCCAACAACGCCGCCGGCCAGGTGCTGGGCACGAGCGCCAACCTGGTCAAGGATCCGACCGTCCAGGTCGGTCAATCGTGTAGCGGCGGTGCGGGCTGCCAGGGCGGCAAGTTCACCGGCAACTTCTTCGGCGGCGGCCAATAGTGCCCCTCTTGGCGCAACGGGCCGGGGCCGGCGCGCGCGGGCTGCTGGGAAAGCTTCCGGTTCGCAGAGTTCCGAAAGCGAGGCGGGCGGCCGCGGGTCCGACGGGCACATTTGGGTCGCTGCCTGACGACGCCGACGTCGTCGACCTCAAGCGCCGCCGGGAGCAGCTTGGCGCCCGAGTGGCCGAGTTGCAATGGGACCTGGGCGGATTGGTGTACGAGATGGCGACGCGGGACCGCATTCGCGTCGACGTGCTGGTGCGCCGAGCCGCGGAGCTCCAAAATGTCGATGCCGAGCTGAGTGAGGTGGAGCGCATTTTGCGGCTCGAGCAGACCTCGACCGCCGGAGAATGCGCGTCGTGTGCCGCCCCCCATTCGAATGGCGCCGCCTACTGCTGGCAGTGCGGCCAGCCGCTGCTGCAGGAGGTCCACACCGACGCGATCGGTCGCTCCGCGACTTCGTAGCGCGGCGCGATCAGCCAAACTGCCCGGTCACGTACTCCCGCGTCCGCGTGTCCTTAGGGTTGCGGAAGATCGTCTCGGTGTCGTCGTATTCGATCAGCGTCCCTACCAGCTCGGTTCGATCCAGGCTGAAGAACGCGGCGCGGTCTGCCACCCGCGCGGCCTGCTGCATGTTGTGGGTCACGATCACGATCGTGTAACGGTCCTTGAGTGTGTGCATCAGCTCCTCGATGGCGGCCGTGGCCACCGGGTCCAGCGCTGAGGCCGGTTCATCTAACAGCAGGACGTCGGGTTCGACAGCGATCGCGCGGGCGATGCACAGCCGCTGCTGCTGGCCTCCCGACAGGCTCAGCGCGCCTTTGCGGAGACGATCTTTGACCTCGTCCCATAGCGCGGCCTGAGTCAGGGCCCGCTCGACCCGCTCGTCGAGATCGTGGCGGAGCCCCAGGTTCCGTGGCGCCCAGGCCACGTTGTCGTATATCGACTTGGGAAACGGGTTTGGTTTCTGGAACACCATCCCGATCCGCCGACGCACCTCCACCCGGTTCACGCCGGGGCCGTACACCTGGTGACCGTGATAGAGGACGTCGCCGGTCAGCCTGAACCCCGCGATCGCATCGTTCATCCGGTTGAGGCTGCGGATGAATGTCGACTTGCCGCACCCTGAGGGACCGATCACCGCAGTCACCAGGTTGCGATAGATCTTCATCGAAGTCCGGGTCAGCGCGCACTTGTCTCCGTAGAACACGGTCATGTCACTGATGTCGAACACCGCCGGCCGGGCCGCGGTATAGCTCTGACCATCGGCCGGGCGAGTCGGAAGCGCAGTGGGCAGCGGCTCAGTCCGAATGCGGACCCGGCGGGGGACTGCGTCTGGCTCGCGGGCCGCGCTCACGGGGTGCAGGATAGTCACTGCCCCATCTTCTTCCGGGTGCGTGCCAGGAGCGTCCGGGCGAGGATGTTGGCCAGCAGGATGAAGGCCAGCAGTACCGAGGCCGCGCCCCAAGCCTGGTTCAAAGCTTGTGGGTCTGGCTGGTCCGACACGTTCAGGATCAGCATCGGGATGCTCGGGACGCCGTGCCCAAACAGGTTGAGCTCGGTCGTGGACTGGTTGAACAGAGAGTTGCAGATGAGCAGCGGGGCCGTCTCGCCTGCCGCCCGCGCGATGGACAGGATCGCCCCGGTGGCGATCCCGCCTGCCGACGCCGGCAGGATCACGGTGAGGACGGTCCGCCAGCGCGCCACCCCGAGTGCGTCTGCCCCTTCACGCAACGTATTTGGGACGAGCAGCAGCACCTCCTGAGCCGAGCGCGCCATCAACGGCAGCATCACGATCGACAGGGCAATCGACCCGGCAAACCCAGACTGCTTGTGCTGGGCGAGCACGATCAGGCCGTAGACGAACAGCCCGACGACGATCGTCGGCAGTCCCTGCATGAGGTCCAGTCCCAGCTTGAGCGCCCGCCCGGTGCGCGAGTTCTGACCGGCAAATTCGGTCAAGTACAACCCCGTCAGGATCCCGATCGGGAGCGCGATCACCGCCCCGAACCCAACGATCACCATCGTCCCGAGCAGCGCGTTGGCGATCCCGCCGCCGTGCAGCCCCACTGGGTTCGTGATGACGAAGTCCAAGCTCAGGACCGAGGTGGCACGACTGACCACGCCGTAGACAACGATTCCCAGCAGTCCTACAGCGACCAGCGCGGCGGCGGTCGATCCTGAGTCGATCGCCCGGCTCACCGCCGCTCGGCGCCCGAGGTTCCCCGTCGCGGTCAACGGTGAGGTCGGATCGAACAGCGGGGCGCCGTCCGGCGCCAGCTTCGCGCGTCTTCTCATCCTGCCGCCGCCCGCGCGTAGGAGCGCTCGACGTCGAACCGTCCCGAGATCGCCCGGGCGGCCAGGCTGGTGATCAGTCCGATCACCAGCAGGACGAGGCCGGCGTAGAACAGAGCCCCGATGTACAGGCCCGTGTTCGCGCTGGGGAACTGGGTGGCGATCCGTTCGGCCAGCGTCGTGCCAGGTTCAAACAGCGAGGCATGGATCGCGCTGACATTGCCGATCACCAGCGAGACGGCGATGGCCTCGCCCAGCGCCCGTCCCAGAGCCAGGATCGTCGCCGCCGTGACGCCGGACAGGGTGCTCGGGAGAACGACGCCGCGGATGATCTCCCAGCGTGTGGCTCCGAGCGCCGCCGCGCCGTCCTTGAGCTCCTGCGGCACGGTCAGGAACAAATCGCGGCTGAGCGAAGAGATGATCGGCAGGATCATCAGAGTGAGCACGATCCCGGCAGCGAACACGCTTCGCCCGGTGGTCTGGCTAGGACCGAACAGCGGGATGAACCCGAGCACGCTGTGGAGCCCGGGCTCCAGCTTCTGGAGAAACGGAAGCAGCACGAATATGCCCCAGAAGCCCATGATGATGCTGGGAACTGCGGCCAGCATCTCGACCAGCGGCCCGACCACGGCGCGAACGCGCGGCCCCGCGATCATCGAGAGGTACAGGGCGATGGCGATCCCCAGCGGTGTGGCCATCAGCAACGCGAAGGCCGAGCTCACGGCGGTCCCGTAGATCATCGTCGCGGCGCCGAACCTGTTGAAGTTGGGCGCCCAGGTCTGGTGCCCCAGGAAGCCGAGTCCAAATTTCGAGATGGCCGGCTTGGCGTTGCTGATCAGCTGGTAAACGATGTCGCCGAGAGTCACGGCGACAATCACGCCGGCTAGCGCGCAGAGACCGAACAGGACGCGATCGCCCAGCCGACCAGCACCACGGCCCGAGCGAGCTCGCGTGACCGACCGTAGGGGCGCACCGAAGCCGCCGAGCCTTGCCCTCGAAGACACGGCGGGCGAGGTTATTGAAAACCACGGGCGCCTCCTCCGCGATCTACACCGGCGTCACAGGATTGACACATCTCGGTCACAACTCGGCCACAGCTGGGTCGAGCGGGCTAGCGATGCTTAGCCGTGGCTCGATGGAGGGCGGCCGGGCCACTACGGGCTTTCCCCTTGTGTTCACAACTGGAAAGGAATTACTTTGCTCTACAAGAGATTGGTCCATCTGACGTGCGCGGCTCTGCTGTCAGGCTGTGTGTTTGGCCTGAGCTCGGCGGCGGCGTCCGCGGCCACACTCAGTGGCGCAGGGTCGACGCTCGTCGCGCCGATTGAGGCCGAATGGGCTGCGGCCTTCGACAGCTCCACTGGCGACACCGTCACTTACGCCTCTGTGGGGTCCGGCACCGGCTACAAGGACATCGCAGCGGGTCAGGTCGACTTCGGCGCCTCCGATGCTCCGCTGTCCGTCTACTCATCGCCGCCCTGTAACAGCTGTGTCCAGATCCCGTGGGCGCTGACGGCGACCGGCGTGAGCTTTCACATCCCCGGGATTTCCCGCCTCCATCTCACGGGCCCGGTGATCGCCGCCATTTATCTGGGCCAGATCACCAACTGGAACGACGGTCGGATCGCGTCGCTGAACAGGGGCGTGCATCTGCCCAACCTGAAGATCACCGTGTTCTGGCGGTCCGACGGCTCGGGTGACACGTACGCGTTCACCCGGTATCTGTCTGACGTCAGCGGCGCGTTCAATTCGAAGGTTGGCAGCTCGACCGCGGTCAACTTCCCGGTCGGTCAGGGTGCCAGGGGCAACAGCGGGCTGGTCACGGCCATCCAGCAGACCAATGGCGGCATCGCCTACATCGCGGTCTCTTATCTGATTGCCAACAGGATGGCCGCGGCGGCGATCAAAAACGCCGGTGGCAGGTACGTGGTGCCTAACCTGAGCAACATCGAGGCTGCGGCGAGCGCGGTTCATCACGTGCCGTCGAACAACCAGCTGACGATCGTGAACCCGCCGCGAAACGCCAAGAGCGCGTACGCGATCTCAACGTTCACCTACGTGATCGTGCCGACCAACGCCAAGCAGGGGACGCTGCTCAAGCAGTTCATCGGCTATGCGCTGGGCCAGGGACAGCAGTTCGGCCCCCGGCTCGACTTCGCGCCGCTGCCGAGGGCGGTGCTCAACGCGGCCCGGAACACGCTCAACGGAATCAGCTAAGCGTGAAAGCAGTGGTCTCTCGTCTTGGACCCGGTCGCTTGGCGGCCGGGTCCATGACCAGAGGCGCCGGTCACATGCCGTTCGACATCAGAGAAAGATGGAGGTAGCAGTGAGACGTCCTATCTGCCTAGTCGCGACCGCGGTCGCTACGGGCTCACTTGTAGCTGGAGTTGGGATCGCTTCGGCGGCGGGCAGTCACGCGGCCAAGCCAAAGAAGGTCAAGCCGGTGATGTTGAGGTGCCACATGTCCCTGTCCACCGCACCTCCTCCGGGGTCCAACAGTGTCGACCAGCCGCCCGCCCAGGGCAAGCAATACGGTCCGGTCGGCTGCCCCACGAAGTCGTTTGGCAGCGGCGTGGAGACGGACTCCTTCACCGTGCCTGACAGTGGAGACACCGTCGGAAGCTACGTTCAGTACTTCCACGGCGGAACCGTCAAGGGCACCTTCCATCTGGTTCCCCAGGAAGGAACGACGTCAGACACCGGCTTTACTAGCGAGACGTGGACCGGAACGCTGACGGTCAGCGGCGGCACCGCGATCTATAAGGGCATCTTCGGCAAGAAGAGCACCGGCGTGCTCAACTGCACGAGCCCTGACACGGTGCATCTCAGCTGCACGGAAAAGATCAAGGTCGTCGTTCCGCCTCCCAAGGTAGGCGGCTAGCGAGTCAGACAAGCCGGGCTGCCCAGGGCTCGCCAGGCGTTATCCGCTTCAGTCTCTAGCGGTGCCAGGCGGCCCTGGAGCTCCCGGAACGTCTTCACTGGATCCACGCCCTGATCAAGCTTGCTCACTGCCGCGTGCAGGGCGTCGAGTTCCCCTGACATGGCCGTGATCGCCGCCTGGTAGACCACGGCCTCGTCCGACGGCGGCTTGAGCGCTTTGAGGTCACCCAGCTCCGGGTCGAGAGCCGCTATCCCCTGCTTGAGGAACGCGTTGCCGGCCGACTGGTTGGCCGGAGTGGGGATGACGGCGATCTGCCGGTCGGCCCGTGAGCAGATCGACGTGGCCTGCTGTCGCAGCTCGGCTGCGGACAGTGGCCCGCTGCCGCAGCCGATGAGTGCCACCAGTGGCAGCGCGGCCAGGCCGGTCCGGGCTTTCATCGCAGCTCCACGTCCAGCAACCGCTCGAGCTCGCCGATCGTCTCGGTCGCGCCGGTGTGGTGCACGGTGGCCATGCCCAGCTGTTGCGCCGGATCGAGGTTGAACGGCAGGTCGTCGACAAACACGCACTGGGCGGCCGGCAACCCGATCCGCTCGGCCCCCAGGGCGTAGATCTCCGGCGCCGGCTTGCGCATGCCGACCTCGCCGGAGATCACGACCCCGTCGAACAGCGCGCTCAACTGGGTCCGGTCGTAGCGCCGCGTGCCCCAAGAGTTGGAGATCAGACCGGTGCGGATCCCAGCCTGGCGAGCGCGCCGCACCGCGCTGAGCATCGCCTCATCGGGTCGCGATCCGGCGAACAGCCGGTCGATGAGCTCCGGCGCGTCCACGCCCAGGACGCCGGCGAACCTTGGTTCAAAGTCCTCCTCGGCCAGCCGGCCGGTCTCCAGGTCGATCAGCAGGGCCCGGCAGCGGCGGTCCTCCCGGAACCGGCGCAGGACCGCGTCCGGTTCCAGGCCTTCCAACCGGCAGAACGACCGGAACGATTCGAACAGGTCGCTGGTCAGGACGCCGCCGTAGTCGACCAGCAGGCCGCGGTAGCGGCCGTCGTGGCTGGGGTCGTGTCCCACCCCCGGGTCAGAGTCCATGCTGCGAGACGTACTTGGCGCGCTCGGCGATCTCGATCACGCCGTCTCCGAAAGCCTTCAGGTAGGGATCGTCGGTGGACCCGGACACCGCCCGCTTGTAGTTGCCCTCCATGAACACGATCGCCTTCCACAGGGCGAGCGTCACGTACCAGTTGAGCGCCTGCATCGAGCGGCCCGATCGCTCCTCGTAGCGGCGGATCAGCTCCTCGCGGGACGGAAAGCCCTCCAGCCGGGTCACCGTGTGCAGGTTGAACTTCGAGTTGGGATCGTCGGGCTGGGTCCAGTGCATCACCATGTAGCCAAGGTCGGCCAGCGGGTCCCCGATCGTGGCCATCTCCCAGTCGAAGATGGCCACCAGACGGGCCGGAGCCTGTGAGCCGAACATTGTGTTCCCCAGGCGGTAATCGCCGTGCACGATCGTGGCCGGCGGTGACTCGGGGAGGTTGGCGGCCAGCCAGCTGCCCACCTCCTCAACCAGTGGCAGCTCACGCGTGCGGTTGATCTCCCACAGTCCGTTGAACCGCCGGAGCTGGCGTTCCAGATATCCGGAGGGCTTGCCGAAGCCCTCCAGCCCGATCGCGGTCCAGTCCACGGCATGAAGCTCGACCAGCGCCTCGATCAGCTGATCGGCGATCCGATCGCGCTCGGTGGGGTTGTCCAGCGCGGGCGGCATGGCGTCCGTGATGACCTCGCCGACCACCCGCTCCATCACGTAGAACGGGGCGCCGATCGCCGACTCGTCATCGCCCACCGCCAGCACACGGGGGACGCGGACCGGCGTCGACTCCAGCGCGCGGAGCAGCCGCGCCTCGCGCAGGACATCGTGCGCGCTGGGAGGCAGCGGACCGCGGGGCGGACGCCGGAGCACAACCCCGGTGGACAGCATGAACGTGACGTTGGAATGGCCCTCCCCGATCGGCGTGGCGTCGAGGTCAGCCGGTGCCTCGAGGCCATGGGCCTTGAGGAACTCGGCCAGTGGCTCCAGCACCAGCAGCGGCTCGCGCTGGTTGGCCGCGGCCTCGGCCGGGGAGCGAACGACGTCGTCGGGGGCGAGCGTGGCAGCCATGTTCGAGGGGAGGGTACCGGCGGCTGGCTACCCTCGACTGGCCACCACCATGCCTGAGCTGCCTGAGGTAGAGATCACCGCGCGCCTGCTTGACCGGGCGCTGTCCGGGGCCGAGGTCGAGTCCGCGCTGGCTCCTGGGGTCAACGCGCTGAAGACGTTCGACCCGCCACTGAGCGCGCTCGAAGGTCGCCGGGTAGAGCACGTGGGGCGGCGAGGCAAGCTGCTGACGATTGAGTTCGACTCGGATCTGGTGGCGCTGATTCACCTGATGTCGGCCGGGCGCCTGCAGCTGTTTGACAAGCGCGCCTCGCTGCGTGACCGGACCTCGCGGCTGTTGCTGCGGCTCTCCGACGGGCGCGAGCTGCGCCTGCGGGAGTTCGGCACCAGGCAGCGGGCCTGGGTCAAGGTGTTGCGGGCGGCCGAGCTGGGCGACGAGGAAACGCTGGCCGGGCAGGGCCCAGAGGCCTGGCCGGATCCTCCGGATCTGCTCGAGCTGCTCGACCAGCCGCGGCCGCTCTACGCACTGCTGCGCGATCAGCACGTGATCGCGGGGATCGGTCGATCGTGGGTGGACGAGATCCTGCACACCGCGCAGCTTTCGCCGTTCAAGCGAGGCGCGGATCTGGAGCCGGATGAGGCCGAGCGCCTGCGCGAGTCGATGGTGGGCCGGCTGGGGGACGCGCTGGCTCACTACGAGCAGGTGGTGGCCCTGCCGATCCCCGACAAGCTGCCGATGCCGCTCACCGTCCACCGGCGCAACGGCCAGCCCTGCCCCCGGTGTGGAGATCAGGTGGAAGCGGTGTTCTACGAGGACTACGTGATGTGTTACTGCCCGAGCTGCCAGACCGAGGGCAAGGTGCTCAAGGACCGGCGCTTGTCCCGGCTGCTCAAGTAGCCTGGCGCCCGTGAGGCGCCTGTGGACGATGCCGATGATTGCTCTGGTCGCAGGCACGCTGGGCGCCTGCGGGTCGGGGTGCGGCACCAGGTGCAAGAACGCCGGGCCGTCGGCCATCCGTGTAAGCCCCGTGACTCACGCTAGCCCGCCCAGCGCGGCCAGCCCCGCCCCGCCGACGACAGCGGCGGTCACTGGTTCGGCCGGGGCTCAGGACCTCGCCGCGGAGTCGCTGACCCGCACCGCTCAGACCGCGGCAGAGACCCTGGCCACCGACGACAACGGCAACTACAGCCGCATCTCCCCCAAGGCGATCGCCATGCTCGAGCCGAACACTCCGCTCACGCCCAACCGGCGGCCGTATCTGAGCGCCGCCCACGGCACCGCCACCACGTATAGGGTCACGGTCACCAGCCCCAGCGGGGACACGTTCACGATCACCCGGAACGCCCGCGGACACATCGCCCGGACATGCACCGGCCACGCTTCGCCGCGCTGTCAGGGTGGTCGATGGTAGGGGGCCGTACCTCTGTTAGCGTCCCGATCTGGTCGAGGCCAGCGAGACTGAGAGGAGGTCAGCCGTGTCGCGATCGCCGAACCGGGCGAGCCGGGTGTTGATCGTACTAGCCGCACTGGCGCTGGCGGCCTGTGGGTCGAGTAGCCAGAAGAAGACACCGGCCGCGGGCGGCCAGGCGGTAATCCGCGGTCCGTCGGAGACCCCCAAATCGCCAGCGACCCCGATTACGCCGACGGGCACGACGGGCACGACACGCGCGGCGGCCGATAGCTCCGTGGTCGCCATTCAGTCGTGCCTCAAGCGCGCCGGGTTCACGGTCGAGACCGTCTCCTACTCGGACGAACGGGCGACGTTCCGCGCGGGTGGCATCACCGTGCACGATTTCTATACGGCCGCGCGCGCGACGTCGTTCGCAAACTCTCCCGGCGGGCATTACGACACCTTTGGGACGTATGCGGTTGGTCCCGGACATAGCTCCGATCCCGCCCAGGCCCGGGTTGAGACCTGTGTTCGTTCCGGGTTGTCAGGCGGGCGCTGATCGTCCGATGCTCCAGCCCGGCGACCCAGCCCCCGATTTCACCCTCTCCGATCAGCACGGCGACCCGGTCAGCCTTTCGGGGCTGCGCGGCCAGACCGTCGTCCTGTACTTCTATCCCAAGGCAGACACGCCAGGATGTACCAAGCAGGCCTGCGGCGTGCGCGACCACCGGGCTGACTACGAGCGCGCCGGGGCCGTGGTGCTGGGTGTGTCGCCGGATCCGGTCAAGGCCGTCAGCAAGTTCGACGACAAGTACGGCCTGGGCTTCCCGCTGCTGGCCGACGAGGATCACCAGGTGGCCGAGGCCTACGGCGTGTGGGTGCAGAAGTCGATGTACGGGCGCACCTACATGGGCAACGAGCGCACGACGTTCGTCATCGGTCCGGATGGCCGGATCGCGCAGGTCCTGCGTAAGGTGAAGCCCGACGAGCACGACGAACTCGTGCTGGCGGGGTTATAGATCCCCTGAGGGGGGTACCTACGCCTGAAGCATCAGGCGAGAACGGGAGGAATCACATGCTGCACATACGAAGGCGTACGGGCGCCGTGGCAGCGCTGGCCATCGTCGTGGCCGTTGCGAGTGTCACGGCCGGTGCGATTGCCGCCAGTGGCGGGAGCGCGCGCAAGACGAGCGGAACGGCGTACCTGGGGCCGACGGCGCGCACGGCGCCAGGCCTGGTCTATTACGCCGGGTTCAACTCCGACAAGGTGCTGGGGCAGGGAGCGGTGACGTACACGATCAAGCCCACCAGCGCGAGCAGCGGAACCATCACCGCGACGGCCAAGAAGGTCACGCTGTGGACGAGCAACGGGACGCTGACCGGAACCGGAACCGCCACGCTCCACATCACGAACCAGCCCAAGAGCGGCGACGACACGGTCACCGGGGGGAAGCTCAGGCTAACCCGCGGCACGGGCGGGCAGACTGGTCATTCATTGGTGGGCACATTCACCGGCGCGGGCAACATAGTCAGCGGCCAGTACGTGTTCCACTACAAGGCGACCTATAAGTAACTGCGCACCAGATGACGGGCCGAGGCGTCTGACGCGCCTCGGCCGTCGCTGGACCAGCCGTCTACTGCCTACTGCAGGCCCTCGCGGGCCTCGCGGACCAGCGTCACGGCCTCCGGGAACACGTGAGCCATCACCACGCGCAGCTGCTCTGACTGCTCTTCGGTGGTGCCCTGAATGTTCACCCGGTTCATCGCCGCGACTGTCAGGTCGACGGCCAGCTTGATTGCGTTATCGGCCCAGGCCAGGCGCTGGTTTCCCTGCATCTGCTCGGCAAACTCGCCGAGCCGGCGCTGGAGCTCTTCGGGATCCCCGAACAGGTCTCCGAATCCACTTGATTCCATACTCTCAATCCTACCCCGCGCGCTGCGCCAGCACCGCGATCGTCCCGCCGCGCCGAGCCAGGCCGGCGCCCAGCTCGAGCAGGGCGGCCAGCGGAACCGCCGGCAGAGCGGCCACGGAGACGGCCAGATCAGGCGAGCGCACGGGAGCGTTGCGCTTGAGCAGGTTGTAGACGTACGACGGGTGCTGGGTGATCCGGCTGAGAAGCGACTGCCACATCCCGAACGGGTTGTGCTCGGCCAGTACGTGGTGAACCTGCCGCACCGTGAACCCGTGATGGCCTAGGAGCGTCTCCAGCCCGCCGGGGGTGAAGTGGACCCGGTGACGGGGCACGTCGAGGTGGTACCAGCGCTCTCCGCCCAGCCGGGCCTGCAGGCTGTCCAGGTTGGGCACGCCGACCAGAAGCCCGCCACCTGGGCGCAGCCACGAGGCAGCGCGGTCCAGCGCCGGCCCGGGCTCCTCCAGATGTTCGAGGACGTGCCACACCGTGACCGCGTCAAACCCACCGGCCTCCAGCTCGGCCTCCTCGACGCCGGCTCGGGTCACCGGCGCACCGGCCTGGGCGGCGGCGTCGGCCCCCCGGCGGGAGGGCTCGATCCCGGCGGCCTGATAGCCGGCGGCCCGGGCCGCGACCACGAAGCGCCCCCGCCCCGCGCCCACGTCGAGCAGCCGCGCCGGAGGCGGGACCCACGAGCGGAGGAAGGACAGGCGTTGACGGTCAAATCCGGCCAGCAACGGGCGGGCGGCAGCCTGCAGGCGTGGCGGGCGCGGGGAATACGCCCCGGTGTCATACAGGTCGGGCGGAACGGCTCCGCCGGTCACCGCCGACCCGCAGCGTTGGCAGCGGCTCAACGGGATCGGGCGCTGGCCCAGCCCCGGGTCGGCCGGGCGGACCGAGCGCCAGGCGCGCAGCGGCCCGCCGCAGGCGGGGCAGGCTCCCGAGCTTGTCACCGGCATGACCGTACACTCCGGGCGGTGGCAAGCTCAGAGCCGAACGTCAAGCTCCAGGGACGCATCGAAGCCGTGATCCGGGTGCTGGCGCCGTTCCTCGATCTGGTGATCGCGGCCGGCGACCGGACGTCGCGGCTCCTGGACCGCGGCGGACCCGAGCGTGACCTCGGGCCGCTGGCTGCCGATCGCCAGCTTCCGGCCTACCGGCCCTCGGCTCCAGAGCCACCTCGGCACTAGTATTCGCCGGCTTATGGCTCCGCATCAACAGCACGCGCGAGAGCTGCGCCTTCGCCTTCCCTACGCGGTGATCGCGGGGGTGGGCGGCATCGCTCTGTTTGCCGCGGCGGCGCTCACCGCCGTGGGCCCGCAGCCCAAGGTGAGCGAGTTGACGCTGGAGCTGATCGTGACCAACAAGCGAGTCGCCCTGGAGGTGGCGGGCGCCGTGATCAACGGACTTGGGCTGGTGGCGCTCGGCCTCACGCTCAACTTCGTGGGACGGGCGGCTCAGGAGCGCCGCCCGCAAATGACCCAGGCCCCGCGGCTTACCGCGTTGGCCGGCGGCGCGATCGGGGCCGTAGGCGGTATCGCGTACGGCATCGCCATCGCGATCAAATCCCACCAGTTCGTCACCTCCGCCGGCGCCCTGTCGTACGTTCAGGCCAACAGCCTGGTCGGCGGAGGCACGCTGGCGGTGCTCCAGTACCTGGGGCTGGTGGGCTCGCTGCTGCTGGCCATCGCCTTCGTGCTGGTGTCGTTGAACGCCATGCGGGTCGGTCTCCTGACCCGGTTTCTGGGCTACCTGGGAATCGTGGCCGCGGCGGCCTCGCTGCTCCTGATCGGCAGCGCCCCAGCGCTCCTGGTCGAGGTGTTCTGGCTGCTCGCTATCGCCTACCTGCTGTCCGGTCGCTGGACCAGCGGCGAGCCCGAAGCCTGGGCCAAGGGTGAAGCGGTGCCCTGGCCGAGCTCGGCCGAGATGCGCGAGCAGCGCCAGCGGGCGGGCGGCGCTCGCGGCAACGCCCGCGGCAACGCGCGGGCCAAGCCTCAGAGCCGCACCCCCGCCAAGCCGGCCAGCCCGGACAGCGAGCCGGCGACCACGGTGGTTCGAACCCGGGCCAGCACCCCCAAGCGCAAGCGCAAGCGGCGCAAGTAGCCCGCCCGCCGTGCCCTGGCGCGCGCGGCTGCCGTTCATCGTGCTCTGAGCACCGCTCGTCGCGCGCCAGCCCCCATCGGGCGATCTCGGTTGCGTGTGCCGGGCCGCAGGTCGAACCTGCCTACCGATAGGTCAACCACAAACGAGGAGGCAGTTATGGAGGCTGCTAGCACCCCCGGCCGGGAGGCGGATGTGAGACCCGCACCCGCACCGGATCCCACTGGGGGCAGGTCGGCGGGATTCTGGACGCCCGCCGATCCGGGACCACTCGGCCTGACGGGCTTTGCTGCGACCACGTTCGTGCTCAGCATCTACAACGCAAACCTGGTCGGAACCGGCGGTGGCCCGCCGATCATCGTGCTCGGAGTGGCGCTGGCGTATGGCGGCATCGCTCAGCTGCTAGCCGGGATGTGGGAGTTCCGCACCGGCAATACGTTCGGGGCGGTGGCGTTCAGCTCATTCGGCGCGTTCTGGATCTCGTTCTTCGTGCTGCTGCTGACCGTCGGTAACAAATTCGGAGGGGGATTCGCCAACGCGGACGTCGCGCACAACGCCATCTCCGTGTTCCTGTACGCCTGGGCGATCTTCACCACCTACATGTTCGTAGCCTCGCTGCGGACCACGGGTGTGATCGCGCTGGTGTTCATCCTGCTGGCTGTCACGTTCTGGCTACTGGCCATCGGCAATGCCAGTCTGGTCGGGACGACCAACGCCACCAACAGCACGATCAAGGTCGGGGGGTACGTGGGTCTGGCTACCGCGGCCGCGGCGTGGTATGGATCGTTTGCCGCGGTCATGAACTCGACGTTCGCTCGGACGATCCTCCCGGTATTCCCGCTGCACCTGGTCCCCCGACACACGCCCTGAGGTGAGTCGATTCAGGGTATTAAGGTACTAGCGAAATAGCAGCAATCCGCGTCGGCTCGGCGCCCCTCAGGGGCGCCGAGCCCGCGGTCCCGATACGGGCCGGAAGGAGAGGGTTAATGGCAGATTCCACTCAGGCCGCTGACGAGGAAGTCGAGTACTCCGAGGACAAGATTGCCGTCCACTGGCGTGAGGAGGAGTACGTCCCGCCGCCGGAGCGCTATCGGGAGCAGGCCAACGCCGGGGACGAGTCGATCCTCGAGCGCTTCAAGCCAGAGAACTTCCCCGAGTGCTTCGTCGACTACGCGGAGATGCTCGACTGGGACCAGAGATGGGATCAGATCGTCGACACCAGCAACCCGCCGTTCTTCAAGTGGTGGGTCGGGGGCCGGCTCAACGCGTGTGTGAACTGCGTGGACCGTCATCTGGAGTCCCGGGCCGACGAGGACGCGATCGTCTGGGTACCTGAGCTGGAGGAAGACGAGACCGTCCGGATCAGTTACCGCGAGCTGCATCGCCGGGTCAACGAGTTCGCCGCGTTGCTTCGGGACTTCTGCGGCGTCAAGCCGCAGGACCGGGTCACGTTCCACCTGCCGATGGTCGTGGACCTGCCGGTGGCGATGCTGGCCTGCGCCCGGCTGGGCGTGATCCACTCGCAGGTGTTCGGCGGTTTCAGCGGCGCGGCCTGCGGCCAGCGCATGGGCGACGCGCAGAGCACGATCCTCGTGACGATCGACGCCTACTACCGCAACGGTGAGCTGATCGACCACAAGGTCAAGGCCGACGAGGCCGTGGAGGCGGCCCGGAAGGAGGGCATCGAGGTTGAAAAGATCCTGGTGTTCCAGCGTATCCCTGGTGAGTACCACTCGCAGTCAGAGATGGTCGAGGGGCGCGACTACCTCGTCGACGAGGTGCTCGAGGATCACCAGGGCCAGGAGGTGGAGCCCGAGTCGATGAACGCTGAGGACACGCTGTTCCTCATGTATACCAGCGGCACCACCGGCCGGCCCAAGGGCGCCCAGCACACCATCGGCGGCTACCTGAGCTACGTCGCTGGGACGTCCAAGTACTACCAGGACATCCACCCCGAGGACACCTACTGGTGCTTCGCCGACATCGGGTGGATCACGGGGCACTCGTACATCGTCTACGGGCCGTTGGCCCTGGGGACCACCACGGTCATGTACGAAGGCGTTCCCACTTATCCCGACGCCGGCCGGCCCTGGCGGATCGCGGAGAAGCTGGGCGTGGACATCTTCCACACCGCGCCGACCACGATTCGCATGCTGCGCAAGGTGGGCGCGGATGAGCCGGGCAAGTACGACTACGACTTCAAGACCATGACCACGGTGGGTGAACCGATCGAGCCCGACGTGTGGCGCTGGTACTGGAAGGTGGTCGGCAAGGGCGAGGCGGCGATCACCGACACCTGGTGGATGACGGAGACCGGCGGCTTCCTGGGTAGCACCCTGCCGTTCCTGCAGCCGATGAAGCCCGGCAGCTGCGGGCCGGCGTGTCTGGGGATCCAGCTCGTGATATTCGACGAGAACGGCCAGGAGATCCCCCGGGGCTCGGGCAAGGCGGGCTACATCTGCGTGCGCAACCCGTGGCCGGGCCGCATGCTCACCGTGTGGGGCCAGGACGACCGGTTCATCGACACCTATTACAAGCGGTTCAACCAAGACCCGAATAGCCAGGAGTGGCGTGATTGGCCCTTCTTGTGCGGCGATGGGGCCGTGCAGGCCGAGGACGGCTACTTCCGCATCCTGGGCCGGATTGACGACGTGATCAACGTGGCTGGGCACCGGCTGGGCACCAAGGAGCTCGAGTCGGCCGCCATCGAGGTCGAGGAGGTGGCTGAGGCCGCGGCCGTCCCGGTGGTCGACGAGACCCGCGGAAAGGTCGTCGAGATGTACGTGGCGGTCAAGCCCGGGTACGAAGGCAGCCAAGACATCGCCCAGAAGGTGGCGGCTCAGATCGAGAAGGACATCGGCAAGATCGCCCGGCCGAAGAACGTGTGGATCGTGCCCGACATGCCCAAGACCCGCTCGGGCAAGATCATGCGCCGCGTGATCGCCGGCATCTCCAACTTCACCGAGGTGGGCGACATCTCGACCCTGGCCAACCCGGATGTGGTGGAGAAGATCAAAGACCAGGTCTACGGCGCCAAGAGGGAACGCGGCGAGGACGTGCAGCAGCTGTCCAAGCAGCAGCAGGAGGAGATCGCGAAGTACGGCGAGGGTTCGGAGTAGGTCGCTTCTCTGCGGGACGTCCCGGCAGCGCCAACGCACGCGAGCGCTTCCG
>DASZGO010000073.1:0-6921 GCA_035938755.1 Solirubrobacteraceae bacterium | reverse complement strand
GTCGTGGTGATGGCGATGATCTGCTGCTGCTGGTGCTCGGCGTCCCGCAGGTAGGTCAACCGCTCGAGCAGATCGGTGAAGCCACCCGAGTCCAGGACCACATTGACCAGGTCTGGGCTGTCGGACTCGTAGCGGCTGACCAGCTGCTGGGCCAGGAGCTGCCGGCCCCACGCCAGCCGGCGCTTGAGCAGGGCGACCAGCTTTCGCTCCCGGGCCAGGTCGGCCTGGGTCTGGGCCAGCTTTGCCCGGTCGGTGTCGAGTTCGGCCTGGACCGCTTCCTCCCTCGAGCGGACCAGCGAGATCTGCGCCTCCAGGGAAGAGATCAGGCTGGACAGCGTCTTCAGGCTGTCCTGGAGGTGCTGCTGGCGATCCTGCTGGGCCGACAGTTGCTGGCTGAGCTGGTTGAGGCCGGGCTGGGCGTCCGAGGACACCGGCACCGCGGCGAGGCCGACTAGGACGCACGCGCCGGTCAGCCACGCGGCCGTGCGGTTACGGAGGATGCGAAGGATCGCGGTTGTCATAAGCCTGGATGCCCCCGTTTCCCACGCTACGCAGGGAATTCGGCCGCGGGCACGTTACCAGGACCGGTCCCGCGGGGTATGAGCCAGGCGTGATGCGGCTAGCGTCCTTTCCACACCGGCGGGCGTTTCTCGGCAAACGCCGTGGCGCCCTCGCGGGCATCCTCGGAGGTCATCACCGGGCCGACGATCTCGCCCTGGCGGGCGAAGAACTCGGCGTCCAGCCAGTCGGCGGCCTCGACCATCACCCGTTTGGTCGCCGCCAGGGCCAGCGGGCCGTTGGCCGCGATCGTCGCGGCCAGCTCGAGCGCGGCGTCCAACGCCCCACCCGGGTCGGTGAGGCGGTTGATCATGCCTAGCTCGTAGCCGCGCTCGGCGTCGATCGGGTCGCCGGTCAGGGCCAGCTCCATGGCCAGGTTTCGCGGCAGGCTGCGAGGTAGCTTCAGCAGCGCGCCGCCGGCGGCGACCAGCGACCGCTTGACCTCAGGCACCCCCAGTCGCGCCCCGCGTGAGGCCACGATCAGGTCGCAGGCCAGCGCCACCTCCAGGCCGCCGGCCACCGCGAAGCCCTCGACCGCGGCGATCAGCGGCTTCGCCGCGGGCCGCTGGACGATACCGGCGAACCCGCGGTCGTCGGCGTACGGTCGCTCTCCGGTGACGAAGGCCTTGAGGTCCATGCCGGAGCTGAATCCCTTGCCCGCTCCGGTGATTACGCCCACGGACAGGCCGACGTCACTGTCGAGCTCGTCCAGGGCGGCCGCCATCCCCTGAGCCACGGCGGCGTTCACCGCGTTGCGCTGGTCGGGGCGGTTGATGGTGATCAGGAGCACCCGGTCCCGGTGCTCGGTGAGGACTGCTGGGGCGTCGTTCATGCCGCGAACAATTTCAGTTCCGGCGCGCGCTCGCCACGCAGCACGGCCAGGTCCACCTCGACGCAGTCGATCCCGCGTGCCCCAGCCAGGACGCGCGCCTGCGGCCTGATCGTCTGCGCGGCCAGAACGCCGCGGCACGAGCTCATCGCCGGGTCGAGCCGGATCCGCTCCAAATACCGCGACAGCTGCTCGACGGCCTCGATCCCCGCCACCCGCTTGACCTCGACCGCGATCCAGCGTTCCTCGGCGTCGCGGCACATGAGGTCCACGGGCCCGATGTCGGTGGGCCATTCCCGGCGCACCAGGCGAAGGCCTTCTCCGCAGCACTCGGGTTGCTCGGCCAGGAGCTCCTGGAGGTGGGCCTCGACGCCATCCTTGGCCAGGGCCGCGTCCTCGTCCGGGGACCCCATGTCATGGGTTACGTCGGACAGCACCTCACGCACCGAGATCTCGAGCCGATCCTCGCTCGATGCGGCGCGCTTGCGCACCACGATCTGCGCGTCCGACTCCTCGATGACGGTCGGCGGCGTCATCCAATTCAGCGGCTTGTAGCCGCCCGCGTCGGCGTGAACCAGCACCGACCCGTCGGCCTTGACCATGATCAGCCGCAGCGCCTCGGGCAGCAGGGCGTTCAGGCGACCGGAGTAGCGGACCTCGCAACGGGCGACGATCAGGCGCATGTCGGCCAACCGTAGGCGCGGGAGCGGACAGCCACCATCGCCCCAACTCGGTCACAGCTGCGCGGTGCCCCGGAAATCCCCTTGGCCCAGTGATCCATGACTTCGCGCGCAACGGCGATGGGATCCCTCGAGATTGGTCTATTGTCCCTCGGAGGGCCATGGGCGAAGCGGAAGTCGAACTCTTCCACCGCTGGAGCGAGCGGCTAGGGGCGGCGAGCGACCCGCTGGATGTCTGGTACGAGGAGGTCTGGGCGCCCGACATCGACTATCGGGCGATCGAAGGCGCCCCGGACGACGTCGGCCCGATCCTCGGCCGCGACGCCATGCGGGCTTATCTCGGCGAGTGGTACGAGATGTTTCCGGACCTGGTCACCGCGCCGGAAGAGGTCATCGACGCCGGTCCGGAGACGGTGATCGTCATGTGGAACGTGACCGGGACGGCCAAGCTCAGCGGCGCGATGACTGAGCTCAACTTCGCGCAGGTCTGCCGTATCCGCGATGGACAGATGGTGTGGGGCCGCGAGTACATGACCAAGGAGGAGGCGCTCGCGGCGGTGCAGAGCGAGGGGCTGGCCACCTAGCCCTCTTGGCGTTACGCTCCGGGCGGGATGTCTCGCTGCGTACGATGCGCGACCGAGAACCCCGCCGGGGCGAGGTTCTGCATGGGTTGTGGCGCACCGCTTCGGCCTCGCTGTACCGCGTGCGACGCCGAGCTTCCTTCCGAGGCCCGCTTCTGCCTCCAGTGCGGGACACCGGTGGCGGAAGCGGCGACCCCGGCGGCGTTGCCGGCTCCCGCCGCCGAGACACCGCAGACGCTCGAGGAGCGACGCACGGTCACCGTGCTGTTTGCCGATCTCTCCGGCTACACCGCGGTCGCCGAGAAGCTCGATCCCGAGGACGTGAAGGAGCTGCTTGACGACATCCTGGGGCGCCTGAGCCAGGAGGTGACCCGGTACGGCGGCCGGGTTGACAAGTACATCGGCGACAACGTGATGGCGCTGTTCGGAGCGCCGGTGGCTCACGAGGACGACCCCGAGCGCGCGGTCCGGGCCGGGCTCGGCATGCAAGCGATGATCGCGGAGATCAACCAGCCGACGCGCCGAGAACATGGTGTTAACTTCGCTCTGCGGGTCGGGATCAACACGGGCGAGGTCCTGGCCGGGCCGGTGGGCGACGGCTACACCGTGGTGGGCGACGCCGTGAACGTCGCCGCCCGCCTCCAGGCGGCCGCGCAGCCCGGAAGCGTCACGGTGGGGGAGCGGACCTATCGCGCCACTCGCCACCGGATCACATACCACGCGCTCGAGGCGCCGCTCGAGCTCAAAGGAAAGAGCCAGCCGGTGCAGGCCTGGGAGGCAGCCGAGGGGCTCGCTGAGACGACCGCAACCCCGAGGGAACCAGCGCGGGCGCCGCTGATTGGCCGCCAGGCCGAGATCGAGCTCTTGTCGGGGCTGGTCGAACGCGTTGCGCGCGAGCGCCGTCCACACCTGGTGACGGTCATCGGGGAAGCGGGAGTTGGCAAGTCGAGGCTGCTGCGCGAATTCGAGTCGGAGCTGCACCAGCAAGAGCGACCACCGCTGGTCCGGCACGGGCGCTGCCCGGCTTACGGCTCGGGAATCGTGTTTTGGCCGCTGGGGGAGATCCTGCGCGCCGAATGCGACATCGTCGAGGCCGACTCGTCCGAGGTGGCGTTCGGGAAGCTCTCTGCGCGGCTCGATCAGCTGCTCGACACTCCTGGGGACGACGAGGAGCGCTCGACGATTGTGAAGGCGGCGCTGATCGGCCGTCTGCTGGGAATTGAGCCGCCGGCGGGGATCGACCTGCCAGACGTCGAGGACGTCCAGCGGACCCGCGAGCTGTTCTTCGCGGGTGTGCGCGGAGCGGTAGAAGGCTTGGCCCGCGAGCGACCGCTGGTGCTCGTCTGGGAGGACGTGCACTGGGCAGACCAGGGCATGCTTGATCTGATCGAGCATCTCGCCGCGTGGGTTCAAGCCGCGGTGCTACAGGTCTGTCTGGCCCGCGACGAACTGCTGGAACGTCGTCCGGGCTGGGGCGGCGTGCGGCGCAGCTCGACCACGATCTTCCTCGAGCCGCTGGGCGAGGGAGAGACGAGGGCGTTGGTCGCAGCGCTGGTCGGGTTGGAAAGCCGAAACGAGCAAGAGCTGGACGCAGTGGCCGCCCGCGCCGAGGGCAACCCGTTGTTCGCGGAGGAGATGGTTCGACTATTGGCGCAGGACGAGGGGACTGTCGCGGCAGATCTACCGGACACCGTGCAGGCGCTTCTGGCCTCGCGTCTCGACGCGCTCGATTCGGCCGAGCGTCGGATCCTGGCCCACGCCGCCGTCGTCGGTCGCACCTTCTGGGAGAGTGCGCTGGCGCCCGCGGCGGCCGAAGAGGGCACGGACCTGGGGAGCGTGCTCGTCTCCTTGCGCGAGAAAGATCTCGTTGTCATCGGCGAGGGTCAGACGCTGGGTGGCGAGCCCGAGCTGGCGTTCAAGCACGTGCTGATCCGTGACGTCGCTTACGCGATGCTGCCCAAGGCAGTCCGAGCCCAGAAGCATTTCCAGGTCGCCGCGTTCATCGAGGACCGTGCGCGCGAGCGCCTGGACGAGGTGGTGGGAATCCTGGCCGAACACTACGGCCGCGGGGTTCAGCTGGCTCAGGAGCTGAAGTTCGAGGCCTTCCCGCTCGACGGCTACCGCGCCAGTGCGCTGCGCTACGCCGAAGCGGCCGGCGACGCCGCGAGCAGCTTGTACTCCAACCAGGAGGGCCTCAACCATTTTCAGGCGGCCTTGGGCTACGCCGAAGGTGATCCAGGCGCTGGGGCCCGGGTGGCCGACAAACAGGGCGACGTGGCTCTTCGCCTGGGGCGTGCTGACGCGGCCGTCGAGGCGTGGGAGCGCGCTCTGGAGTATCACCGCGGGCAAGAGAACCTCGAGCAAGTGGCCGAGTTGCATCGCAAGATCGGCGCAGCCCTCGCCCACAAGGGACAGCGCAAGCAGGCGATCGAGCATCACCAGCTGGGGATCAACCTGATCAAGGATGGGCCGGCTTCGCTCGTGCTGGTGCGCTTGTACGAGGAGGCGGCCTGGTTATACGTTCAGACCGGCGACAACATGCTCGCCATCTACGCCGCCGAGAAGGCTCTACGTCTGGCCGAGCAGCTCGGGGAGATGACAGCGGCCAGCCGCGCCCACGGAATTTTCGGACGGGTGTTCGGCCGCATTGGCGACCTCGCCAAGGCGCGTGAGAACCTCGAGCGGGCAGTCGAGCTGGCGCGCGGCGCGGACGACCACGAAACCGTTCTCGCGCTGTCCGCACTCGGCCACCATCTTGAGACCTCTGAGGGTGACTACGCGGCGGCTGCCATCGCGTACCACGATGGGCTTCAGTTGGCGGAGCAGATCGGTGATATCCCAACACAGATCGACCTTCGGGCCGCGCTGGCTCAGCTTGCCACCCACGCAGGCAATTGGGAGGAGGCCGAGCGATCCACAGCTGGCGCTCTGGAGCTGGCCGAGCGGGAAGGGCTGATCGGGAAGCTATGCCTGCCCTACGCGGTGCGCGGACTGCTGGGTTGGCGCGAGGCGGCGTGGGAGCCGTCCGCGGACGACTACCGCCGGGCAGTCGACCTGGCCGATCAGGTGGGAGCCTCGGAGGTCTCGGTGATAGCGCGCCTGGGCCTGGCCATGACGCTGTGGGATGGGGGAGAGATCGGCGGAGCCGAGACGGCGCTGACCCGGGCGCTCGACAGCTGCGAACGGGCCGGGCTCATCGTCCAGTCGATTCAGGTCGACTCAGCACGCGCGGTGTTGCTCAGCCAGCTGGGCCGCCACGAGCAAGCCCAGGATGCTGCGAGGGAGGCAGGGCGGCTGGCCGAACGCGTCCACTACCCGGTCGGCGAGGCGGCAGCTCTGGAAGCGGCCGGTGCCGTGGCCGGCCCGGCGGACGCCCCTGACCTGCTGCGGCGCGCCGGTGAAGCGTGGGACGGTTTAGGCCGCCCGCTCGACGTTGCTCGGTGCCGAGCGCTGCTCGGCGACCGGCTCAAGGACGTGGACGCGGATGCCGCGACCCGCGCGCTGGAGGGAGCAATCGAGCTCTACGACCGGGTCGGCGTCCAGCACCGCGCCGATCGGGTTCGCGAGCTGGTCAGCTCGCTAACTGGCTAAGCCAGACCCGAGCTCTCCTCCGGCAGACCCGCCGCGCGCATCGCCTCGGTCACGTCTGAGTACATCTCCATCCGCGTTTGGAGGCCGTCTCGCATGGTGAACACCTGAGCGAGGGACATCTCGAGAAGCATGCCACTGGCCTTCGAGCGGCCGCGCTGGTGCAAGATCGCCACCACCTGATCGCCGGCGTCGTGAAGTGACTTGCCAGTCGTCCCACGCCCCGCCCCAGTCGCGCAGGAAGGTTTGAGCGCCCTCGAGGCCATCGTATGTCTGCTGCTCCGGCCAGCCGCTGAAGTGCGACATGTCCCAGACGAAATCCGGCGCAAGATTCTCCCCCAGCAGGTCGCCCGTCGCCGCGAAGTGCTCGAAACCCTGGCGGACGATGTCGGCGTTGCGCCCCATGGACTATTCCGTGAGTGTGTCACTTTGACACTCGCCATTCCTGTAGATCACCGCGAGCCTACGTGCCCTGGCGCCGATCAGCCGCTCGCTCCACCCTAAGATCAGGTCCGGACACATGCGTAACCAACTTCGCCCTCTGTTCGATCGCGTGGTGATCAAGGAGCTCGACCCTGACCGGGTCCGTCGCTCGGGCCTGGTCATCCCTCCCGGGACCGAGGAGCCGCCACCCCAGCACGGGATCGTGCTGGCCGTTGGCCCGGGCCTGGACTGGTGGGACCAG
>DASZGO010000072.1:0-4085 GCA_035938755.1 Solirubrobacteraceae bacterium | reverse complement strand
TGGCCGGCGGGCGGTACAGCCTTGAGCTCGGCGGCCCGCATCCGTCGTTCCTCACGGTGCCCACGGCCCCGGCGACCAAACTGAGCACCAGCCCGATCAACTGGGGAGGTTGCAACGGGTCGTGCTGAGGCGCGCGCTCATCGTCGCGGTGGTCGCGACCGCTGCTGCCGCGGCCGCCTCCGCCGCACTGGCCCCAACCGCGCAGGCCGACCCGCGGCTCGACGTGCCGGCCGGTGGGCTCCGGGCCTCGCTGCAGTGCCCGCGGCACTTCGGGCACCGCCGGCACAACCCGGTCCTGCTGGTCCACGGCACGGGTCTGAACGCCGATGAGAGCTGGGACTGGAACTACGAGCTGGCGCTGCCCTCGTCCGGCTACGACTGGTGTGCGGTCACGCTGCCCGACCGGGCGCTGGGGGACATCCAGGTGTCCTCGGAGTACGTGGTCTATGGGATCGAGCGGATGTACGCACTCACCCACCGCAAGCTCACGGTCATCACCCACAGCCAGGGTGGCATGGAGGGGCGCTGGGCCATGCGGTGGTGGACCAAGGCGCGGTCGGAGACGGCCGACCTGATCGACCTGGCCAGCCCCAACCACGGCATCTACGCAGCCGACGGCTGTGCTGGAAGCGGCAACTGCTGGCCAGCGGTGTGGCAGATGGCCAGAACGTCGCACTTCCTGCACGCACTGAACTCGGGATCCGAGACCCCCGGCCGCGTGGCCTACACCCAGATCTACTCACAGACCGACGAGCTCGTGGAGCCGAGTACCACCGCCCCGCTGCACGGTGGAGCCAACACCGCCAACCTGGCCATCCAGTCGATCTGTCCCGGCCGCGTGGTTCACCACGCCGGCCTGCTGTCGGATCCCGTGGTGTGGGAGCTGGTGCTCGACGCGATGACCCATCCCGGCCCGGCCAACCCGGGCCGGATCGACCGGGGCGCGTGCCTGGAGGCGGCGATGCCCTACGTGACCGCGGCGCAGGTCCTGACCGGCAACGCGTTCCTGTACGGCCGCGCAGTGCTGGCCTTCCAGCAGCACCCCGGGGTGAGCACAGAGCCGCGCCTGGAGCCCTACGCCAAGCGGTACGGTTAGCCGGTGCGCGGAAGGCTTGCCATCGTTCTCCTGGTCGCGTTGGGGTCAACCGTGACCGGTGGAGCTGCGTCAGCCAAGCCCTCCTCCGAGCGCTGCAACGCGCATCGCGCATACCGCAAGACCGCGCAGCTCTTGGTGTTCGCAACCAAGACCCATCAGACCGATCAGGTAGGCAACCTGCTGACCATCTATTACGCCTGCGCGCGGCCAAACGGCCTTCCCACCGAGGTGGCGCGCGACTCCTCACCTGGGGGGCCTGAGTACCCCCCTGACGACGCGCTCCAGGAGCTGCCCGTGACCGGTGATTACGCCGGCTCGCTGGTCACCGTTGGTGAGGGGAGCTACTCCGCCTGTCACAAGTTCGATCCGGTCTGCCCGCCGGCCAAGGAACGGATAACCCTGGTTCAAGCGCGAGGTCGAAGCCAAGCCAGCTTCACCACGCCGCTCGGCGCCAAGAGCCTGACCCTGTCCCCGGCCGGCGCCGCCGCCTGGCTGGTCCCTGCCTCGTCGGGATCAGGGCAGCAGCTGATGGCCAGCCGGCTGCGCCGGCAGGGCAAGCGGCTGCGCCTGACGCCCCAGCGGCTCGACAGCGGGGCGATCACTCACCTGAAGTTCAGTGGCCCCACACTCACCTGGCTGAACAACGGCACGCCCCACTCCGCCACCCTGAAATAGCCCGGAGCACAGGCTGAAAATCGGCCCAATCGAGCCCTGACGGGCCCGGTTCGCCTGTACCTTCCGCCTGTCCAGGCAACGGGTTGGGAGGTCCGATGAGGCGTGCAAGGGTCGTCGTGGCGTTGGCAGTGGTGGTCTGTGGGCTGGCCGCGACCCCGGCCCTCGCTGCTGCAAGCCCGGCCACGTTCTGCGTCGGCGCGGCCAAGCAGGACGTGACCCCGTCCGACCTGACCAACTTCTACAACGGCGGCTACGGCATCGGCCCCGTGCATCAGGCCAAGTCGGTGATCCGTCACATCTACTTCCGCGTCATCGCCATCGGCGACTGCCGCGGCCACCAGGACGTGATCGGGGCCATCGACTCGCAGGGCTACTCGCTGTCCTACCAGCCCGGGTCGCCCGGCGCCGGGGCGGGCTTTCGCGACATCGAGAACGACATCCACAGCCAGCTCGGCATCCCGGCCAGCCACATCATCCTCCAGGCCACGCACGACCACAACGGGCCGGACGAGATCGGGGTGTGGGGCGGGGTCCCGCCGGCCTACTTCCAGTTCGTCAAGCGGCAGATGGAGACCGGGATCACCGCCGCCGTAAAAGGTGAGCAGCCGGCCCAGCTGAAGGTGGGGACGGCCGACATGACCGGGTTCTCGGGCACGTTCGGCTCCAACACCGACGACACCAATACGGGCGACAACGGTGACTACCCCATGGACCAGCGACTGCGGGTGCTGCAGGCCGTGGCTCCCGGCACCGGCGGGGTGATCGCCACGATGGTCAACTACTCGACGCACGCCACCGTGTACGGCCCGCGTGACGCGGTCCTGCCCGACTGGCCGGGATCGACCGCCACGTTCCTGGAAGGCGCCGAGCAGAACGCCCAGCCGGGTACGACCTACGGCTACCCGGGCTCGGTGGCCATCGTCACCGTGGGTGCGATGGGCCACACTTGGCCGGCCGGCACGCCCCAGGGCACAGACCCCAGCGTCGACCCGGCGGCCAGCACCGACAACGGCCCGGCCGATATCTACGGCAACGCGGTGGCCCGCATGGCCAAGACCGCGGCGGACCACGGCACCTACCTGAGGCGCCGGATCGTCACCGGGACCGAGCGCAAGATCCGGGTCGAGAACACCAACCCGGTCCTGCTGGTCGCGGGCGCCGAGCCCAACAATCCAAGCCCGCTGGGCGGGTACAAGATCGGGCGCTCCATCACCCCACCGTGGGGCGCCGGCGACGTGTTCATCTCCACGGTGACCGCGCTGCGGGTGGGCGACATCCCATTCTTCTCGGTGCCGGGCGAGCCGTACCCGTCGATCAAGTTCTCGCTCAACCAGGACGTCCACGCGCCGGTGTCATTCGTCTTCGGACTGGCTCAGGACCAGCTGGGCTACGCCGAGGAGGTCGGCGACTACAACGGGGCCTTCCAGTGCTCGACCACGGACGAATGGTTCTTCACCATCTCGCCCGTGTTCGGCGCCGACGTGGTCCGTCTGCAGCGGGCCAACGCGCGTGCGCTGGGCTTCCGGGTCTCCGGCCGCTCCCTGCCGGCCTACGGCCCGGGTGCGGTTCCGCCGTCGACCAACTGCACCCAGCAGCAGGTCTCCAGCGGGGCGGGCGGCCTGCCCGTCGGATGATGCGCCGGCGGGCACTGCGGGCGGCCGCCGGCGCGCTTGCCGTTGCCGCGCTCGCTGCCTGGCCCGCCGTCGCCGCCGCCGATCCGGCGGCGCTGGTCGACGCGCGCAACGGCACCCTCGGCCCCGGCTTTCCCATGGTCGGGGCATCGGTACCGTTCGGGCTGATCCAGCCCGGGCCGGACACGTCGCTCCCGGGAGACCAGCCGGACCAGGTCAACTACACCGGATACGGGTACCAGGACCCTGAGATCCGCGGCTTCTCGCTCACCCACTTCGACGGCGCGGGCATCCACGTCGCCGGGGATCTGCCGTTCATGCCCACCACCGGCGCGGTGTCCGCCAGCCCGGCCGGCCTCGGCTCGCCGTACGACCACGCCACCGAGCTGGCCCAGCCCGGCTACTACGCGGTGAGCCTGCACCGCTACCAGACCCGGGTCGAGCTGACGGCCACCACCCGGGCCGCGATGATGCGGTTCACCTTCCCGTCGACCAAGCAGGCCAACGTGCTGGCCGAGGTCAGCCAGAGCATCAACCACGCAGACCCCGGGTCGGTGAGTGTGGTGGGCGACCACGAGCTCCGGGGCTGGGTCAGGTCCGACGTCGGCTACACGCTGTACTTCGACGCCCAGTTCGACCGCCCGTTTTCGGCCGCGACCGGTGCGTCGGGCGGCAACGCGCTC
>DASZGO010000071.1:0-6949 GCA_035938755.1 Solirubrobacteraceae bacterium | reverse complement strand
AGAAACAGGCTGGACGGCATGCGCTTGGAGAAAGCCACCCACACCTTCGCGGTCTGGCCCAAGCGCGGTTTGGTCGTGCTGAATGACCAGACGGGCTGGGTCCCGTTCGGCGCCGCGATGGTTACGCGGATCCGCGAGCCGGCGCGGTACACGTGCCCTTCGTAGTACAGCGGGATGGTGACCTCGACGTAGTTGTTGTGGGGCACCGGTCGGACATCTTTGGCGTATTCGCTGGGAATCGGCTCGAGCAGCGTGCTCGGCTGCTTGAAGAGGTTGTTTGCGCTCGTCGAGAGCTTGCGCTCACTGGCCCGCATATACCCGTTCTGCACGAACGTCTCGTTGCCGTCGGGTCGGATCTCGCTGATCGTGGCCACGAGGTCGACATCCGGCTTCGACGAGCGGATCCACACGTGGGCGGCGCCCGCGCCGACCACCGTGGTGTCGCTGGTCAGCGGCGCCGACACGTAGGACACGGCGGTGCCGGCCGGATTCTGCTGCCACTTCCATTCCCACTGGGAGGCGTTGCCCCACAGGCCGCCGCCGCCCGTGTTGTTGGAGTAGTCGGTCAACGGCAGCGCCTGGGAATTTGCCGTGTAGGTGTTGACGCCCTTCTTGGCCGGGGGCCGACCGCTGAGCGTGCCGCCCGGGCCGAAGTACCACTGCCGCGCGGTGGTACCCGGGACGGGGAGAGTTGGGAACGAGTGCTCGAACTGGTGGTAGGGGTTGCCGGGCGTCGTGTCCCCGGTGGGCGACGCGCCGGCGCCGCTGTCAAACAGCACCCGGACCTCGGGCAGCGCCTTGAACGCAGCAAGGGCTGAGTCGTAGGAAGGCTGCTGCTGGATCGGGTCAGGCGGCAGTGTGACGTTGTCGCTCTGGGGGACACCCATCGCCGCCTGGTAGACCACTGGCGCGCTGCCCTGGACCCCCGCGTGGAACGGGTTTGTCACCGGCGCCTGATGGGCCACGTAGAGCTCTAAGAAGTCGTACCAGCGGTTGTAGGTGTACGGATCGAGCGAGTCGATGTGGGCGCCGTTGGTGAACGTGAACCACTTCTGAGATGTGCCGGTGAAGTGCTGCACCAGATTCGGGCAATGGCCGCCGGTCTGCTCGTCCTCCCACTGGCAGGCCATGAACACCGGGACGTGGATCTGGTTAACGAACGAGATCGGGTCAACCGGGTCGGCCACCTTCGGGATGTAATGCGAATTGCTATGGACCTTGGTGATCAGGTCAGCCGCCTGGCCGTGGAGCACCTGGTTCTGCTTGCACGTCTCGTCGCCGTGCTGGATCTGCGTGTAGGACCACGGCTGCCCGGAGTTCGGCCCAGCCGGCTTACCGTCATGGACGCGGTCCTTCACCCAGGCAAGGGCGAAGCCCGTGTTGAGGATGCCCCCGGGGTAGAGGGTCGTCGCCGAGGCATCGAGCACCGACAGCGGGGCAATCGCCTCGAGGTCTGGTGGGTCGGTCTGAGCGGTGAACAGCTGGCTGATTCCGCCGTAGGAGATGCCCATCATCCCTACCTTGTGGCCCAAGACCCACGGCTGGTGAGCAATCGTCTCGACCGCGTCGTAGCCGTCGAGACTCTGCAGCTTCTCGAAGAAATCGAACGCACCGCCCGAACAGCCGGTGCCGCGCATGTTCACGTCGACCACCGTGAAGCCCATGATGTTGGCCAGCAGCTCGATGCTGCTCTCAGCGCCGCCTTCTGAGGGAGGCCGGGCGTAGCCGTAACCCGAGTACTCGACCAGAGTTGGGACGGGCCCGGTATCCGCGGCCGGGGGGAGCTGGATCCCGCCCGGCAGCGCAGTCGATACGTCCGTCGGCGGGTGAACGTAGATGGCGAGCTTGGTGCCGTCCCGTGTGGTGAGATAGCCGTAGCCGCTGGACGCGATCGTCTGGTTGTAAAAGTCGGTGTGCCAGGGAGTGGACTGATCGGAGTGCACCGTGAGGGGTCCGGACGCAGCACCTCCTCGCGTCAGACGCACGCGGTAGCCGCTGCCGGGGGCGACGTTGCGGAACAAGAGGCCGCCGAGCGAGTCGGCGCGCTGGGTGGCTACCTTCTGGCCGCTGGGGCCGAGCAGCGACATCTGCGCATTAGGCGCGAGGCCGGTGACGTACACCTGCTGGACGCTGCCTTGCGCGCTGAAGCTGGGGGTGGCTGCCGAGGCCGAGCTGGCGGCGCCGGCAAACGCGCAGGCGAACGCCAGGGCGGCCAACATGGTGCGGGCGGCGCGGCTAATCCGCGCTGACTCAATCAGCATCGGCACGTTAACGTCGCAGTAACCAGTTTTCTTGCATTACGGAACGGCCACTTCTTGGGCGAGCGAGACCAGACGGGCCCGCACCAGCTCGGGGCGCTCGTCGGCGATGAAGTGTCCACAGTGCGGAACCTTTTCCAGCCGATAGTCGTCTGCGTTGGCCGTCGACTCGGAGGCCAGCGAAACGTGGATGGCTGCGTCGTCGACGCCGAACAGGGCGCGGGTGGGCACCGTCGAGCGCCGCGTCTCAGGTCGGCCAGCGGTGGCCGGAATCTCCTTCAGCCAGAACGTCCGGTAGGTGTCGGTGGCCGCGCGCGCACAGACCGGGTCCCGGAAGCGATCGCCGAACCAGCGGATGTCCTCCGCCGACATCGCCGTGCGATCGCTCAGAGCGGCGCGGATCGCCAGCTCCACGAACCGCGTATGGCGCATCAGCAGGCCACCAAACGCGGCGATCGCCGGCTGGTAGAGGAGGAAGCGCCACATGTGCGGGAGCAGGGTGCGGGGCGTCTGCCACGGGTGGGCGATGTTCAGCGCCAGATATCCGCGTACTCGCTCCGGTGACCGCAGCACCAGCAGGTGCCCCAGATAGCCGCCCCAGTCGTGGCCCACGAGCAGCACCTGCTCCAGCCCCAGCTCGTCGAGCAGGGCCAGGGTGTCGCTCACCACTTCCTCCTTAAACCAGCGGTGCGGGGGCGGTCCCGACCAGCCGTAGCCGGGCAGGTCCGGGGCGATGATCCTCATCTGCTCCGGCGGGTGGGCCAGCAGGTCGCGCCAGGCGTAATGATGCTGCGGCCAGCCGTGCAGCGCCAGCACCGGTACGCCCTCCGCCGGGCCCGCCTCAGTCAGGTGGAAGCGCACCCCCCGAGCCCCGACGAACGACCGCCGCACGCCCTCGATGGGCGGAGGCTCCAGCGGCGCGGGACGGGGCGGCACCAGCACAGCCTAATGTCAGGACGGCCGCGGCGGGCGGGGCGAAAGAATGGGAAATGGCGACTGCCGAAGCGTTTCCCAAAGGTTTCCGCTAGAGAGTGAGCCCGATGCGCATGCTTATTCCTCGCTGGCTGGCGGCTCTGGTGACGTGCGGAGCGGTCCTGATCGGCTGCTGCGGCTCGGCGCTGGCCGCAACCGGATCGGCGTCATGGCCGGCTGCGGCGAGCCGCGGCATCCAGGAGCTGATGGGGTCAGGCGACGGGAGCCCAGTCAGCTGGGACAGCGCGACCGGTCTGTGGGGCGGCAAGACCGCTCCGTACTGGTGGCAGTCCGGGCTGGCCGTGCTCACCCTGGCGCGGTATGCCGTGCGGACCCACAACGTGAGTCCGACTGTCCAGCGCGTCCTGCTACGGACCTACGGTCAGAACGTTCGGCGCCCGGGAACCAGCCAGCCCCAGAACTTTGGTAACCGGTTCATGGATGACACCGGCTGGTGGGGCCTGGCCTGGCTGGCCGCCTCCCAGTACGAGTTGACCTACCGCCACGACCAGGTGGACGCCGCCAAATTCCTAAGCGTGGCGGAGTGGGATGCCTCCTACATCGCGCGGCAGCCCCGCCCCTGCGGGGGGGTCGAGTGGGGAGTGGGGTACGGGCCGGACACGATCTCCAACGCCGAGCTGTTGGTCCTGACCGCTGAGCTGGCGCAATACCGGCAGGCGGCCGGCCCGTTCCAAGACGGGGGGCGGGCGTCGAGGTGGCTGGCCGAAGCCAACCGCACCTGGGGCTGGCTCAGAACCAGCGGCTTGGTTGACCTGCGCAGCGGCGAGGTGGTTGCCGACAGCATGAGCCCCCAGTCCTGCCAGCGGCGAGGCGGGGCGGTCACCTACACCCAGGGGGAGGTCGCCCAGGCGCTGGTCCAGCTCGGGCTGGCGGCTCACGATCCGAGCTACTACGACCGCGCGGCGGCGTTCCTGCGGTACGCGGTGCAACCGGCGAGCGGCTTTGTCTCGCGCGGGGTGCTCCAGGACCACTGCGAAGCCCAGTCGCCCAACTGCAGCGCGCTGTCCACCCGGCTTGACGTCACGGCGTTCAAGGGGCTGCTGGTGCAGGCGTTCGATGACTGGTCGCGAGTCACGAAGCGGTCTGACTTCTCCCGGTTCCTGCGTGCCCAGGCCACCGCGATCACCGGCCACGACATCTGGGGCGCCACCCCGCGCGCGCCCGGCTGCGGGTCGCCCCACGCGTGCCAGTTCGGCTTCTCCTGGGCCCGAGTGCTCTCCCCGATGCTGGTGACCGTGGGGACGCAGGAGAGCGCGCTCGACGCGCTCACTGCAGTACTGCCGTAGCGCTCCGGACTAGCGCGCGGGGACCGCGCCCGTGTGGGGACCGGACCCCGAGAGCGTGAACGTCCGGCCGTCGGACAGGCTGACCGTGCTGGTTCCGTCGGTGGTGATCGAGTAGCTGAACGCCTGCCCGGCCAGACAGGCCCGGCGGGTGTCGATGTGGAGCGAGGCGACGTTGCCCAGCAAGCCCTGCAGGCGCAGGGTCCGGGCGATCGGCGTGGTGTGCGCGACCGACTGGACGTCGCTGGTCCAGGGCACGGGATCCGAACCGCTGCCCGAGCTGCGCTTCAGCACGGGCGTGCTGCCTCCGCAGGCCAGCGTCTGAAGGTCGACGTTCTCAGCCACCTGGCCGGTCTGGCGTCCCCGGATGGCCGAAACCCAGTACGCCCGATCGTGGACGATGCCCAGCGCCGGATCGTCAAGGTAGGTCTCGGTCCGGTAGGTCACCCGAGATGGGTTGCTGACCAGCTTGAGGTCGCGCGTGTACGCGGCTTCCTTTCTCCAATCGTCGAGCGCGGCGAACGAGAGGTGCTCGGCCACGGGGTGCAGGTAGAACGTGAACACGTCGTCGGTGGCGTCGAACGCCTGGTCCATGGCGTTGGCGGTCCACACATGCACCAGCTCGTCGCCGCCCGAGTACAGCATCACCGTCGGCACCGAGCGCAGGTTGGCCACGTAGTCGATCGCGTTGCCGATCGCCCCTGCCGTGTAGTGAGCCGGAGACGGAGAACCGTTGGCGTCGTCGCCGGTGAAGCCCACCCAGTCGACCGCGCCGGCGAACCGATCCGGGTACAACTCGGCCATGCGGTAGGTGATGTAGCCGCCCTGCGAGTAGCCGCCGGAGAACACCCGCTGCGAATCGATCGGGTAGCGAGCCCGGACGTCGCTCATCACGTCCAGCAGGTCGCGCTCGGAGATGTCCGAGCCCCAGCCGTTCTGGCCGCGGGCTTCGGGCACCACTAGCACCCGGTTCAGGTCCTCGCCGAACCGCTGCTCCATGCCGGGCTGGTTGACCAGCCCCGACATACCCGAACTCGATCCGTGGAACAGCATCTGCATCCCGTGCGGGCCGGGCTTGCGTGGAATGTAGATGCCGTAGGGCTGGTAGCGGCCCAGGTACTGGAAGGTCTGCTCGAACCCCAGGCTGACCTGACCGCCGCCGTTGCCCCGACCGGGAACGCCGGCCACATTGACCCCCTCGCCCGGCGGGACGGAGTACGCAGACTGGTACACGCGCTCGTGCAGGCCAGCCGGGTTGGGTGCCGCGCGGGTGCGGTGGTGGGTCAGGTCGGACACGCGAACCACGGTCCCGAACTCCGAGATGTCGCCGCGGCCCAGTGCCGCCGCCTGTTTGTCTTCAAACCACGCGCCTGAGTCGCTGGTCGTGCCCACGCCCTTGGCGCTGGCCTGCTCGTCGGGGCCTCGGAAGGCGACATTCATCACCTGGCCATTGGAGGCGATCGCGGTGGCCGCCTGGACGCGCCACGTCCGTCCTCCGGGCAGCGGCATGCTCCCGGAGATCGTATTCGTCTTGGGGTCCCCGTTGGTGAAGAACGCGATCCGGTCCCAGCCGGCGCTGGACACGTCGAGCTTGCCCCACTGGCCGCCGCCGGTCCGGCGGTTGTTGTCGGTGTCGATGGCCACGGCCAGCACGGTCTCGTGCGGCTGGTAGAGCGCATTCAGGAGCCCGCTCACAAACAGGCGATGTCCGCGCACGCGAAGGGTCAGACGGATGAGATCGGCCGTCGCGTCCTGGCCCGTGGGATAGCTCTGGTCACCGGCGCTGGGCATCAACGAGGCGCTGCGGCTGGTGGTGTTGATCTGGCCGGTATCGGCGCCGTAGTCGTCGTCCACGTAGTCGCCGTAGGTCAGCACGCCGCGGCACAGCCAGACCGTGCCGGCGACCCAGGAGTGGGGGGCGGTCGAGCAGTTGGCTCGGTGCCCGTGATGCGGCGCGCGAGCCTGGGCGGGGAAGGCCGCAACCAGCGCGGCTAAGACCGCGAGTACCAGCGATGCCTTGGCCCGGTGCTTACTCAGAACCTCATCCTCCCGGTCCGGGAGTGTCGCACGCCTGCGCGGGTTGAGCGACACTACCTGACAGCTAGCGACCGCCGGGAGGCCGGCTCAGGGACGTGAGCGCCCAGGCCAACCGGGCTCGGGTGTCGGTCGGAGCGATCAGCTCGTCGATGAACCCCTGGCGCGCTGCGGTCTGGGGGCTCAGGTGCTGGTCTGCGTACTCGGTGATCAAGCGCTTACGGGCCGCGTCGGGATCCGGGCTGTGGGCAATTTCCCGCCGGTGGATGATTCCCACAGCCGGCCTGGCGCCCATCACGCCGATCTGGGCCTGGGGCCAGGCGAATACGTAATCGGCGCCCAGGTCCTTTGAATTCATGGTGATGAAGGCGCCGCCAAACG
>DASZGO010000070.1:0-5938 GCA_035938755.1 Solirubrobacteraceae bacterium | reverse complement strand
CGGCGCGCGGACGACAATGGGACTGCCGCTAGATTCCGAGACCGATCCGGCTGCGCTGGCGGGCGCCCGCGACGCACTCGGGTTGTGAATCGCAACTTCGGGCGCCCAAGGGCGTTATCCATGCGACGTTTTCTTGCCGTCCTGCCACTGCTGCTTGGCCTGGCTGCCGGGCTGGCGCTGGCCGCCAGCTCGCCGGCTGCCCCCTCGGGTGCCGCTGATCTCCCGGGCGGCTCACATCGTCCCGCCCCGCCCCGGCGCAGCGTCCGCTCGATCTCAATCACCTCGAGCCCCAACCCCTCGCTGCTCGACGAGCAGGTCGTGATCTCCGGGAGCCTGCACGGCCGGCGCGTGGGCGGCCTGCGAGTCCTCCTGTGGCGCAAGGCCCCCCGCGATCGACAGTTCCACGTGGCGCTGGCCACCCGGGCCGATTCGCAGGGCGTGTATGAGATCGCGCTCGGTCCACACGCGGTCACCACCAACCGCCAGTGGTACGTCACGGCGCTGGGCGCGCAGAGTCCGGTCCTGCTCCAGCGGGCCCGCGGTCTGGTCACGGTCAAGCCGTCGGAGACCCTGGTAGCGCCGGGTGAGCGGGTGGTGTTCAGTGGTCACGTGAGCCCGTCGCACGCGGGCGACCAGGTGGAGCTGGAGCAGCTCGAGCCGGGGGGTTGGCAGGTGGTGGCCCATCAGCCCCTGGATCGCGCGTCGAACTTCGTCCTCGGGCACCGGTTCGAACGTGGCCAGGCCCGGGTCCGGGTCCTGATGCCCAGCGGCCCGCGTAACGCCGACTCGTTCTCACCGTCTCTGAACTTCGCCGTGGCCGGCATCCACCGGATCAAGCACGTGGTGGTGATCATGCAGGAGAACCGCTCGTTCGACAGCTACTTCGGGACCTTCCCCGGAGCCGACGGGATACCGGCCGGGGTGTGCGTGCCCGACCCGATGGCCGGCAACTGCGTGGCGCCCTACCACGATCCAGCAGATCAGAACAACGGCGGGCCACACAGCGCTACCAGCTCCACGGCGGACGTGAACGGCGGAAGGATGGATGGGTTCATCGGCCAGGCCGAGAAGGGGTCGGGCTGCGGCACCGACCCCACCAACCCCAACTGCAGCCCGTGCAACCAGCAGCCCATGGCCCGGCCCGGGGGCAAGTGCATAGACGTGGTGGGCTATCACGACGCCCGGGAGATCCCCAACTACTGGAGCTACGCCCAGAACTTCGTACTTCAGGACCAAATGTTCGAGCCCAACTCCTCCTGGAGCCTGCCCCAGCACTTGTTCCTGGTCTCTGGATGGTCGGCTAACTGCACCGACCCACTCAACCCGTTCTCGTGCAAGAACGCGCTGGAGGGCCCCAACGACGACGGCGGCTACAGCCGCCCCAACGACGGACAGCTGCACTACGCGTGGACCGACCTCACCTACCTGCTGTTCAAGCAGCAGATGAGCTGGGGCTACTACGTGTTCAAGGGCACTGAGCCCGACTGCGAGAACCCCGGCTCGATGACCTGCAGCCCAGTGGCCCAGTCCCCGCAGACCCCGGGCATCTGGAACCCACTGCCCTCGTTCACCGACGTCTCCCAGGACGGGCAGCTGGGCAACGTGCAGTCGCTGGACAACTTCTACCAGGCTGCGTCCAGCGGCACGCTACCCGCGGTGTCCTGGGTCGCGCCCAACGCCCGCGTGTCCGAGCACCCGCCCGGCCTGATCAGCGCCGGGCAGGCCTACGTGACCAAGCTGATCAACACGATCATGAGGGGGCCGGAGTGGAAGAGCACCGCGATCTTCCTGTCCTGGGATGACTGGGGCGGCTTCTATGACCACGTGGTGCCTCCGGTGGACGACCGCAACGGGTACGGGCTACGGGTCCCGGGCATCGTAATCAGCCCGTACGCCAAGCCGAACTACATCGACCACCAGATCCTCAGCCACGACGCGTACAACAAGTTCATCGAAGATGACTTTCTGGGCGGTCAGCGGCTCGACCCGCGGACCGATGGGCGCCCCGATCCGCGCCCCGCGGTACGAGAAAACAGCTCTTTGCTGGGAGATCTGCAGCGCGAGTTCGATTTTTCTGCGCCCCCCCGCCGACCGCTGATCCTGCCCGAGCATCCCTCGCCCGGGCCGGCCTCCACGAGTCCGTAGCGTCCGGGCCGGCGACGGCCCCGTTACGTCCGACCCGACGCCTAGTTTCTGCGGCGTCACCATGCCTCTCTGCTTCATCGAGCCGCAGAATGCAATCCGGGTGATCGCCGAGTCCGTGGGTCGGGAGGCCAGGCGCCAGATCCTGGGCGAGGTGGTCCGAGCCTGGGTCGATGAGATCCCTGAGCCCGAGCTGGAGTCCCACTACGCCAAGGCGGTGGCGGACCTGGACGAGCACGACCTGTCGCTGCTCGCGGCCTGGCATGCCTCGCTGGAGGTCGGCCATGCGGTGCCGAACAAGGAGTTCCTGACCGGGGTTTTCCAGTCGTTGGGGGAAAACCGACGTGAGGCAATGAAGATCGCCGCCAGCTTCCGCGGCGAGGAGGCGTTCGAGCACGGAGTGGGGGAGGAAGAGGCCCTCGACACCGTGCTGCCCTGGCTCTCCCAAGAGCGCTGCATGGAGCTGGCCCGCGAGTGCCTCGAGCTCTACTGCTGGGACCGGCTGGGCGCCGACAACTGACGCTCGATCTCCTCGATCGCCTGCTCGGTGGTCCGGAACCACACCGCATGTAGCCCCAGGTCGGCTGCGGCGGTGCAGTTGATCTCCACGTCATCGATGAACAGGGCGGCCGGCCCGGGGACCCCGAGCCGCTCCAATGTGATCTGGTAGATCTCGGGCTCGGGCTTGCGGCTGCCGACGAAGGCCGAGTCGACGACCACGTCGAAGATCTGATCCACCGGGAGCTTGGCGCGCCACAGCGGCTCCCACTCGCGGACGTTGTTAGTGCAGATCGCCATCCGGTACCCGCGGCCCCGCAGCTCCCGCATGTAGTCGATCAGCCGCTGGTTGGGTTGCAGGCCCTCGAAGTAGCGCTCGCCAAACCCGTGCAGCTCCACCGTGCGCCCGAGCTGGGTGGTGAGCTGGGCGGACACGGCATCCAGGAACTGCCGCTCGGTCATACGGCCGGTCTCAAGCTCGAACAGCGGATTGGCTCGCTGGCGGGCGGCCACGGCAGCTATGGCCAGGCCCAACGCCTCCAGGGAGATCCCGGATGAATTCGCGAAGGCCAGGAACGAGTCGAGCAGAGGCGAGGTGAGGACCCCGCCGAAGTCACTGATGACCGCCTCGATGCCCGGCCCGTCGTGGTTCATCGGACGGTTCCCAGCAGGTACACGCCGGCGCCGTCCCGGCCGCTGAAGTGCCAGCGAAACAGCCGCGCCTGGAGGTCAAGCGGACCCAGGGGCCAGCTGACGGCGTGGCCCACGGCTTCGCCGGCGGCGCGCCGAGCGTACAGCTCCTCCTCGTCCCCGACCCATAGCTCCAATCCGGCCAGCTGGGGCAGGCCGTCGCCCGCGTAGGTCGTGGATAGGCGCGGATCGGACACCTGACCCGAGCTCTCGGGATCGAGCAGCGTGGCGCTGACGGTGTCGGCGTCCTGGCCTCGCGCCGAGCGGGGCCGCAGGGACACCAGGGCTAGGCCCGCGGCCGGCTCGAACCACGCGGCCACCTGGCGAAACGAACCGGCACGCTCGAGCCCTGACCCGTCCGTGACGGTGGAGCGCCAGCCCAGGTAGCTGACCGGCTGTTCCCGACCCTCCAGCGCGAACCGGCCGGTCACCTGGCAAAGCTGGTCAAACCCGCCGACCCCGGGCTCGTCGGGTCGTTCCATCGCCTCGTCGGTCGGCGTGAGCGTCAGTTCGGCCTCTGGGCCCGCGACTCGCCACTCCTGCCCGGCGTCGTGTCCTTCCAGCGACACGTTGAGTGTGGCGGTGGTCTCGGAGGTGCTAAGGGCCATGGGGCTGCCCTCCTGGCCCGTGGGCAGCCACGCGGCTCCCCACACGCCATCATCGAGCGAGCCGAAGGCGAGGCTTCGAGCCACTGCCACGGCGCAGGCCGTCACCGCGGAAGGGTGGGCGGTTCGAAGTCGGTGGCGGTGGAATCGACGTCGTAGCGTCGCCCCCGAGGCCGCTGGCGGGAACCGAACCGCACGGCCCGGTGAATCGCCGACGCCTGGAGGCGCCGGGTGACCAGGCGCCGCGCCAGGGCTCGGGTCGGCGGCAGCAGCAGGATGATCCCCAGGGCGTCCGTGATGAACCCGGGGATGATCAGCAACATCCCGCCGATCAGGATCAGCGCTCCGTCTAGGACGGCGCGGCCCGGCGGGCGTCTGGCGTCGAGCTCGGCTCGCAGCCGCGTCCAGGCGGCTCGGCCCTGGGATCGCAGCGCCCAGCTGCCGGCCGGCCAGCTGGCGATCAGGAGCAGGATCGTGAGCAGCCAGCCGATCGCCCCCGCCACCTGGATCGCGACGAACACCTCGGCCACCGGCCACAGGATCAGGAGGACGAGCACCAACATGGAACAAGCGTACTGGCGCCCACCCCCCCGCCGGTCTTACTGGCCGAGAGTCGCCCCGTTCGAGAAGCTGGTCAAGAACCTGGCCGCCTCGCTCCGCGAAACGACCAGGCTCGGGTCAGCTAGCCCCACCTCCTCCACTCGGCCGTGGCGGACCTTGAGCACGCCTCCACCCGGCACCAGATACCACAGATTGGCGCCGATTCGGTAGGGACCGGCCACCCTCACGCGCCGGCTCGCCGCCTGTACCGTCGACCCGGGACGCACGCCGCGCAGCGAGTAGCCGGGATCTGCGGTGAGGATCAGGATCGCCCGCCCCCGCACCCGAGCTCGGGTCGCACGGGCCAGGTGCACGAGCAGCCGTGGCGAGGGATACCCGATCCTGATCCCCAGGTGCTGGGGACATACGAAGTCCATGTACAGCCGCCCGCGAGTGGAGAAGCTCGGAAACAGCCGGCGCACGCGCGCACGCGTCATGCCCAGCCTCACCGGACCGACGCGGCCGCCCCCGATTCGTCCCGATCCGCGCGTGCACGCCCGGATCTGACGGACGGTTGATCCAGCAGCGCACAGGGTCGGGCCCCCAGACTGGCTGGCCACCCAGGTCCCGTCCACCGCGGCGCCGATCGTCGGGTTGGTCTGGGCCGAGATCGTGCCCCAGGTGACGAGCAGACGGCAACCCGCATCGAGCCCCACGCCCCACACGTCCGAGGAGCGGGTCATAAGGCAGGCCGGGACGCTCTGGTTGGCCGGGTTCGTGTCGTCGCACCATCCCATCAGCTCGGTGGCGGTGCCGCGGAAGCCGGGGATCGCTTGGACCCGTTGCACCGCGACGGTCGGCGCCGGGCCGAGCCCGCCCACGACGTGGGCGACGGTCAGGTACCAGTCCGGACGTGTGCCGGAGGAGCCAGACGCGCCAGCGAAGTAGGCCACGTCGAACTGGCCGGGGCGACCCGCGATGACGTGGGTGAGGACGTTCCCGGGCTCGCCCGCGGGGGCGATCGTGATCGGCGCCGACCATCGACTGAGGTCGGGCGGCGCCCAGCGCACGCGGACCGCCGCGCCTGTGAAGTCAGGGAACGGGCGCGGCGACTCGGGATACGCCACGTACACGTTGCCCGCCGTATCCAACGCACCCGGGGCGAGCGACATGGCGACGATGTTCCCGTGGGCCGAACCGTCGACGGCCAACGAAGTGCTCCACGATCCCGGGCTGTTGTCCGGAGACGTCGCCGCCCAATCCCGCGTCGAGGCAACGAGCGTGACCGGCTGCGGGGGAACCAGCCCGCATCCACCCAGCGGGCCGTGGCGGGTCACCCAGAACGCGTAGATCCGACCCGTCCGCGGATTCACTGCGACTGACGACGGTCCCGTCGTGTCGCCGCACTGGAGATCCGAGAAGGCGGCGCTCCCAGGCACGGTGAGCGCTACCGGGATGCCGAA
>DASZGO010000069.1:0-10641 GCA_035938755.1 Solirubrobacteraceae bacterium | reverse complement strand
GCGCCGGTACCCAGCGCCGCTACGGTCGCCTCGGCCACGGCCTCGGCGGTGGTGGCCATGGGCGCCACCTCCAGGCCGGCGGTCATCCGGGTGGTAACGAACCCGGGGCGCACCACCAACACGCGGACCCCGCTCTGCCGGGTGGCATCAGCGATGCCCTGAGCCAGCGAGTCCAACCCGGCCTTCGCCGCGCCGTACACCGCGTTGCTGGCCCGCGGCCGCTCGGCCGCCACGCTGGAGAGCACGATCAGCGTGGGGGCGGGGGTCGAGCTCTGCGCCCGTAGGCGCCGGACGCACTCCAGGAGCAGCGAGCCCGAAGCGGTGAAGTTGACCTCCATCACCTCGAGCAGCTCCTCCGGGTCGGCGTCCACGCCCGATTGGCCGCCGAGCACGCCCACCGCCAGCACCACGGTGTCGAAGCCACCCTCGCGGTCGAACGCCCGCGCCAGCACGTCGGCGTGGCTGGCCACGTCCCGGGCCTCGAGCACGTCCACCTCGCCGGGCAGGCAGCCCGCCGCCTCGAGCTGGCTCAGCGCGTGGCGCAACCGCTCCTCCGAGCGCCCGATCAGGTAGGGGCGGACCGGGCCCTCCTCGGCCAGCCGCCGCACGATGGCCAGGCCGATCTCGGACGTACCGCCCAGGACGAGCACGCGCCGCTCCGGGTTGGCGGAGGCCGACCCGCCGACCGCCACTCGAAGACCGGCCGTCGGCGCAGTGGTCAGCAGCCCGGTGCGGAGTGCCAGGTCCGACCGCCAAACTCCTTCCGGGTCCGCCTGGGCCTGAACCTCCCGCCAGGCATCGACCTCGGGGTACATGGCCTCGAGCGCGGCCTGGCGCAGACGCGCGTCCTTGCTCAGGTAGACCCGCCCGCCGGCCTCGGCCACGATCGCGTCGAATCGGTCCAGCAGCGGGTCCAGGCCGGGAGCGGCCCGGGGCACGTCGAGCGCCAGCGTCCACCCGGCGATGGGGAAGGACAGGGGCGCGCCGTTGGCCGGACCGAAGTCCTTGAGCACGGCCAGGTAGCAGGGGATGCGCGCAGCGCGCAGCCCCTGGATCACAGTCTCCAGGACCGCCTCCTGGCCGAACGGGACCACCAGCTGGTATTGGAGCAGCCCGCCCGGACCGTAGAGCCGCGGCCAGGCCACCAGCGCATCGAGGGGGAACATGTGGCCGCCGATCCCTTCGACGTGCCCGCGCTGACGCCGGGGCGTGCGCCGGAACCGGAGCTCGTTGAACGCGCGCACGGTGGCTGGGCGCAGAAGCCCGCTGGGCCAGCCGGCGGGAATCGTGGCCCGCGGCGCTACGGTCGGGCCACCGCTCACCTTCGCGGGCGCGGCGTCCGCGGGCAGGTGCTCAGCCCGCGTGACCACGCCCCTGCCCGGCTTGGCGCCTAGCAGGTCCAGCCAGGCCACCCGGTGCGGGCCACCGGGCGCGGCCAGGACCTCGAGCGCCTGCTCGAGCCCCTCGACCCGGTCGGTGTCCACCGACAGCAGCGGAGTGGAGACCGACGTCAGCTTGATCCGGGCCGACACGATCACGCCGGTGAGCCCCATGCCACCCAGCGTTGCTTCGAACAGCCGGTCGTCGGATCCCGGCGAGAGTTCGAGCAGCTCGCCGCGGGCGCTCAGCAGCTCGATCTGCTCCACGTGGCTGCCGAACGTCCCGGCCACGCCGTGGTTCTTGCCGTGGATGTCGGAGGCGATCGCGCCGCCCACCGACACGTGCTGGGTGCCCGGGACCACCGGCACCATCCAGCCGCGCGGCACGGTGGCGTCCAGCAGCTCGGCGATGGTGGCCCCGGCCTGGGCGGTCACGGTGCCGTCGTCGGCGTCGAAGTGGAACCCGCTCAGCCCCCGGGTGCGGACGACAACGCCGCCGGCCAGCTGGGCCGCGTCGCCGTAGCTGCGGCCCATGCCGCGGGGCAAGGCCCCGTGCCGCGACTCGGCCAGCTCGAGCACCGTGCGCAGCCCGTCCAGCGTGTGCGGCTCGGCCATCTGCACGGTGGTGCCCTGAGCCCCACCCCAGCCGCTGACCCAGACGTTACGGGTCCGGGCCTGAGGGCGGGTGGTCGGTGTGGCGGCGGGGCGCAGCTCAGCTGACGGCATGCACACCGAGAGCGAACAGCACGACCCACAGGAGGGCGGCCAGCCGGAGTCCGGGATCCCGCAGCACCAGCTCCTCGGGAGCCTCGCCGCCGCCCGCGCGGACGAGAGCCCCATAGCGCGCCAGCCCGAGAGCCACCGGCGCGATGGTCAACGGGCGCCAGGGGATCCCATGTACGGACGGGACCCAGAACGCCCAGATGCAGTAGGCGAGAAATGCCCCGGCGGCGCTACCCACCAGGATGACCCGGAGTCGGGATTCGGTATACAGGACCAGCACTCTGCGCCGGCCGGTCAGGCCGCGGTCCACCCGCCGCAGCTCGGCCCACCGCTTGCCGGCGGCCACGAAGATGGCGGCAAACGTGACCACCAGCAGGAACCAGCGCGACAGCCGGACGGGCGCCGCCACACCACCGGCCACGGCCCGCAGCACGAATCCGCCCGCGATGGCCACGATGTCTAGCAGCAGCAGGTGGCGCCAGACCATCGAATAGGTCAGGGTCAGCGCCAGGTAGCCAGCGCCGACCACAGCCAGCAACGGCCGGACCAGCCCGCAAACCACCAGTCCCGAGGCCATCAAAGCGATGCCCAGCCCCACGGCGGTGCGCACGGGTAGCTCGCCGGCCGCGATGGGCCGGAATCGCTTGCGCGGGTGCTGGCGATCCTCCTCGACGTCGCGGACGTCGTTGATCGCGTAGATCCCCGAGGCCAGCAGGCAGAAGGCGATGAACGCCACGCCGACCCGCACGGGCACATCGTCATGCCCCAGCGCGCCGGCCGCGCCGGCGGCCGCCACCACCAGCAGGTTCTTCAGCCACTGGCGCGGGCGCAGCGTGACCAGGATCGCCCGCCCGCGGCTGCGTCGCGGGGCGGCGGGCGCGGGCACAGACTCCGGCGCCGGGGCACTCACGCGGCTGGGCGAGCGCACCGCGGCCTGAGAACGTTCAGCGACTCCGGCTTCTACCATGATCGAGACCGTATGGTGATGCCCTCAACGGTACCTGTGCTGAGAATGAAAAGCTCCTCAGCATGTCTTTAGCTGTTTTTGCTGGCATCCCTGCACGTTCTGCCCCAAATGCTCGCACCTTCGAGAGCCCCCGTTAGCTACACGCCGCCGATGCCCCGGTACCGGCGCGTGGACCCGCCCCCGCCCTCCCGGGCCCGGCGGGTCCGGCGGATCCTGGCCATCGCCGCGGGAATCTGCCTGATTCCGGCCCTGATTTCCTGGGGTTCGGCGGTGACCAAGCCGTCCAACGGGACCGTGTTCGTCCGCACCGTGGAATGGCTCCGGGACAACGGGGCTCGCGGGGTGGTCAACTCGGTCGAGAACTTCTACTACTCGCTGACCGCGCCCGCCAAGGGCGGCCCGGGTCTTCATGCCTTGCCTGCGCAGTCGGCCGCGCTGGGCGCGGCGATCCATCACACGGTCCACTATTACAAGCCGCCCGCGATCAAGCCGGTGATCCATCCCGCCCTGGCCGGCGAGGGGCAGTGGCATCCCACGTTCTCCGGCGGAGGATCCCGCCCGCCGGTGATGATCTCGAGCTACCGGCCCAGTCCGGACTACCCACAGGTGGTGGCCGGTGTGGCCTGGATCGACCACACCCGGACCTCCACGGTCCTGTACCCGGGCCGCTCGGAGCCGGCGGTGTCGCTCCCCGACCGCGGACCCTCGGAAGTGCCGACCGACCAGCGCTCCCGGCTGGTGGCCACATTCAACAGCGGCTTCAAACTGTCGGACTCAGGGGGCGGGTTCGCCTACCACGGCCACACCTACGCGTCCCTGCAGAACGGGCTGGCCACAGCGGTGCGCTACAGCAGCGGGAAGGTCGACATCGTCTCCTGGTCCGGAGGGTCGTCCGCCGGTTCGGACGTCGTGTACGCGCGGCAGAACCTGCCCCTGATCGTCAACCACGGCCAGCCGAACCCCAACCTGTCCGACGGCCCCGAGTGGGGCGCCACCCTGGGTAACGCCATCCTGGTCTGGCGCTCGGCGGTGGGGATCGACAAGCACGGCAACCTGCTCTACGCCGCGGCCAATGACCAGACTGTCCATTCGCTGGCCGAGATCCTGATCCGGGCCGGCGCCGTCCGGGCCATGGAGCTCGACATCAACTCCGAGTGGACGAGCTTCATCACCTACCGCTTCCCGGGCGCCGGCCATCCGGCCAACATCCTGGACGCCATGCAGCCGTCTTCCAGCCGCTACCTCTCCCCCGACGACCGGGACTTCTTCGCGGTTTATATGAAGTAGGGGTGGGCGTGGCATGCGCCCCCGGGGATTAGCGCCTGGCCACCCCAGGGGGTCAGTGCTACAAAAGCGACACCGGTCGTCGTTTTTGTGCCTCTGACCCGCGAAGAGCGCCTCGCCGCCGAGCCGCCTCGCCGCCGCGCCGCGCCTACGAACCGTCACTGCACCCGCCCCGTCGCCGTTACCGTGAACCCGCCCGGGACCGGCGAGCCGCTCAGCGCCTGCACCACCAAGTGCGGGTTGGAGAACAGGGTGATCGTGGCCAGGCCCCCGAACGGCACGTTCGGCGATGCCACGAGCTTTCCGTCCTGTGCGGAGACCACGAGCTGCAGCGAGGCAGCAAAACCGAAAGCGCTGGCCGTGGCCTGGAGCGTCAGCTGTCCGCCCGCCGAGGACACCAGTGACACCGAGCTGAGTATCGGCAGCGCCGCTTGCACGTCGGTGTTGCTCACGGTCGCGGTCCCGGTCAGCGTGTCGCCTCGCTTGCGCAGGCTGGCCTGGTGCAGGATCAGCGGGCCGGCCTGGAGCCGGTTGGCCGAGGCGTCAAGCGTCCCCACGCCGCCGGCCTGGTCCAGCAGGCTGCCCAGATGCCCGGGCACCGAGCTGTAGGTGTCCATCCGCACGACGACGCGGTCCGCGTCGTTCCACAGCAGCTCGATGGCCGGGAACGCGTGGATCTCGACCTGGAGCACCCGCCCCGACTTGGCCAGGCGATCCCGCAGGTCCTGGGTGGCGATCCCCGGCAGGATGAGCTGGGCGATTACCAGCACCAGCACCACCAGCGCCGCTCCGAACAGGAGGACCCGGCGCAGGCTCACGCCGGATCGCTCACGAAGCCGCGCTGCCTAGCTGAGCAGCGGCCGGGCGGCCGCCACGGCCTTATCCATCAGCGGCCGGATGTCAAACCCGGGCTCGCTGAGGCGACGGACCGTGATCCCGTCGGCGAGCACGACCAGGAAGGCGGCTACGGCCTCGGGCTCGTCGCGCAGGGTGAGTACGCCGGCGTCGGCCTTGGCTAACAGCGCGCCGGCGAGGTGGGAGCGGGTCTGGCGGCCCAGCTCGGCCAGCTCATCGGCGATCTCCTGGTTGCGCCCGGCCAGGCTCAGCAGCTCGTGGAACATGAGCGCCGGCCCGGCGTTCTCGTCCAGGAAGTCCTCCAGGCCGCGCACCAGAAGATCCATGACCTGCTCGACCGTGTCCGCGCCGGCCAGCGCCTCCTCCAGCGAAGCGTGACGGACCTCGGTTTCGCGCCGCGCCGCCTCTACCAGCAGCCGCTCCTTGGAGCCGAAGTAGTAGTGCAGCAGGCCGCGAGACACGCCGGCCACCCGCGCCACGTGATCGAACGTGGCGCCGGCGATCCCGCGCTCGGCCACGCTGGCCCGCATCGCCTCGACGATGCGCGCGGCCTTATCGCCCGATAGCTCCCGGGCCGATGAAAGCTCGGTGACTCCCACAGCGCCGCTCACCAGCGCGCTACCGAGCCCAGACGGCCAAAGCGCCCACCGCCGCTAGGCGGCGCCGACGGTCGAGCTCGGCTGAGACGGAGATGAATTGGCAGGCGGCGTGTACTGGAACTCCTCCTCGGCACCGAACAGGACGTCGAGGACCTTGGAGCGGAGCTTCTCGTTGACCGCGATCATTACGACGCCACCGGCGCCGACCAGCACGATCACTCGTCCGGGGGAAACGCGCCGACGCGCCTTGCGACCCTGAATCCGGGTCAGCGTGATCGTCGCGTCGCGGGCGGCGCCCGCAGCGCGTCCCAGCTCGGAGTGCAGCTTCTTGTCCTCGAGCAACACCAGCGGGGACTTGCTGCTGGCCACTCGCCCGTACGCCTTCTTGCCCGAGCTGACCGCCGTGCTGACGTTCTTGCGCAGCTTTGCGTCGCTGACCACGCTCTGGACGTAGGGGTTGCTCTGAACGATGTTGGCGATGTCCGCGGCGTTGAACGCCCCGGCCTTCCTGCTTCGCTTGGCCACTAGGTTCCTCCTTCGGATGGGCGCTTTTGCCTCGTTATTTGCGCAGCATACGCACCTGCGCCGGTAAACCCAAGCCTGGACGACGAATGTTCCTAGGCCGCCGCGGCGGCCCGACTGCGGGTCGCGGGGGCCCGGCGAGTCCGGCTCCGCCGGGGCGAGAGCGCGGCCTCCAGGACCTCAGTCATGTCCGAAACGAACTTGAAGTTGAGCTCCGAGCGCAGCGGCTCGGGAATCTCCTCGATATCCCCCCGGTTGGCGGCCGGGGCGATCACACAGCGAATCCGATTGCGCTGGGCGGCCAGCGCCTTCTCCTTGAGGCCGCCGATGGGCAGTACCTGACCGGTGAGCGTCACCTCACCGGTCATCGCCACGTCGCTGCGCACCGCCCGCTCCGTGAGCAGGGAGGCCAGGGCGGTGGCGATGGCGGTCCCCGCGCTGGGCCCGTCCTTGGGGATCGCGCCCGAGGGCACGTGGATGTGCAGGTCGTGTTCGGCGAACCAGCGGTCATCCAGCTCGGGGACGATCTCGGCGGCCTCGCTGCGGATGTAGGACAGTGCCGCCTGCGCCGATTCGCGCATCACCTCCCCCAGCTGCCCGGTGAGGATGAGGCGCCCGCTCCCGGCCATCGCGGTGGCCTCGATGAACAGGATCTCGCCCCCCACCGGTGTCCAGGCCAGCCCCGTGGCCACCCCCGGCCGCGAGGTCCGCCGCCGGGCCTCGGAATGGAACCGGGCCCGGCCCAGGAGCTCGCGCACCCGCTTCTCGGTGATCGACACCTTGCGTTGGCGCTTGCCCTCGGCCACCCCGCGGGCAATCTTGCGGCAGATCGAGCCGAGCTCACGCTCCAGCTGGCGCACCCCGGCCTCCCGCGTGTAGTCGGAGATGATCGTCCGGATCGCAGGGTCGGTGAACGTGATCTGGGACCGGGTCAGCCCGTTGCGCTCGATCTGTCGGGGGACCAGGTAGCGCTTGGCGATCTCCAGCTTCTCGGCCTGGGTGTAGCCGGAGAGCTGGATCACCTCCATGCGGTCCCGCAGGGGCCCCGGGATCGTGTCCAGCGTGTTGCCCGTGGTCACAAACATGACGTTCGACAGGTCGAACGGCAGGTCCAGGTAGTGGTCACGGAACGAGTGGTTCTGCTCGGGATCCAGCACCTCCAGCATGGCGCTGGAGGGATCGCCGCGGAAGTCGGCTCCCATCTTGTCGATCTCGTCGATCATCAGCAGTGGGTTACCCACGCCGGCGTCCCGCAGCGCCCGGATGATCACGCCGGGCATGGCGCCGATGTAGGTCCGCCGGTGGCCCCGGATCTCGGCCTCGTCCCGCAAGCCGCCCACGCTGATCCGCTCGAACTTGCGGCCCAGAGCGCGCGCGATCGACCGGCCCAGCGAGGTCTTGCCCACCCCGGGCGGTCCCACGAAGCACAGGATCGAGCCCCGGGCGTCCGGCTTGAGTCTGCGCACGGCCAGGAACTCCAGGATCCGATCTTTGACCTGCTCGATGTCGTAGTGGTCGGCGTCTAGCACCTCGCGCGCGTGTTTCAGGTCCAGGTTGTCCTCGGTGGCGGTGTCCCAGGGCAGGGCGGCGATCCACTCCAGGTAGCCGCGGATCACGCCGTATTCGGCCATGGCCGGGGTCATGCCCTGCAGCCGGGACAGTTCGCGATCGACCTGCTTGCGGACCTCCTCGGGCAACTTGACCTCGGCCAGCCGGTTCCGCAGCTCGGTGGCCTCGGCCTGGACCTCGTCGCCCTCGCCCAGCTCGTCCTGGATGGCCTTGAGCTGCTGGCGCAGATAGAACTCCCGCTGGCCCTTGTCGAGCTCGGACTGAACCTGGTTCTGGATCTTCGACCCCAGTGACACCACCTCCAGCTCGCGGGCCAGGATGGCCAGCAGCTTGCGCAGGCGCTCGGTCACGTCGACCTCCTCCAACAGCGCCTGCTTCTCGTCGGTGGTGATTCGCAACGACCCGGCGATCAGGTGGGTCAGCGCGCTCGCGTCCTCGACGTTGGCCACCATGATCTGCAGCTCCTCGGGCAGATAGGGGACCTGCTCGACGATGCTGGCGAAGGTCTGCTGGACCTGGCGGGTCAGCGCGGTGAGCTCGGGCGTCTCGGTGACCACGTCCGGCGCCTCAGCGATCTCGGCCACCAGGTAGGGCTCGCTGCGCACCCAGCGCGTGACCCGGACGCGCTGACCGCCCTGGATGAGGACCCGAAGCGTGCCATCCGGGACGCGGATCATCCGGGCCACCACCCCGAGTACGCCCACCGAGTACAGATCGTCTCCGGACGGCGTCTCGGTCTCGGGACGGCGGTTGGCGATCATCGCGATCGTCCGATCGCCCGACAGGGCGTCGTTGATCACCTCGATGCTCCGCGGCTGCCCGACGTTGAGTGGGACCAGCATGTCGGGGAAGGTGGCGGTGTCGCGGAGCGGGAGCACGGCGACCTGCTCGGGGACCGGACGAGCGCCCGCCACCGGCACCTCGCGGGGGTCCGAGCCGGGAACCCCGACCTCGATCACCGTGTCCGTCGACCCTCGATCGGCACCGCGGTGGCCCGGGCCGTGCTTTTCACCAACGGCAGCTCGATCCGCAGCATGCCCGCCTCGTAGCTGGCCCGGACCCGCTCCACATCCACCGGGGCGGCCAGGGACACGATCCGGCGGAACCTCCCCCGCTGGATCTCCACCTGCTGGTAGACCGAGTTCTCCAGTCCCGGGGCCGTCCGCTCCCCGGACAAGGTGAGCTGCGAGCCCTGCACCTCGAGGTCCAGCAGGTTCGGGTCGACGCCGGCCAGCTCGACGGTGACCACCGCCATCGGCGGATCCGACACGTAGGCCACGTCCAGCGGCGGAGAGAACCCCGCGGCCTTGCCGCGCAGACCCGAGCGCTCGAACACCCCACCGAGCAGCTCGTCCAGCTCTCGCCGCATGCGGTCGAAGTTGGCGAACAGATCGCGATCGCTCACAAACTGTGAGGTTACTCAGACGCTGTAGACGGCACCCTCGTGCGCCAGGGCCACCGGGCCCCCGAAGGCGCCGGTGGCCTGCTGCCCCGCCCACTCGGCGTCCAGCTCATCGGAGAAGTGGGTGATCACCAGGCGCTTGGCCTCTGCCCAGCGCCCGTGGTCGCCGGCCTCGGACGGCGTCAGGTGGCCTCGCTCACCGGTCCGCTCAGGCCGCGGCAACGTGGCCTCTATCAGCAGTAGATCGGTGCCCCGCGCAAACTCCACCAGCTCCTGGTTCGGGCTGCAGTCGGCGCTGTAGGTGAACCGGTGCCCGCTGTTGGCGATCTCCACCGCGAACGTGGGGGTGTAGTGGGGCACCTCGCAGAACTTGATCCGGAACGGACCGAGGCTCACCTCGTCCCAGGGCTCGTACTCGCGCATGGCGAAGGCCGACTCGATCAACACGTCGTTGCCCCAGCAGGAGGCGATGTGGCGAAACATTTCCTTCGCCCCCAGCGGCGCGTAGAGCTCGGGCCGGGCCGGATCGCTGGTCCCGGGCCATCCGGCCACGGGAACCGGCTGCTGGCGCGGCGCGTACTTGAGGGCGTAGCTGAACGGGACCAGGTCGAGAAAGTGGTCGGCGTGTAGGTGGCTGATCAGCACCGCGTCGACATCTATGTAGTCCACGTGGTCCCGGAGCTTGGAGAACACCCCGTTGCCGCAGTCGAGCAGCAGCGTGAACTCCCCCTCCTCGACCAGATAGCCGCTACACGCCCCTCCGGCGTCCTGCCAGGCAGGTGACTTTCCCAGGATGGTGATCCGCAAGCCAATCCTCTCTCTCGGGAGAAACTGTAAACCCGAAAGGAACCCGGCGGGGCTGGCGGAGCGCCGCGGCTAGTGACGCTCGGAGTCGTCCGACCTCGAGGTGTCCATGATCCAGCCCAGCAGCAGGGAGAGGAGCACGAAGGCGATGAACCCGCCGGCCAGCGGCCAGAACATGGCGGGAACGATATCGCTTGAGCGCTCGCCTGCTCGGCTTCCCGCGTCGCGGAGACGCGGCGCTCAAGTCATCCAGCGTGGAGCGCGACCTGCTCGTTGGCCGACGGAAACGCCCAAGCCACCTGGAGCCGCCGCTCCTGGCGAAATACGAACCGGAGCTGGCTCGGAGGACGCAGCCCGTCGGGGTGGGCCGGGCGGAAGGTGGCGCAGGGAACCGTGTCGGGCAGCGCGCACAAATGGTTGCGCCGGAAGAAGCAATCGTCGCAGCTGGCCTTCACTTCTCGTACGCGTCCTTTCGCCATGCCCTCGTCACCCTCTTGCTTGGAAGCCATCTACAACGAGGGAGCATCAAAGCGCCTC
>DASZGO010000068.1:0-3665 GCA_035938755.1 Solirubrobacteraceae bacterium | reverse complement strand
GGGAGCGCGCGGCCGGCCGCCCAGAGCCCCTTCCATCCGTCGGCCATTGCCGGCGCTCCGGCTGTGCACGCTCCGGGCGGCCCCCGCCTACCGGCGGCGGGTCCGAAGCCGCTCGCTCTGGGCGGGCACAGCACCGGCTCGACCGCCGTCGTCCACGCTGCCCCGGCCGCGGGGGTGGCCACGCCGGGGAGCGTGATCAGCCGCACCTCGTCTGGCCAGAGCACATCGGGCTCGCCCCACAGTTCTTCTATCCCGCCGGCCTCGACCCCGCAGCCCCCGGGGTCAGGGACCGGTAACCCCGGCCCGACCTCCGGTAGCTCGGGCGGCGGAGGCGGCGGCACCGGCGGTGGCGGCAGCGCCAGCAGCGGCGGCGGTGGCACCCCGACGACCAGCGGCGGAGGCGGTGGCTCCCCGCAGGGAACTCCAACACAGGGCTCACCCCCGCCATCACCGGTCTCGCAGGTGCAGAGCGTCGTGTCGAACGCGCCCCAGACGGTCCAGGGCGTCGTGAAGACGCTGCCTTAGCCGCTACTGCGGCGGCATCGGGCTGAGCACGATCACCGAGCTGCCGTCCTGACCCTGCTCGGAGCGCTCCTGGAACAACCCGTGGGCGGTGATCACGCTGACCAGCTCCGCCTCGGGAGCGTTAGGCATCTGGCTCACAGTGGGCGGTAGATCCTCAGGCAGCGTGTCGCGAAGCGGATGGTTCAGCCAGGGCTGGAGCTCCTTGCGATCGAAAGCCAGCGCCAGGCTGACCGGCTTGGTCTGCTGCGTGGTCTGCGGCTTGGGGCAGATCCCGGTACAGCCCTGAACGGTGTGGCCGGGGGGGAGGATGGCCACGACCGTGCTGATTCCGCTCAGGTACTTGAATGAGTACAGGGCCATCTCGAGCGCTTCGCGCCGCAGGAGCAGCAACCTGGAGCTCGACGGGGCTCCCACGCCTATCGAGCAGTCGGATGATCCCTGGCCGCACAGGTTGTAGACGACCGTGCTGTTCGCGGGCAGCGGGAGCAGGGAGCTAGCCGAGGAGCTGGTGCTACTCGAGGCTGGGACCACCACCTGCAGCGGGTTGTTGGGGTTGTTGAGGTTCACCGCCGTGACAACGGCCAGCTGGTTGGCCGGGCTGGCGCGGTACAGCGGGGCCACGAAGTCGGCGATCTCCTGAGCCCCGGCCAGACCGCTCTGGCTGGGGTTGAAGGCAGACCAGTCGCCACCCGAATTGCCGGAACGTCCTCCAGAGGACAGCCAGAGGGCGGCGCCCAGCGACACCAGGCCGACGGCGAACAATGAGACCAGCGCGATCCGGAATCGGTGGGCGTGGCGGCTCTGGGGGGCCGTCTGCGAGGGCGTTGGAGACCCCACTAGGTCGGACATCGGCTGCTCTGGAACGGAGTCCTCGGCGGTGTGGTGGGTGGTGGCTCGCGGAGAATGGCGAAACGGGCTTCTCATACCGGTGGCCAGGTCTTCTCCTCGAGCAGATCGACCTCTGGGCGGACCAGGCCGACGCTGTTTAGGAGATCGACCACCTCGTCTCCGTGCATCTCCTTGCGCCGGATGAGCTCCTCAGCGATCCGTTCGACGCGATCGCGGTTGGCGAGAATCGTCACATAAGCCTGGACATAGGCCTGGCCGAGCAGCACGGCGACCCCCTTGCGCTTGTCCTTATCGCCGAGGGTTCCGGCGATCGGATCTTCTGTGAATGGGCCTCCGCCCCCTGCGCGCTGCATGATCTGGACGCCGATGTCCTCAAAGCGCTTCTCGAGCTTTTCGCGCTCCTCCGCCGCGTCTTCCGGGCGTGCGAATCGGCCATTGAGATCGATCGCGTTGGGCCCCATACCGCACACGCCGACCATCCAAGCGGCTCGCCCCGTGGCACTTCCGAGGTCGCCGCCAACGCCCGTCGAGGTTTCGCCGTAGAAGACGTGCTCAGACGCGAGCGACCCGAGTGTCCAGCAAAGCTTGGAGAACTGCTCGCTGCGCCATGAGGAGAAGCGCTCCTCGGTCTGGATCGCTTGGTGGTGGCCGAGCGATCCGCCACGCATGCGGATCGACAGTCGCGTTGAGAGCACATCCTTCATGTACAGGTGGCCGTTTACCGCGTGGCCAGCCTCGTGAATTGCGACAGCGCGCGTTTCCTCGGGCACATAGTCGACCGCCACAGCCGTGCCGGCTTCCACGGTCGTCATCGCCTCAACGATGTCTGGCCAGCCGAAGACTTGCCTTCCGTCGGCGTGCGCGTAGGTGAGCGCCAGCGAGCAGACCTGCTCGATCATGGCCGGCGCGTAGCCGTTGGTGATTCGCGCCAGCTCGTCGCGCCGGCGCTCACCGTCCAGGTCGGGCTCGTGATCGACCTTGCCCAGGTACAGGCTGAAGATGTCCTTGCGGTCCTCGAGGGTCGGGGTGCGGAACCACACGTGGCGGCCCATCCGGCCCGGCCGGATCAGCGCTGGGTCGAGCCGATCGATCGGGACGTTGGTTGCGCCGATGAAGAACACTTGCTCTCTCGCCGGGCGTGGTGGAGGCAGCCGCAGCGACACCTGACCGATCTTGCGGGGAATGAAATACATGGCGTCCATCAGCGTGTTGAGCCGCTTGGTCACCTGCTGCCTCATGAACGGCGCCTCGCCGATCCCGTCCATCTGCACCAGCAGCTGGTTGAGTGCCAGGCCGCCGCCCATCCCACCCATCATCCCCGGGAACATGACGTTCTGAATCCACTGGGCCGGCTTGGCGAACAGCGCGGGAACACCACTCGCGCGGACCTCGGCGCGCTCGGCAAACAGCCGCTCGCGCCAAGCGCGCGTCTCGAGAATCAGATCCCCACTCGAGTTGATCGCGCCCCACCGTCCGAAGAAGTAGAGATCCTCAAAGTTCTCGATGCCGACGCTCATCCCGGGGGCGGTGGCGCCGCCTAGGCTTTGGCGCCGCGTCCCGACGGCATCGATCTCGTCGATGAAGATGATGCACTGGCCGCCCCACTTGCGCGCGAGCTTCTTGGCCTTGCGGATCAGAAACATCACGACCATGACGTCGATCCCGATAAAGGTGGCGGCAAAGCCCGAGCCGGGGATGGTCACAAACGGGCAGTTGAAATTGGTGGCGATCGCCTTGGCGAGCATCGTTTTGCCCGTGCCGGGGGCGCCGAGGAAAAGCAGCCCGCGCTCGCGCTTGCCGCCGGCCTTTTCGAACTCTTCGCCGGACTGCCACAACCGCACCACCCGGGCAACCTCTTCCTTTGGCTCCGCCTGCCCACGGACGTCCTCCATCTGCACCCCCCACCTAGCGTCGCCCGGCTCGTAGCCCCGCACCTGCCTCAGGTTGGCCAGAAGCAGCGGTCCAAACAGGATTAGCGTGTTGATGAAGAAGAACACGACCAGCGTGAACGCCACGTTCGGCAGCGCACCCCCGATCGATCCGATTCCATGGAAGATGGCCGTGACGCCGCCCCACCAGCTGTGGTGGCCGACGAGCGCGACGATCGCACCGACCACGGCGAGAAAGATCGCGATGAACGCGACCAGGCGGTACAGCCGGCGCCAGAACCAGGTCCGGCGGCGGGCCACGACGTCCTCCTCGGCCACGTCGCGCTCGACCCCGTACATGCTCGGCCAAGGCAGCGCCCTTCGAGCCAGCACGTCGATAAGGCCGCGGAACGCGATGATGGT
>DASZGO010000067.1:0-5149 GCA_035938755.1 Solirubrobacteraceae bacterium | reverse complement strand
GCCGACGCCGCGGGCCACCAGCTCTCGGACCAGGGCGAAGTCGTTGGCCTCCAGCGAGATCCGCGGCCGCACGCCGGCGCTGGCCAGGGCCTCATCCAGGATCTGCCGGCTGGATGAGCCGCGCTGGAACGCGATCAGCGGCTGGCCGTCCAGCGCCGCGACCGGAAGCGGCTCGGCGCCCGCCAGTGGATGGTCGGGGCTGGTGGCCACCGCCAGCTCCTCGCTGGACAGGACCCGCCGCTCCACCTCGTCCGGGGCGGTGAGCTCGAGCGCGAAGGTCAGATCGAGGCCGCCGTCGCGCAGCATGCCGATCATGCGCTGGGCCGAGCCCTCCCGCAGGCTGAGCTCGACGCCCGGGTAGCGATCGATGAACTGGGCCAGGACGGCGGGAATGTCCAGCTCGCCGCCGAACAGCATTGCGCCCACCGTCACGTGTCCGCGCAGCAGGCCTCGCAGCTCGTCCACCTCGCCCCGCAACGCCTCCACCTCGGCCAGCACCGAACGGGCGCGCGCCGCCACCATGGACCCGGCCTCGGTCGGCGCCACGGAGCGCGTGGTGCGCCGGAGCAGCTCGATTCCCAGCTCGGCTTCCAGCCCCTGGACCTGGTGCGACAGCGCGGACTGGGCCACGTGAAGCTCGGCAGCGGCGCGGGTGAAATGCTCGTGGCGGATGATCGCCTCCAGGTAGCGAAGCTGCCGCAGCTCCATCGGCCCCCATTATCTCATAAGAAGATCAATCAAATCCAATAATTGTGTTGCACCGATGAATCCGGGCCGCCAGACTGTGCCCATGCTCGCCAGCCTCGCCCCCGAGATCACCATCCGGCGTGAGCTGCGGGACGGCGACGCACTGGCCATCGTCGAGCTGCACCGGCGCGTGTACTGCGCCGAGTACCAACGCAACGAGCAGTTCGTGATGGCCGTGGCCGAGTCGCTGGCCGGAGTGATCGCCCAGGGCTGGCCGGTGTCCGGCGGGGCGGTGTGGCTGATCCAGCAGCGGGACCGTCTGGCCGGGTCGCTGGGCCTCACCGTGGAGGGGGAGGGCGTGGGCCAGGTTCGCTGGGTCGTGTTCGATCCGGCGCTGCGCGGCCAGGGCCTGGGCCGCGCGCTGGTCGAGGAGGTGGTGGCCACCGCCCGAGCGGCCGGGATGCACAAGCTCCAGCTCCAGACGTTCAGCGCGCTGCGGGAGGCGGCGCACCTGTATCGCTCCGTGGGCTTCACGGTCGTGTGGGAGCGATCCCGCGACGACTGGGGCCCGACCATCACCTATCAGGGATACGAGCTGCCCCTCAGGTAGATTTCGACCGGCGTGGCCAGCCGACGGTTCAGCGCCGGAATCCTCATGTACCGCCGAGGCCAGGCCGGCCTGGAGGTACTGCTGGTACACCCCGGGGGCCCGATCTGGGCCCGCCGCGACGCGGGCGTGTGGTCAATTCCCAAGGGCGAGTACGAGGCCGACGAGGCGCCGGAGGCGGCGGCCCGCCGCGAGTTCGCCGAGGAGCTCGGCGTGGCGCCCCCGGACGGACCGGCCCGGGACCTGGGGGAGATCACCCAGCGAGCGGGCAAGGTGGTGCGGGCGTTCGCGCTGGAGGGCGATCTCGATACTGAGGCGGTGGTCAGCAACACCACCGAGATCCAGTGGCCGCCGCGCTCGGGCCGGACCATCGAGATCCCGGAGATCGATCGGGCCGAGTGGTTCGACCTGAGGCAGGCGGCCGAGAAGCTGATTCCGGCTCAGGCGCCGCTGCTCGAGCGGCTGACCGAGGTCCCGGCAGCGTGAGCGACTCGAGCCCGATCAGCCCCACCGCCCACTACACCGGCTACGTGTGGGCCCGCAACCACCTGTCCCACCCCGAGCTCGAGACGATCCAGGGCCGGATCATGTTCGAGTCGCTGCAGCCGGCCATGCTGGTCCGCCGGGCGCTCGGCCAGGGGACGCTCGAGAGCTACCTGCTGGCTCGCCACCGCGCCATCGACCTGCTGCTGGAGCGGGCGATCGAGCAGCACGGGGTGAGTCAGGTGATCGAGGTGGCGGCCGGCCTGTCGGCCCGGGGCTGGCGCTTCGTCCAGCGCTACGGGGACCGGCTGACCTACGTGGAGACCGACCTCCCGGACATGGCCGACCGCAAGCGCCGGGCGCTCGAGCGCATGGGCAGCCTGTCCGAGCACCATCGGGCGGTGGCCATGGACGCGCTCAGCGACTCCGGGCCAGATAGCGTGCAGGCCGTGGCCGCCGAGCTCGACCCGACGGCTGGCTTGGCCATCGTGACCGAGGGCCTGGTCGGCTACCTGCCCCAGGAGGCCACCGAGCGGATGTGGCACCGGTTCGCGGACACGCTGAGCGGCTTCACCAGCGGGCGCCACATCTGTCACGTCCACCTGCGCGACGTGGACGCTCTCCAGGTGGAGGCGCTGAGCCTGGTGATGTCGGTGTTCGTGCGCGGGCGCGTGCGAGTGCACTACCGCGACGCGGCCGCCGTCGAGCGGGTGCTGCGGGACGCCGGGTTCGCCCAGGTCGAGGTTCATTCCGCCGCCGACCTGCTAGGCCAGAAGCCCAATCCGGCCAGCCGTCACGCCCACGTGGTGGAGGCGTCGGTGTGATCTCGGCCACCGTGTACAGCGACGCCGCCTGCCCCTGGGCCTACTCCGAGAGCCCGGCCCTGCGCGTGGTCGAGTGGCGCTACCGAGACCAGCTGGACTGGCGCCTGGTGCTCATCGGCCTGACCGAGGATCGCACCCAGTACGAGGCCCGCGGCTACACCCCGGTGCGGGGAGCGCTGGGCCAGATGTTCTTTCGCGATCGCTACGGGATGCCGTTCTCCGCTGCGCCCAAGGCGCGGCTGAGCGCGACCGCCCGGGCCTGCCGGCTGGTGGTGGCAGCGCGGCTCGATGACCCCGGGAGCGAGTGGCGGGTCTTCCGGGCGCTGCAGTTGGCCAACTTCACCACGCCGCTGCTGCTCGACGACGACGCGATGCTGGCGGATGCGCTGAGCCAGGCGGAGGGGCTGGACGGGCCGGGCCTGGTGGCACGGATCGACGATCCCGACGTGGTCGAGGCCTACCAGCGCGACCGGGAGGAGACTCGGAGTGCCGCCGGGTCGGCGGCCGAGCTCCAGGGCAAGACCCGGGTGACCGACGGGCCGGTGCGGTTCACGGCGCCCTCGGTGGTGTTCGAGCGCGATGGCCAGCGCCTGGTGGCCGGCGGATTTCAGCCGGTCGAGGCTTACGACGTGCTGGTGGCCAACCTCGATCCGAACCTGGATCGCCAGCCGCCGCCGGAGACCCCAGCCCCGCTGCTCGACTACTTCCCCGATGGCTTGACCACCGAGGAGGTGGCGGCGCTCCTGGCCGGCAACAACCAGACGCCGGACCGCGCGGCGGCCGAGCGCGGCCTCCTGGAACTGGTGGCGTCCGGGCAGGCGACGCGCCGGCCGCTGGGCAACGACGCGCTGTGGCGCTCTAGCTGAGCTCGAGCTGGAGCGGCAGCCGCTCCAGCTGGTAGATCCCGGCCGGGGTGCCGAACTCGGGTTCCCCGGCCAGGGACACCGACTTCACGCGCTCGGCCAGGAACGCCACCGCTTCCTGCATCTCGGTCCGGGCCAGGTTCTGCCCCACGCAGAAGTGGATCCCCGCGCCGAAGGTCAGCACACGCGCTCGGCCGCGGTCGGCCAGGATGTCGAACCCGGCGTCGGCGATCCCGTCCCGGTTGGCGTGCCAGGCCGAGACCAGCAGCAGGGTGTTCGGCGGGAACGTGATGCCGCGGTACTCGAGCTCGTCCACGGTCATCCGGGCGGTGAACGGGGTGATCGGCTCGTAGCGCACCGCCTCGTCCACCGCTGCCAGGGCTAGCCCCTGGGGGTCCTGGCGCAGGGCCTCCCACTGGTCGGGATGCCCGGCCAGCAGCCGCATCGCGTGGGCCAGCTGACTCTGGCTGGTATCGACCCCGCCGACCAGGATGTTCAGCACCAGGTTGCGGAGCTCGTTGTGGCTCAGCCGGTCACCTTCGTTTTCGGCCTGGATCAGCGCGGTGATCAGGTCATCGCCAGGATCCGACCGCCGGGCCTCGATCAACGCGTCCTCGTACTCGTAGAACTCGGCCACCGCCGCCTCGATCGCCTCCCGATCCTCGACCACGCTCTGGGCGTCGAACTGGCGCTGGATCATGTTCGACCAGTGGTGCAGGCGAGGCGCGTCCTCGTGCGCGGCGCCCATCAGCTCGGCGATGACCAGCGATGGGTAGGGCTTGGCGAAGTCGGCCACAAATTCGGTCCGGCCGTCACGCGGAACCGCGGACAGCAGGGGCTCGAGAAACCCGCGCATGGCCGGCCGGTAGCGCTCAACCGCGCGTTGGGACAGCGCGGGGTTGACCAGCTGGCGCAGACGCCGGTGATCGTCGCCCTCCTTGGTGATGATGTTGTTGACGAACTCCTCGTGCAGGGGCCCTTCGGTGATGCCGAAGATCTCGGCCATCATCAGCCCGGGAAAGATCAGCTCCCGGCTGCGCAGAAAGAACTCGCCGGCCTCCCGGTCGAGCACGGTGTAGCCGAACGGATTGGCGGCCAGCCACCCGTCGTAACCCTTCAGCCCCGCCATCGCCTCCCGGTAGGGCTCACCGCTCAGCGCGGCGCTGGTGTGGTCGAAGCTGGGCAGATCGAGTTCGGCGGCGACCGGCATCGATTCAGCGTATCCCGTCGTAGGCTGGCCGCGGGTCCGCACGCGTGAACTTTGGCGCTGCACGTAGCCCATACCGACGTAGAGCGCCAAAGTTCGCGGGGCGGGGCGGGGCAAGGCGGGGCGGGGCCGGGTGTGCGGTAGCCTCGGACCGGTGCCGGGGTCGCACGACGCCGAGGGGCTCGCCAACCGCCGGGAGTTCCTGGCCCTCGGCGCGGGTGCGGTGGCCGCCGCACACGGCCTGCCCGCCGGCCACAAGCACAAGCGCAAGCGCCACCGGCACCCGCCGCGCCCGCTCGACCAGGTCGAGCACGTGGTGTTCCTGATCCAGGAGAACTGCTCCTTCGACCGCTACTTCGGGACCCTGCGAGGCGTCCGCGGGTTCTCCGATCCGCACCCCGCCAAGCTGCCGAGCGGCCAGCCGGTCTTCTACCAGCCGACCGCTGTTCCCGGGTCGTACCTGCTGCCCTGGCACTAC
>DASZGO010000066.1:0-6304 GCA_035938755.1 Solirubrobacteraceae bacterium | reverse complement strand
CTAGCACGCTACATCGCCTTCCAGTCACCCGCCCGCTCGAAGGCGTGGGCCGCCCGATAGATGGTGGGCTCGTCCCAGTGCTTGCCCACCAGCATCACGCTCACCGGGAGGCCGTCGGCCATGCCGCACGGAACGGCCATCGCCGGGTGATGCGTGATGTCGAAGGGCGCGGTGTTGGTGATCATCTCGAGCGCCCGCCCGACGATCTCCTCGCGCGGCGCCCCCGGGCCCGGCATCGGCTGGGCTTTCATCGGGGTGGTGGGCATCAGCAGGAGGTCGCAGTCGGCCAGCGCCGCGTCGTACGCGGCGGTGAGGCGGCGGGTGATGTTCATGGCCTTGCCGTAGTAGCGCGAGCCGTGCTGCTGGTGGATGTAGGTCCCGAGCATGGTGAAGAGCTTGGTGGTCTCCGACAGCTCGTCGGCCCGCTGGCGCCATCCGCGCTGGAAGTCCATGAGGCTGGTCACGTAGAGGTCCTGCCGGCTCACCCCGTAGCCGTCGCCCCACATCATGGTCTGGGTCAGCCCCTCGATGCCGATGGGCAGCCAGAGCGCGCCGGCCAGGAGATGCGCGGGGATCGAGACGTCGCTGACCGTGGCTCCGAGGCGCTTGAACAGATCGGCGGCCTGACGGACCTTGGCGTCCACCACCGCCTCGGACTGCGGCAGGCCGAACCCCTCCTTCACCACCCCGATACGCAGGCCCGGGGCGCCGCCGCCCAGGAGCTGCGTGTAGGGCTGCACGCGCGGGGCGTACTGGCGGGGATCGTAGCCGTCGGGTCCCGCGATCGCCTCGAGCAGCAGCGCGTTGTCGGCCACGCTGGCGGTCATCGGCCCGGTGTGGTCCACGTAGATCTCGATCGGCATGATGCCGGTGTAGGGCACGAGGCCGTGGGTGGGCTTCATCCCGTAGATGCCGCAGAACGACGCGGGCATCCGGATCGAGCCGCCCTGGTCGCCGCCGATCGCCATGTCGGCTTCGCCGAGCGCCACCAGCACCGCGCTCCCCGACGAGGAGCCGCCGGCCGAGTAACCCTTCCGATAGGGGTTGTGCACCGGTCCGGTCGCGTTGGTGTGGCTGCCCCCGGAGAGGCAGTAGTACTCGCAGTGGGCCTTGCCGAGGATGGTCCCGCCCGCGTCCAGGATGCGCGTGACCACGGTGGCGTCCACCTCCGGCATGTAGCCCTCGAGGGTGGACGCCCCGTTCATCATCGGAACCCCCGCCACCATCACGTTGTCCTTGATCACCACCGTCTTGCCCTTGAGTCGGCCCTGGGGCGCGCCCTCGATCCGGCTCTTGTAGTACCAGGCGTTGTACGGGTTCTCCTCCGGCTGCGGGCGCTGGCCCGGGGTGCGCGGATACTTGACCGGGGGCAGGTTGTCCGGGAGCTGATCGACCACGTTGTAGCCGTCGATGCTCGGCTTCATCAGGGCGAGGAACGAGGCGGCGTCGGCGTCGGTCAGCGACAGGTTCATCTGATCGGCGATGCGCTTGAGCTGCTCGGCGGTGGGCAACGAGACGGGCATGATGTCCTCCTCGGTTGGACTAGACGAGCTGGCCGGCGGGCCGGCTCGCCGCGGGGGCGGCCGGCGCGGCGGTGTGGCCGGAGTAGAGATGGCACGCGGTGAAGTGGCCGGGACGCACCTCGCGGAGCTCCGGCTCCACGTCCCGGCAGACGTCGCCGATGTAGGCCTGGCAGCGGGTGTGGAAGCGGCAGCCGCTCGGCGGGTCGAGCGGGCTCGGGATCTCCCCGCGCAGGATGATCTGCTCGCGCTCCCGCTCCACGTCGGGATCGGGCGTCGGGATCGCGGAGACCAGCGCCCGGCTGTAGGGGTGGAGCGTCTCGCGATAGAGATCGGCGGTGTTGGCCACCTCGACGATCTTGCCGAGATACATCACCACCACCCGGTCGCTCAGGTACTCCACCACGCTCAGGTTGTGGGTCACGATCAGGATGGTCAGGTTGAACTCGCGGCGGATGTCCTTCAAGAGGTTGAGAATCTGCGCCTGCGCCGAGACGTCCAGCGACGAGACCGGCTCGTCGCAGAAGATGAACTTCGGATTGAGCGCCAGGGCCGCCGCGATGCCCACCCGCTGGCGCTCGCCCCCGCTGAACTCGTGCGGGTACCAGCTCGCCTGGTAGCGCGAGAGGCCGACCAGCTCCAGCAGCTCGCGGATGCGGGCGTCGCGCGCCGGTCCCGGATAGACATTCTGGATGCGCATCGGGTAGCCGATGATCGAGCCCACCGTCATCCGCGGGTTCAGCGACGAGTACGGGTCCTGAAAGACCATCTGGACCTGCCGCCGGTAGGCCCGCTCCTCCTCGAACGGGATCCCGCCGATCGACTTGCCCTCGAAGCGGATGTCCCCCGAGGTCGGCGTGATCAGCTTCATGATCATCCGCCCGGTGGTGGTCTTGCCGCACCCGGACTCACCCACCAAGCCCACCGTCTCCCCGCTCCGGATGTCGAAGCTGATGCCGTCCACCGCGCGCACCGCCGCGGGCGGCCCGCTCGCCCAGAGCCCCCGGCGGACCGGGAAGTGCTTCACGAGGTCACGGACCTCCAGCAAGGGCATCGACGCGGGATCGGGGCTCGCCAAACTCAGTCCTCCGGGAACAGGCAGCGGACGGCGCGCCCGTCGCCGCTCTCGACCAGCGGCACCTCGGTCGTCCCGCACTCCGCGCGGGCCTTGTGGCAGCGCGGGGCGAACGGGCAGCCGGCGGGCAGGTTCGCGGGATCGGGCGGGCGGCCCTCGATCGGCATGAGCCGCTGGTCGGGGCGCCCGAGCTTGGGCAGCGCGTCGATGAGCCGGCGCGTGTAGGGATGCCGCGGGTGCTTCAGCACGTCGTACACCCGACCCTGCTCCATGACCTCGCCCGCGTACATGATCACCACCCGGTCGCAGAGCTTGGCCACCACACCGAGATCATGGGTGATCCACAGCACGCCCATGCCGAGCCGGTCGCGGAGCTGCTTCACCAGGTCGAGGATCTGGATCTGGATGGTCACGTCGAGCGCGGTGGTCGGGTTGTCGGCGATCAGCAGCGCCGGGTCGCAGGAGAGCGCGATCGCGATCATCACCCGCTGCTGCATGCCGCCCGACAGCTCGTGGGCGTAGTTGTCGAGGCGCCGCTCCGGGTCCGGGATGCCCACCAGCCGCAGCAGCTCCCCCGCCTTCTTCCGGGCCTCCCGCTTGGACAGCCCCTTGTGGAGGGTCAGGGCCTCCCCGATCAAGCTGCCGACGGTGTAGGCCGGGTCCAGGGAGTTCAGAGGGTCCTCGAACACCATCGAGACGGTCTGGCCGCGCAGGTCCCGCATCTGCCGGTCGCTCTTGGTGAGCAGGTCCTCGCCAGCGAAAAGAATCCGGCCGCGCTCGATCCGTCCGGGACTCGGAACGAGTCGCAGGATGGAGAGGCAGGCCACGCTCTTGCCCGCCCCCGACTCGCCCGCGATCCCGACGATCTCCCCGCGCTTGATCGCGAACGAGACCCCGTTCACCGCGCGCACCGTCTTGTTCTTGAGGTGGAAGTGGGTGTGGAGGTCGTCGACCTCGAGCAGGGCGTCGGACACGGCCGGGCTCACCTGCGGAGCTTCGGGTCGAGCGCGTCCCGCAGACCGTCCCCGACGATGTTGAAGGACATGGCGACCAGGATCAGCATGATCCCGGGCACCGCGGAGACGTGGGGCGCCACCGAGAGGAAGTTGCGCCCGTCCGAGCACATGATGCCCCAATCCGGCCGGGGCGGCGTGATGCCGAGTCCGAGGAAGGACAGCCCGGCTCCGAGCACGATCAAGATGCCCACCAGGGTGCTGCCGTAGACGATCACCGGGGAGAGCGTGTTGGGCAGGATGTGGTGGAACAGGATCTGGCTCGGCCGCGCCCCCGACACCCGCGCCTGGTCCACGAACAGCTCGCTCTTCACGGTGACGGTGGCCATGTAAGCGACCCGCGAGATGTACGGGATCAGCACGATGGTGAGCGAGAGCATCACGTTGAGCATGCCGGGCCCCAGCACCCCCGCGATCGCCACCGCCAGCAGCACCGCCGGGAAGGCGAAGAACACGTCGAGGGTGCGCATGATGACCATGTCGACCTTGCCCCCGAAGAACCCCGCCACCAGGCCCAGGAGCACGCTGATCAGGCTCGCCACCGTCACCGGCAGCAGGGCGATGATGATCGAGACCTGGCCGCCCCAGATGAGCCGGCTCAGGATGTCGCGCCCCTGCCCGTCCAGGCCCAGCAGGTGCCCGGGCGTGCCGACGGGAGCCAAGCGCAAGGCGTTGTCGCCCACCGTCGGGTCGTAGGGGCTCAGCGCCGGGGCCAGCGCCGAGATCAGGCACACGAGCCCGATCAGCGCCGCCGCGCCCACCGCCAGATGGTCCCGGCTGAAGGCCTCCCAGAAGATCCGCCACTCCGACGGCCGGCGGAACATCCGGGCCTCGGCGGCGTCGAGGGGCAGCACCCGCCCATCGACCGGCTCGTCCTTCAGGGGCAGGTTCACCACGCTCATCGCGCGCCTCCTCAGGCCCGCCGGATTCGGGGATCGAGGGCCGCGACGACGACGTCGGTGCCGAGATTGACGAGAACGAAGACGAACGTGGTCACGAGCACCGCCGCCTGCACCACCGGCAGATCGCGCGCGACGATCGAGCTGTAGATCTGCAGCCCGATCCCCGGCCACGAGAAGACCACCTCGGTGAACAGCGCCCCGCCCATCAGGTAGCCGACCTGGAGGCCCACGATGTTGATGATCGGCGGCAGGGCGTTCTTCATCCCGTGACGCAGGATGATGTCGCGCTCGGACAGCCCCTTCGCCCGGAGCGCGGTGATGTAGTGCTTGCGGATGACATCCAGAAAAGACGAGCGGACTAGACGCGCGATGATCGCGGCCGACACCGAGGCGGTGGTGATCGCGGGCAGCACCATGTGGTGGATCAGGTCGCCGAAGGTCTTCTGCGAGGCCCGCATCGAGTACATCCCGGTGGCGGGGAACCAACCCAGATAGAGGGCCAGTACCACCATGAGGATGAGGCCAAGCCAGAACGCGGGGGTGTTGGCGACGATAAGGGTCAGGGACATGCTGATGCGGTCGAACCACGAGTACTGGCGGGTACCGGACACGATGCCCACCCCGAGGCCGATCACGATGCAGATCACCAGGCTGCCCGCGGTGAGCAGCACCGTGTTCCAGAACTTCGGCCACACGAGCTGGGCCACCGGCACGTTGACCGCGATCGAGGTGCCGAAGTCGCCCTGGACCACCTTCCACAGCCAGCGTACGTACTGCACGTAGAACGGCTGGTCCAGCCCGAGCGACTTCCGGACCATCTCGATCTTCTCGGTGGTGGCGGCGGGGCCGAGGATCGCCTCCGCCGGATCACCCGGAATCAGCTTCATCATGAGGAACACCACGACCGACACCCCGAAGAGGACGGGCACGATCGTCGCGACGCGGTAGACGAGGAATTTGAGCATGGGGAGCGGTCAGCCCGGGAGGCCTTCGCCTCCCGGGCCGACGCGGAGACTCACGCGAGCCAGACCGTGGTCATGTCGTACCACTCCTCCGGCGCGTGCACGAAGCCCTTCACCTTGGGGCTCAGCATGAGCGGCGCGAGGTCGTTGATGATCGGCACCGCGGGGGCGTCCTCCTTGAGCTTCTGGTTGATCTTCCGGTAGAGGACGGCGCGCTTGCCCTCGTCCATCTCGCCGCGCGCCTGGTTCAGCATCGCGTCGGCGCCGGTGTAGTAGCCGCCGTTCTGGCCGACCCCGCCCGCGGGCGCGATGTGTGACGAGTTGGTGACGATGTCGAGCCAGTAGTCGCTCGTCATCCCCCAGCTCATCTGCTGGCTGCCCACCTTGTTGGAGGCGTCGTCCATGCCCTTGATCCAGTAGCCGATGTAGGTGATCCACTCGTAGGTGCGGAGCTTCATCCGGATCCCGATCTTGGCGAGGTCGCGCTGGATCCACTCCGCCATCGGCACCGGGATGAGCTGGCCGCTGCCGTCGACCGAGGTCTGCCACACCGTCTCGAAGCCGTTGGGGAACCCGGCCTCCGCGAGGAGCTTCTTGGCCTGCGCGGGGTCGTAGGGGTAGTCCTTGAAGTTCGGGTCGTAGGACGGGCAGCACGGAGCCTGCAGCCCGCGCGCGGCCACCGCGGTCCCCTTCAGGAGCTGCTTGGCCATGCCCTCGCGGTCGATGGCCATGTTGATCGCCCGCCGCACCCGCACGTCCTGGTAGTTCTTGTCGCGGAGGTTGAACGCGAAGTACCACACGTGGGGCGCGGGCCCCTGCTGGAGCACGAAGC
>DASZGO010000065.1:0-3423 GCA_035938755.1 Solirubrobacteraceae bacterium | reverse complement strand
GCCCTGTATCGGGGTCTGTTGGGCGCCGCCTGGAGCGCGCTTAGCGCCACCGGACATGACCACGACACGGTCCTGGTCGGAGAGCTGGCGCCCCGCGGGATCACCGGCCCCAACTACCCCGGCAACTTCTCAGGCATGGTGCCGCTGCGCTTCCTACGGGCGCTGTACTGCGTGGACAGCTCCCTGAACAAACTCCAGGGGGCGGCCGCCACCGCCCGCGGCTGTCCGGCGACGGCGGCCGACTCGCAGGCGTTCGTCAAGAACAACCCGGCGTTGTTCCAGGCCAATGGGCTGGCGCTCCATCCCTATCCCCAGGGAGCCGTTGCCCCCAACGTGGTCACGCCGAATCAGCCGGACTACGCCGACCTGGCGGCGATCCCCAAGGTCGAGCAGCTGCTCAACAAGCTGGCCGCGGCCTACGGGTCGCCCACCCAGCTCCCGGTCTACTCGACGGAGTTCGGATATAAGACGAACCCGCCCCACCAGCTGGGCGCACCGATGGCCAAGGCGGTCGGGTACCTGAATCAGGCCGAGTACCAGTCGTGGCGGGATCCCCGGGTGCGCTCGTGGGATCAGTTCCTGCTGGTCGATCCGCCGCCCGAATCGAAGTCGCAGTTCGTGACCGGGCTGGAGTTCTCCAACGGCACCCCGAAGCCCACCTTCGATGCCTGGAGGATGCCGATCTACCTGCCCCAGACCAGCGGCTCGAGCAGCTCACCCCTCGAGGTCTGGGGCTGCGCGCGGCCGGTTGCGTACGCCGGTCAGGCCGCGGCCCATCACGCGGCGATCCAGTTTCGGCCGGGCTCGGGCGGGTCGTTCAGGACCGTGAAGACGGCCAAGATCAGCCAACAGGACTGCTACTTCGATGCGCTGGTCCGCTTCCCATCGAGCGGGACGGTGCGGATCGCCTGGTCGGCGCCGGGTCAAGCGTCCATCCACAGCCGCGAGGTCCAGATCTCGCTGTCGTGACCTCGCTCAATCGGCGTCCGGCGGGCCGGGGCTGAGCCGGCGCCGTACGGCGATCACGCCGAAGCTCACGCCGCTGAGGCCGAGGAGCACCAGGATGATCAGCACCGGGGTGGGCAGAAACGACCCCCCGCCGCCCCCTGAGCCTCCCCCACCGTGCCGGGGCAGCGCCGCCAGCAGCGCCCGCTGAATCACGTCATAGCAGTCGGTGTACTCGCGGATGTCGGCCGGCATAGTGGCCAGCGCCCTCGTGAGCTGGGCCGCCGTGTAGGCGTGGGTCAAGTTCGCGTGCTGGTTGCAGTCGGCCACGGCAGGGGTCAAACCGGCAGCGGCGGGCTGGGCCAGCACCAGCCAGCCGCTCAGCGCGCCGACCAGAGCCGCGACGGAGAGGAGCCGGCGGAACACGGGCGCCCAGTCTAGGCGGCGGGCGATTACGACTCAGGGCCGCGCTGTATGAGGACGGCGGGCGTGGCCGAAGGCGGCCCGAGCAGCAGACCGGCGCGGGCGGCGACTTCCTGGGGCGACAGCCGCCAGGGACTGGTCAGCCGGAACCGCTCGACCAGGAAGGTTCCCACCACCCGGCTCGACGTCAGCGACACTCCCGCCGGCAGCCGCGGAGGGGTGGTCTGCCACGGGCTGCCCACCACGTCGACCTCGTCCAGGCTCACCGGACTCGGGCTTGGCGAGTCCCAGCTCACGCCCGGCAGGTAGACCGCGAGCGGGCGCGATGCGAAGCCGCTGTCGTAGGCCACGATTGCCCGCGTGCCCGCGGGTCGGCCCACCGCCGCAGCCACCCCCCGCCAATCCGGACGCTGGTATTGCGGCTCCTGATCGATACGGATTCCGGCCCACACAAACGCTCCGAGTGCCAGGGCGGCCAGCGCGGCCCCCACCGGCAGCGTCCGCGGCGCGGTGCAGGCCGCCGCGAGCAGGACGGCCAGCGGTATCCACGCTGGGATGAAATTCCTCGGCACGACGTAGTCGGGCCCCAGCGGGGCCAGCAACACGGGCAGCAGGATCACGCAGGCCGCCACGATCGCGGCAACCGCAGCGTTCCCCGGCCGCGGTGCTCGCCCATAGACGATCAGCAGCCCCACGATGACGGCCAGCACCGCCGCAGCGATCAGTCCCCCGGTGACGAGTGAGCTCTGAAACAGGGAGCTCAGGCCGAGGTCGACTGGGACCTGCTTGATCCTCACGCCCAGGGGGAATGCCTTGATCCAGGAGAGCGGATGTTTGGTGTCGCTGAGCGCGAGCGGCAGCCAGGCAACCTGCACGGCCGCCACGGCCGAGTTGGCCAGCAGCACGGCCCGACTGCGCCGGCGCAGCAGGAGCAAGATGCCCTCGGGAGCGACCAGGAAGCCGGCGAAGAAGTGGGTCGACATCGCCAGGCTGGAGAACACCGCCCACCAGACGATGTCCCGGTTGGCTCCGGTGCGCCGGGCCCGCAGGAAGAACAGGAACGAGAGCCCCGACAGGACGGCGAACAGCATGTATGAGCGCGCCTCCTGCGAGTACCAGATCAGGAACGGGCTGACAGCGGCGAACAGCGCGGCCAGCAGACCAGCCCACCTGGAGATCAGCTCCCGGCCACACGCGTAGGTCAAGGGGATCGCGCCGATCCCCAGCAGCGCTGACAGGGAGCGCAGCCCAACCTCGCCGGTGCCGAACAGCTTGGCCCACAGCCAGGCGACGATGAAGTACAGCGGCGGCGTGGTCTCGCTCACTCGCACCTGGTGCAGCAGCTGTCCCAGCGGAAGATGCGCGAGGTGCACGGTGGCCGCCTCGTCCAGCCAGTAGCTCTGGCTGGAGATGGTGGCGAACCGCAGGATCGCGCCGAGCAGCGTTATCCCGGCCAGGGCCAGCCACTGCCAGCTGACAGCGGGCCGCGGCCGCGCAGCGGGGACTCGCACCACCTGCGGTTGTTCTGACACCGTCAGCTCGGGCATCGCGACAAGTATCCAGCTTGGCTGGCGGGCCCGCGATCGCACCAGCGGAGATATACGGCGCCGGCTGGCCTCGGTCTCGCTATTGTGAGTCGCCGCGCACTCGGGTATCGGCGACTGACGGGAGCGCGTCGGGGATCACTCGTTGATGGCGCCGGTTCCGCAACTTCCATCCAGGTCTGAGGTTGAAGCTTCTATGCCAAGGCTCTCTACATGTCATGCAATTCGTCAGGGCCACCGCCGGCCCTGGCTCTGTGTGCTGGGCGTAGCCATGCTGCTGGCGCTACCCAGTCTTCTGGCACCCAGCGCCGCCTTCGCCTCCGGCAAGCAGGTCTCGATGTTTGATGAGGACCTGATCACGTCGACCCCCGGACCGATCGCTCAGGAGATGCGCCATCTGGGCGGGGGAATGGTCCGCATCGTCGTCCACTGGACCGACATCGCGCCGAGCTCGAGCTCATCCACGCGACCCAACTTCAACGCCAGCGATCCTGGAGCGTATCCCGCCGCC
>DASZGO010000064.1:0-2807 GCA_035938755.1 Solirubrobacteraceae bacterium | reverse complement strand
CCCAGGCGCTGGAGGCCGGCGCCAGCAGGCAGGTCCCGGCTATGAGCACGTTGCGAAGCCAGCGTGTCATCCCAACTCGTCCTTCGGCAGCGCGAAGCAGGCCCTTGGGCCTTGGTCTTGCTTTGCACACCCTGCTGGGCTGAAAGCTGCGAAAACCACGCAAGCAACGCTCCGCGATTGCGGTCTGGCACAAGTGCCGTTTGCCTGCGGAGTTAGCTGACGGGCTAGCGCTCTGGCCTAGAGCGCATCCGGCGGATCACCACTGGACTCGCCCCAACGAATTGGGTTCCCCGCTCCCCGGGGCGGCATTCCGGGGATTCGGCGCGGGTAAGGTACCAGAAAGCGCGACGGTGCGGGTTATGTGCCTCGGCGCGCGGGGCGCGGGCCGACGTGGGGGCGCGTCCTCCCTGCCGCCCGGCGACCAGAGGTCCGCCCGACGCCGCGGGAACCGGACCCGCAGCTCGGGTCCTACCCCGGTCCGCCGTTCGCGTTGGCCGGGTCCGCCACTCCCGCCCTGCGGCGCTCGTCCACGATCTGCTTGATCCGGTCGACCGTTTCCGAGGACATGCGGCGGATCTCCCAGTGGGTCAGCTTGAGCAGGCGCATCGGCGAGGTGGCGATCACGTCGGCGTTGCGGGGCTGGCGCTCGAACAGGCCGATCTCACCGATCAGATCTCCGCTCCCCACGGAGGCAATCTTGTTGCCGTCCCGGAGCACGTCCGCGGTTCCCTCTTCGATGGCGATCAGCTCGGTCGAGTAGTCGCCCTGCTTCATCAGAATCTGGCCTTCGGCCGCGCTGGTCTCCGTTGCGTACGTGGCCAGGCGCCGCGCCTCTTCGTCAGACAGCTGCGAGAAGATCGGTATTGCCGTCAGCCGGTTGGGGTCCATATCGTTGGCGTCTCCTCCGCGTTTTCTGGGTGGCGGCGCGACTCTATACCTAAAGCGCCTGAACTTCCGACGTGATTTCGCTCACGGACGCCTTGGCGTCGCCGAACAGCAGGCTGGTCTTGGGGTCGTAGAACAGCGGGTTGTCGATCCCGGCGAACCCGGAGGCCATCGAGCGCTTGAGCACGATCACCGAGCCAGACTGGTCGACCTCCAGGATCGGCATCCCGTAGATCGGCGAGCCGGGCTCGTTCTTAGCCGCCGGGTTGGTCACGTCGTTGGCTCCGATGACCAGCGTTACGTCGGTGCGCGGGAACTCGGGGTTGATGTCGTCCATCTCCCGGAGCAGGTCGTACGGGACGTCGGCCTCGGCCAGCAGCACGTTCATGTGCCCGGGCATCCGGCCGGCCACCGGGTGGATGGCGTACTTGACCTCCACACCCTTGGCCTCAAGGGCCTTCTCCAGCTCGCGCACGGCGTGCTGGGCCTGGGCCACCGCCATCCCGTAGCCCGGCGCGATCACCACCAGGCGGGCGTAGGACAGCTGGATGGCCACGTCAGCCGCGCTGGTGGAGCGGACCGTGCCGCCCTCGGCCCCCGGCGGGCCCACGGGCGCGGCGACCTCGCCGCCGAAGCCGCCGGCCACGATCGCCGGTACCGACCGGTTCATCGCGTTGGCCATCAGGTTGGTCAGGATCGTCCCCGACGCGCCAACGATCATCCCGGCCACGATCATCACCGGGTTGGACAGGGCCACCCCGGTGGCCGCCGCGGACAGGCCCGTGAACGCGTTCAAGAGCGAGATCACGACCGGCATGTCCGCGCCGCCGATCGGCAGCACCACCATGTTGCCCAGCACCGCCGAAGCGCCGAGGACGCCCACGATGAACAGAGCCTGGGAATGCGTCCCGGCCGCCAGCACAATCGCGCTGGCCACGGCGATGAGCAGCATCGCCAGGTTGATGAAGGACTGACCGGGCAGCTTGATCGGGCGTCCCGGGAGGATCCCCTGGAGCTTGCCGAAGGCGATGTTGGAGCCCCAGAACGACACCGAGCCGATGATCGCCGCGAACAGCCCGAAAATCTCCACGCGCAGAGCCCACCCGCCCCCGAACTGGTGGCGGTACTCCACCCAGGCGATCAGCGCCACCGCGCCGCCGCCCACGCCGTTGAAGATGGCCACCATTTGCGGCATCGCGGTCATGTGCACGCGGCGGGCGGCCGGGATCCCGATCGCCGTGCCGATGGCCGCCCCCACGATGATGAGCCACACCGTGCCCGAACCGTGGAACTCGCCCTTGCGCAGCAGCGTCGCGATCACCGCGATGGCCATACCGACCGCCGCCAGCTGGTTGCCCCGCACCGCGGTGCGGGGTCCGGTCAGGCCGGATAGGCCGTAGATCATCAGGCCGAACGCGACGATGTATGCCGCGTTGATGAAGTCCTGGCTCTGCAGGAAGATCGTGGCCACGCTCACGACCCCTGGTCCTCGCCCTCACGCGTCTCCTCGGCCTTGGGCGGCTCCTTGGACTTGAACATCTCGAGCATCCGGTCGGTGACCAGGAAGCCGCCGATCACGTTGATCGTCCCGAACGTCACCGCGATGACCAGCAGCAGCTTCTCGAACCAGCCGCTGGCCAGGGGCATCAGCAACAGGCCGCCCAGGACGACGATGCCGTGGATGGCGTTGGTTCCCGACATCAGCGGGGTGTGCAGCGTGTTGGGCACCTTCGAGATCACCGCGTAGCCGACGAATCCCGCCAGCACGAGGATCGCGATATCGATCACCAGCCTGTCCATGTGCGTCCTCCTCTACTTCACGCGGTAGCGGCGCCCGCGGCCTGCTTGGCGCCCTCGTGGACGATTTCTCCATCCCGGGTGATGCACGCGCCTGCGATCACCTCGTCTTCGAAGTCGAGCTC
>DASZGO010000063.1:0-4043 GCA_035938755.1 Solirubrobacteraceae bacterium | reverse complement strand
CGCCAGCTCCACGCCGGCCCCGGCCAGGCCCAGGCCACCGATGTCCGGTCCGCGCCCAGTGGCGATGACCAACCATTCCACCTCGTGGGAGTCCTCGCCGTGCTTGAACTTCACGCTGCGCTCGCCCGTCGCCACGTCGCTCACGCCCACGCCCGTGTGCACGGTGATGCCCTGGCGCTTCAGGCCCCGTTCGACCAGCTTGGACACGTCGGCATCCTCGCTGGGCAGCACCCGCTCCAGGGCCTCGAACAGCAGCACCTCGACGCCAAGCCGCGCGTAGGCCGAAGCGATCTCGGCGCCGGAGGCCCCCGCGCCGACCACGGCCATCGAGCCGGGCAGCTCGCGCAGGTCCCAGGCTTCTTCGGTGCCGATGACCCGCCCGCCGAACTCGGTGCCCGGGATGGGGCGAGGCACCGATCCGGTGGCCAGGACGATCGTCTTGGCCCCGATCTCCTGGTCGCCCACCCCGGCCCTCCCCGGAGAGAGGAGCTTGCCCGTGCCCTCGATCAACTCGATGCCGTTCTTCTTGAACAGCCCGGACACTCCGCCGGTCAGGGTCGAGACCACCTTGTCCCGGCGCGCGTGCACCGCCGGGAAGTCCACCTCCGGCTCGGAGACCTTGATCCCGAACTCGTCGGCCTCACGCACCTCGGTCAGCACGTCGGCCACCCGCAACACCGCCTTGGCCGGGATGCAGGCGTAGTTGAGGCAGCGGCCGCCCACGCGGTCCGCCTCCACCACCGCGGTGTTCATGCCCAGCTGAGCGGCCCGGATGGCGGCCACGTAGCCGCCGGGCCCCGAGCCGATGATCAGGCAGTCATAGGAGGATTCGGGCATCTCTTTGAGCCTATCCAAGGACTCTGCATCCCAGGACGCTGCTATCCCAGGACCCTGCGCGTGTAGTCGTTGACGAACACGCCCTGGGGATCCAGGCGTGAGCGCACGGTCTGAAAGCGGTCCCAGGCGGGGTAGCGCTCGCGCAGGGCGGCCGCCCCCTGGTAGTGCCGTTTGCCCCAGTGGGGTCGTCCCTCGAAGGAGTCCATGATCTCCTCGACCGCCCGGAAGTAGGTCTCGAACTCCATCCCGTGGTACTGATGCACGGCCACGTAGCACGTGGGCCGCCCGTAGGCGGTCGACAGGAACGCGTCGTCTTCGGCGGCGAACCGGACCTCGATCGGGAACAGAATCGGCAGCTGGCGCCGGGGCACCAGCGCAAGCACCGACTCGACCGCCTCGCGAGCGTGCTGGCGCGGGATTGCGTACTCCATCTCCGTGAACCGCACGCCGCGGTGGGTGGCGTAGACGTTGTAGGGCCGGTCCTCGACGTGCCTCTCGGAGACCGCGCCGGCGATCCACCGGTTGAGCCGCGGCGCCAGGCGCGGCAGCACGCGTCCGGTCCGGCAGATGGCACCCAGCACATTGTTCTCGAGCAGCTGGTCCTCGACCCAGCGCTTCCACTTCGGCGGTGGGTGGGGCTCGTCGTTGCTGCGTCGCATCCGGCGGGTTAGCGCGACGTCCGTGTAGGGGAACACGAAGAACTCGAAGTGGTCGTTGGTGTCCACGTGCTCGTCCAGGCGGTCGAGCGTCTCCTGCAGCGGCAGGGGAGCGTCGTGCCGGTGCAGCGTGTACAGGGGGACGCACTGGATCTTCACCGTGGACACGATGCCCAGCGCGCCGATCGACACACGGGCGGCCAGGAAGGTCTCGGGGTCCGATTCAGCCTCCACCTCCAGGACCTCGCCGCCGGCCGTGATCAGTCGCAAGCCGATGACCTGGGCCGAGAGGTTGCGCAGGGACGCGCCCGTGCCGTGGGTGGCCGTGGCCGCCGCGCCGCTGATCGACTGCCGGTCGATGTCACCCTGGTTCTCCAGCGCCAGGCCCGCCTCGGCCAGCGGGCGCCCCAGCTCGTGCAACCTGATGCCGGCCTGCACGGTCACGGTCCCGGCCTCGCGGTCCACGGCGAGGATCCGGTTCAGGGCCGAGGTGTCGATCATCACCCCATCGGTGCAGGCGCAGTCGGTGAACGAATGACCAGCGCCCACCGCCCGGACCTGGTGACCGGCTTCGGTCGCCCTGCGGACCACTGCGATCAGCTCCTCCTCGCTGGCCGGGCGCGCGATCTCGACCGGAGCGCAGACTTGTTCGCCGGCCCAGTTCGTCCAGCGGTGGCTCAAATCCGGGCCAGCTCCTCGGCCACGGCGTAGGTCAGCGTCACCGCTTCCGCCACTGTCTCATAGTCGAGGTTCTCCGGGGTGTCGCTCATCAGGTGGTAGTTGCTAAGCAGCTTGGTATCGGGCTCCCAGGAGATGATCGTGGCTGTGGGGAACCCAGCGCGGCTGGGGATCACCGAATCTGTGCTGGAGCGCGCTCGCGCGCCGCGGTGAAGCGCTACCCCAGATCGCTCTGCCGCGGTGGCCACGAGGTCCCGGAAGCTCGGATCGGTGTAGTCCTCCATCTTGAACGTTCCCTCGCCCTCGAGCATGACCAGGGAGCTGGGCGAGCCGATGGAGCCGACGGTGTCCAGGTTCAGCACCCACGTGCGGTCGCGTGGCAGGTGACTCAGGCGGTGCTCGACGAAGCCGTAGATTCCGCCTTGCAGGACCTCTTCGGCGCCGCAGGAGGCCAGCAGCACGCGCACTCCGTCGACCGGCGCGTCCCGCAGGCGCTCGGCGACGGCGACCTCCGCGGCCACCGCGCTCAGGTTGTCGTTGGCCCCGGGTACAACCTCGCTGCGCGACAGCTCGATCCCCAGGGCAACGTTGAGCGTGGACAGCGTTGTCGCCACCGCGGCGAGCTTGCGGCGCCCGGCCAGGGCGGCCAGGGCGGCCAGCGCCGGTGCCCCGGCAATCGGCCACCAGAGCGGGAACGATGTGTTGGAGCGCTCCACCAGGTCCGGGAACCGCCTGGCCAGCCAGCGCTGAAAGCTGGGGTCGAAAACCCGGCCGGTGGGGGCGGCATCGTGGTGGGCGAGCACGACCAGCGTGCGCTCGCACGAGGGGTCTCCGATCTCAGCCACCACGTTCCACGTTGTCTTAGGCGCCTGGATTCGCTTGCGCCACACGCGCGCGCCGTTGGATGCGTCGTCGCCTATCGCGGCCGCGGCCAGCGCGCCCAGCGTGAATGAGAGGAGCCGTCGCTTACCGAGGGTCGCCAGCGCCCCGGCCACGGCGCCGGCTGCGCCTAGCGGCAGCATCTGCGCCGCGTAGCCGTCGTAGAACAACTCTTCGTCGATGCCGGCCGGAGCCGCTGCGCGTTCCAGCCGATCGGCGATCCATTCCGCCGCCTCGCGCTCGGCCTCTGATCCGGCCCGGCGGTGCAGCGGGGCCAGGGTCTCGACGACGTGTTTGAGGGTTTGAATAGTGTCGGGCACGTGACCAACCTATACGAGCGCTACGAATCGGCTTTCGCCGACCTCGAGCCGCCTTTCGCATTCGTAGATCTCGACGCGGTGACGGCCAACGCCGACGTCATGCTGAGCCAGGCCCGGGGCAAGCCCATCCGCATCGCCAGCAAGTCTGTCCGCTGCCGCCCCTTGCTGCGTCGCTTGCTGGACCGGGCGCCTGGATTCCAGGGTGTTTTGAACTTCACGCTGCCCGAGGCCCTGTGGCTGTACGAGAGCGGCTATCGGAATCTGGTCGTGGCGTATCCGTGGACCGGCCGAGAGGCGCTGGCCCAGCTCGCGGCGATCACCGAGGCTGACCCTGACGGAGCCCCGGCGGTGATGATCGATGGAACCGAGCACCTGGAGCTGGTGGACCGGGTCGTCGGGTCGGGCCGCGGGCCCATCCGCGTGTGCGTTGACATTGACGTGGGGTACTGGCCGTGGGGCGGCCGCCTGAAGTTCGGACCCAAGCGCTCGCCGATCCGGACTCCGGAGGCTGCGGCGGCCCTGGCGCGGGACATCGCGCGCCGGCCCGCGGTCCGGCTGGTCGGAGTCATGGCCTACGAGGGCCACGTGGCGGGGGTGGCCGACAACGTGCCTGGCCGGGCGCTGGAGAACCTGGCCGTCCGCGTGATGAAGCGGTTTTCGGTGCCTGAGCTCG
>DASZGO010000062.1:0-5169 GCA_035938755.1 Solirubrobacteraceae bacterium | reverse complement strand
CCGGGCTGGCCTCCACCCGCACTCCGATCTTTCGGGCGTTTCCCCGGGTCGGGATCCCGCCCACCTACAAGGACTGGGCCGACTATGAGCGCCGGATCGAGTTCATGGTCCGGACGCGAGTCATCGAGGACTACACGTACCTGTGGCACGACGTCCGGCCGCACCCCAACTTCGGGACCGTGGAGATCCGGGTGATGGACTCCCAGACCCGGGTGGAGCACACCGTGGGCCTGGCCGCGCTGGTCCACGGCCTGGTCAAGGAGCTGAGCGAGCACTACGACTCGGGTGGGAAGCTGTCCCGCTATCCGTTCGAGATGCTGGACGAGAACAAGTGGCTGGCCGCCCGCCACGGTCTGGACGGCGAGCTGGTCGACCTGCCCAAGGACGAGCGGGTTCCCACGAGGGCCTTGGCCCGGCGGGTGATCGACCGGGTGCGCGAGCACTGCCAGGAGCTGGGCTCAGCGGCCGAGCTGGAAGCGGTGGAGGATCTCCTGGAGCGGGGAAACGGCGCCGCCCGCCAGCAGGTGGTCTATGAGGCCAATCACGATTTCAAGGAGCTGATGGCCGAAATCGTGGCCGCGTCCAGGGTGTAAGGGACGGATAAGGCCGGGACTACAATCGGTCCACCCATGTCCACCGGGAACCCGGACCTGTTCGTCGTCTGCAAGAGCTGCGGGGCCGAGGTGAGCCCGTACATCACCGAGTGCCCCTACTGCGGCAACCGCCTGCGCAAGCGGGCGCCCAAGCTGGACCGGGACGGCAAGATGGCCGACCGCCGCCGCCGGCGGCGGCGGTCCCCGGCTCCCTCTCTGCCGCGGCTGCGGCCGGGGGAGATCCCGGGGATCCGCCCCGAGCTGCGGCCCTACGTCTCGATCCTGCTGGTCGTCCTGGGCCTGGTCGGCTGCCTGATCTGGCGGACCTCGGCGGTGAGCATCGTCGACATCGGGGTCATCCACGTACCGCCGGGCTCGCACTGGTGGCGCTTGCTCACCGCGCCGTTCGTGTACAACAACACCGGCTACGCCTTCGCTGCGCTGGGCTCGATCGCGCTGTACGGGTGGCTCGTGGAGCGCCGGCACGGGCCGCTGGCAGTGATCGCGCTGTTTGCCCTGGGGGGGATCGGGGGCACCGCGGCCACCGCCGCCGTCTACCCGGCTCCCTACGTCCTGGGCGGCAACGGAGCGGCGCTGGCGCTGATCTTCGCCTGGGCCATCCCCGACCTGATGAGCCTGCGTCGGGGCGAAGAGATCGACGGCGATCTGCTGGGCACCGCGGCGATTGCGCTGGTGGTGGCGCTGATGCCACTGGCCGTGCCCACCGCCAGCTGGGTCTCGGACGGCGTCGGCGTGCTGGCCGGGATCGCGGTGGGGATCCCCCTCGCGCTTACCGAACGCTGATCGTTCCCGCCGGGCCCTCGGTCAGCCGCCCCATCACCGGCCCGGGCATGCCGGCCGCCGCCTCGGGCGGGACAGCGGCCAGCAGCCCGCCTGAGGTCATGGCATCGCAAACCAGCCAGCGTTGGGCCTCGGGCACCGAGGCGGCAAAGCTCGAGAACTTCTCGGCGTGGGCCCGGTTGCGGCGGGTCCCACCTGAGACCGCCGAGCCCTGACGGTCTGACAGGAGCTCCAGCGCGCCCTCGATCGCCGGCACCGCGGCGGCGTCCACCTCCGCCGCCACCCCGCTGGCCAGCGTCAGCTCGCGCAGGTGCCCCAGGAGCCCGAAGCCGGTGACGTCGGTCAGCGCGCGCGCGCCGACCTGCCGCGCTGCGGTGGCGGCCTCCGCGTTCAGGGTGGTCATCACGGCCACCGCCGCGGGGACCGGCGCGCCGGCGATGCCGCGCTGGGCCGCGGTGGAGATAGCTCCAGCACCCAGCGGCTTGGTCAGGACCAGCGCGTCGCCCGGCTCGCCGCCGGCGTTGGTGATCAGCTCCCAGGGGTGGACGATCCCGGTAACCGACAAGCCGTATTTGGGTTCGGAGTCCTCGATCGAGTGCCCGCCCAGGATGGCCACCCCGGCCTGGGCGGCGACCTCCGCCCCGCCGCGCAGGATCTCCAGCAGCACGTCCGGTCCCAGATCCTGCAGCGAGAACGCCACCAGGTTGAGCGCGGTCACCGGGGTCGCGCCCATGGCGTACACGTCCGACAGGGCGTTGGTGGCCGCGATGCGCCCGAAGTCGAACGGGTCGTCGACGATCGGGGTGAAGAAGTCGGCCGTGTGGACCAGGGCCAGGTCCTCGCGCAGCTGGTACACGCCGGCGTCGTCGGCCGTGTCGTAGCCCACCAGCACCCGAGCGTCCGAGCTCTGCGGCAGCTGGGCCAGCAGCGGCCCGATGGCGGCGGCCGGCAGCTTGCAGCCGCAGCCCGCGCCGTGGGACAGGGAAGTCAGCGCCACCGCCACAAACGTATGATCCTCCAAAGCTTGGAGGACCGCGCCTACACCGACGCCGAGCTCGATGCCGCGGTCACCGCGATCAGCGATCCGGCGAGCCTCCAGGCCGCCCAGGACGTGGTCATGCGGACCGCGCCCGCCCTGCAGCACCTGCTGGCTGCGGCGCTGTCGGAGGGCGGCTGGTTCGACGCCGGACATGACCAGGCGGTTCGAGAGGCGGCCGGGGCGGAGGACGCCTCCGAGCGATTGGCCCGGCTGAAGACGCTGATGGCCGAGGAGACCAGGCTGGGCATGCTGGTCGGAGTCGCCGTGGGGTTTGAGCTGGCGCGCGAACTGCGACATACCACCGAAACGACACAGGAGGACTAAGCGACATGGACATCCGTTTTCTCGGCCACGCCTGCTTCGAGCTCTCGGACGGTGAGAACCGAGTGCTGATCGACCCGTTCCTGACCGGTAACCCCAAGGGCGCGGTGGCCGCCGACGAGCTCAACCCGACCACGATCCTGCTGACCCACGGGCACGCCGACCACATCGGCGACACGGTGGACATCGCCCGGCGGTCCGGCGCTCCGGTGGTGGCGATCGTCGAGCTGGCGGGCGAAGTCGGCCAGGACGGGGTGCAGACGTTTGATCCCAACCTCGGCGGCACGGTGGAGTTCGATTGGGGCTCGGTCAAGCTGGTCCCGGCCTGGCACACCTCGACCACGCCCAAGGGAACGGTCAACACCCCGGCCGGGCTGGTGGTGACGATCGGCGACACGGTGGTCTACCACCTGGGGGACACCTGCCTGTTCTCCGATCTGCAGCTGGTGGGTCAGCGCACCCCGATCGACGTGGCCCTGATGTGCATCGGCGGCCACTACACGATGGACCGCCACGACGGGGTGGACGCGGCGCAGCTGGTGGGGGCGGGGACCGTGATCCCCTGCCACTACGACACGTTCCCGGCGATCGAGACCGACGCCCAGGCGTTCAAGGCCGATGTTGAGTCGCGGACCGACTCCCGGGGTGTTGTGTTGGAGCCCGGGGAGACGCACTCCGCGTGACCCACGCGATCGTCCTCTCGCTTGGTCAGTGACGGGGTTGGCGCGGCCCCGCCCTCCGGAGGACCGCGGCGCGCTTCGCGCGAGCGGTCCTCGGAGGGCTAAGCCGCGCCCGCTGTGGCCAGCGCGCGGTCGAAGGCCTCGGCCATGGCGTCGTAGGTGTATGCGCTCACCGTCTGGTGGCCGGCTTCGCCGAGCCGGGTCGCTAAAGCCTCGTCCGTCAGCAGCCGCTCGATGGCTCCGGCCAGCGCTCCGGTATGCCCCGCCCGCACTACCAGCCCCGTCTCGTCGTTCCGTACCAGGCCACCGGCGGCGGCGCCGACGGCGTCGCTCACCACCACTGGGCGCGCCTGGTGCATCGCCTCGTTGACCGTGAGGCCCCAGGGCTCCAGGAACCGCGGGGTGGGGATGGAGGGCAGGACCGTCAGCCCGGCCGCCGCGTAGGCGACCGGCAGCTCGCCGCGGGGCAGTGGGCCGAGGTGGCGGGTCCGGGGGGCCGCGGTGACAGCGCCGACCAGCGGGCCGCCGCCGATCGTGACCAGCATGGACGGAGTCCTGACCCGGGGCCAGGCTGCCGCCAGCACCTCGATCCCCTTGGCCGCGTCGAGCCGTCCCACATAGAGCACCACGGGGTCCTGGCCGAGCTGATGGACCGCGCGGAACTCGGAGACCTCCTCGGCGGACACCGGACGGCCGAACACCTCCGGCTCGACGGCCTGCGGGGCCACAAACACGTCGTCGTCGCGGCCCCGGATCGAGGCCACGAACCGCCGCACGTGCTCGCCGTAGGCGATCACCGCGTCGGCGCGGCGGTAGATGCGCCGGATCAGGGGCAGCGTCAGCTGGTGCCCCGGCGAGCGCGGCTGGGCCCACACTGACGCCCACAGGATGAAGCGGCGCGCACCCAGGTAGGCGGCGGGCAGGATCGCGCCCCCGGCGAACGGCGCGATGATCGTCTCGTAGCGCCGGCCCAGCCCGAACACCTCCCGCACTCCGTCCAGGCGCCGGGCCGGAAACGGGGCCGACCGCAGCTGCTGATCGAGATCGGCGAACCAGGGCGGGACGTAGCGCGCGTCGCCGCCGTAGCACAGCACCTCCAGGTCGTGGCGCTGCGCCAGACGCTCATACAGCGGCACCCTGTAGGGGGCCAGGTAGTTGGTGATCAGCGCGATGGGCATGGGCCGGGCTGGCACGTTGGCACAATCGGGCGCTGCCGAGCCTCGGCCTGCCTATGCGCGTACTCCTGTTGCACAACCGATATCGCGCGCAGGGTGGCGAGGAGCGTGCGGTGTCGGACATCACGGACCTGCTGCGGCGCCGGGGCCATGAGGTCGGCCTGCTGGAACGCTCGAGCCTGGCCACGAGCCGTTGGCGGGCCGGCGCGGGCATGCTGGCTGGTGGGCTCGATCCTCAGGAGGTCGACGCCGCGGTCCGGGACCTCGGGGCCGACGTGGTCCACGTGCACAACGTCCATCCGCTTTTCGGTTGGCGGGCGCTGGCCGCCGCCCGGGCTCGCGGCGCCCGCACAGTGTTTCACGTGCACAACTTTCGTCTGTTCTGTGCCATCTCGGTGTCCTACTACGACGGGGCGCCTTGCTACCGGTGCCGGGGCCGGAACACCTGGCCCGGGCTGCGGCTGGGCTGCCGCGGGTCGGTGGTCGAAGCCGCCACCTACGCGGTCGGCCTGCGCCGCCAGCAGCCGCGGCTGTTCGAGCACGCCCAGCGGTTCGTGGTG
>DASZGO010000061.1:0-3358 GCA_035938755.1 Solirubrobacteraceae bacterium | reverse complement strand
GGCGCCCGACCTCACCGGGGCGCTGCTGATCACCGCCGGGGTCGCAGCGCTCACGCTGGCGCTCGTCGAGGGTGGCTCCTGGGGCTGGGGCAACGCGCGGACCGTGTCCACGCTGGCCGTCGCCGGCGGCACGCTCGCGCTGTTCGCTCGGCACACCGCGCGCCATCGCAACCCGATGATCGACCGGGCCCTGTTCCACCTGCGCCCGTTCACCAGCGCGTCCGCCGTGGCACTGCTCTTCTCCGCCGCGTTTGGGGGCATGCTGCTCTCCCGCGTGCTGTGGGCTCAGGACGTCTGGCACTGGTCGGCCCTGACCACCGGCCTGTCGATCGCGCCTGGGCCGCTGATGGTGCCCGTGTTCTCGTTCCTGGTCGCCGGCCGCCTAACCGCCCGGTTCGGGTCGGGGTGGGTGATCGCAGCCGGTTCGACGATCTTCGCGGCCGGGGTGGCGTGGTGGGCGCTGGCCATGGGGCTCCAGCCTGATTACGCGGGCCAGATGCTCGGTGGCATGCTGCTTACCGGGATCGGCGTCGGACTGACGCTGCCCACGCTGATGGCCACGGGGACCGCGTCGCTGCCCCCGCACTCCTTTGCCACCGGCTCGGCGGTGGTGAACATGTTCCGCCAGATCGGCCTGGCCATTGGCGTGGCCGTGCTGATCGCCGTGCTGGGCTCGCCCCACTCCCCGGCGGCGGTCCTCGGCGCCTACCAGCACGCCTCGTGGGTGATCGCGGCGATCTCGCTGGCCGGTGGCCTGGCCGCCCTGGCACTGCTGCTGCCGCGCCGGCGGGCCGCCATCAGCTCCGGTGAGACGAGCGCCTTGGCCCCCGAACGCGCCTGATCCACCCAGGACCCGGACGGTTGCCCGGGCCAGGCTCTAGGCTCGATCTATGGCTGAGCCTGAAGAACAGCCACTCGAGCTGATCCTGGCCCGCAACCTGCTCGCGATCATCTCCCTGGCGGCGATCCTGGTTGACGTCGACGGGACGATCGTGTTCTACAACGATGCGGCCGGGGAGATCCTGGGCACGCGGTTCGAAGAGATGGGCCGGATCCCCGCGGAGCGCTGGACCGCGGAGCTGGGGCCGTTCGATCAACACGGCGCGCGGTTGCCTCAAGAAGGCCTCCCGTTGAACGTCGCGCTGCGCCAGGGGCGCCCCGGCTACGGACGGTTCTATACCTCGGTCGACGCCGGGCTGATTCCGGTCGAGGCCACCGCCTTGCCCCTGATCGGGCCCGCGGGACTGCACGGCGCGTTGGTCGTGTTCTGGTCCCTGGAGGGCGAGGACCCGGCGTGAACCGGGACGGGACCCCGTCATGCGCGTGACGTTCTGGGGCGTCCGGGGCTCGATCCCGGCGCCGGGCGCCGCCGCCGCGGGCGTGGGGGGGAACACCTCCTGCGTGCAGATCACCACCGCCGACGAAACCGAGGTCATCCTCGACGCCGGGACCGGCATCCGCGAACTCGGCGCGGCGCTGGCCGGGCGCTGCCGGGTCGTCCACATCCTGCTCACGCATCTCCATCTCGACCACATCCAGGGGCTGATGTTCTTCGCCCCGCTGTTCGACCCGAGCGTCGAGGTGACGATCTGGGGGCCGACCAGCGGGCAGCACGGCCTGCGCGAAAACTTGGCCCGCTACATCTCCAACCCCCTGTCCCCGATCGAAATTCGCGAGCTCCCCGCGCACGTCTCCTTCGAGGACGCCTCCCGTCCGGCCTGGGAGCTAGGTGGCCTCGAGGTCAGGGCCGCGCTGATCGCCCACAGGGGGCTCACGCTGGGGTACCGGCTCAGCTCAGAGCGAGCCAGCCTGTGCTACCTGCCTGACCACGAACCCGGGCTGGGGGTGGACCTGGACTCCCTGGACGCCGCCTGGATCTCCGGCTACGCGCTGGCCCGGAACGCGTCGCTGCTGATCCACGACGCTCAATACGAGGACGATGAGTACCGGGCCCGGCGGGGCTGGGGCCACTCCAGCCTGTCCGATGCCGTGACGTTCGCCCGGCGATCGGGGTGCCGGCGGGCGATGCTGTTCCACCACGACCCGGCCCACGACGATCGGCGCCTGGAGGCCATCGGGGCACGCGCCGCGGCGCTGTGGGATGGCTCGGGAGCCACCGGGTCGATCGAGCTGGCCCGGGAGGGTCAGGCCATCGAGCTGGCCGGCTGACCGTCCCCTCGCGCCGACAGGATCTGTTCGCGCTCGGCCAAGCGGTTTGACCGCCGCAGCTCAGCTTCTTGCATCCGCCGCTGTTCTTCCGGCGTCTCGGCCACGAGCCCGGGCACCGGGGCCGGGGTTCCCTCGTCATCGAGTGCCACCATCGTCAAATAGGCCGAGTTGGTCTGCCTGGCCTCGCCGGTCAGCGGGTTCTCCGCCTCGACGCGCACGCCCACCTCCATCGAGGTCCGCCAGGCCGCGTTCACGGAGGCCCTGAAGGTGACGAGCTCCCCGACCCGGATCGGGTACAGGAAGGCCATCCGGTCCATGCCCGCGGTGACCACTCGCCGGCGCGAGTGCTTGATCGCGGCCAGGGCCGCCGCCTCGTCGCACAGCTTCATCACGGTGCCGCCGTGCACGTTGCCGGCACCGTTGGCGTCGAGCAAACCCATCCAGCGGACGATCTCGGCTCGGGATTCGGATGCCGGCTTGGCGTCCATCGTGCCGCTCACGCGTGCGGGTTCTCGAGCACCAGGGCCACGCCCTGTCCCGATCCCACGCATACGCCGAGGACGCCGTAGCGGACCTTGCGCCGGCGGAGCTCGGTGGCCAGCGTGAGCACGTAGCGGGTGCCCGAGGAGCCGAACGGGTGGCCGATGGCGACCGCGCCGCCGTTTGGGCTGAGCTTCTCGTCGGGCACCTCGAACCCGTCCAGCTGGTTGGGTAGCTCGCGCAGCACGCCCAAAGCCTGGGCCGAGAAGGCCTCGTGCACCTCCCACACGTCGATCTGCTCCGGGGTCAGACCAGCACGCCGGATGGCCAGAGGCATCGCCCAGGCGGGCGCGATGCCCATCACCTGGGGGTCGTTTCCCACGGTGCCGGAGGCCACCACACGGGCCAGCGGCTCCGCGCCCAGTGCCTGCACGGCATCGCCGCCGGCCAGCACGACCGCGCTGGCGCCGTCGTTCAACGCCGAGGAGTTGCCAGCCGTCATCTGCGTCGTGCCGGGCTGCGGGGGAAGCGCCGCCAGCTTCTCGGCCGTGGTGTCGTCCCGGATGTTCTCGTCGTGCTCAAACGTCCGCCCGGGCTGCTTGCGGGTCCCGGGGATCTCCACCGGATGGATCTCCTGGGCCAGGCGGCCGCTGTCACGGGCGGCAGCCGCCCTGGTGTGCGAGCGCAGCGCGAATGCGTCGATCTCCTC
>DASZGO010000060.1:0-2876 GCA_035938755.1 Solirubrobacteraceae bacterium | reverse complement strand
ATCGAGCCCACAAGATCGCGCTCGAGCCGCCGGTTGTCCGCACCAGGCACACTGAGCGTGTGAGGAGCAGCGGATCGGACGCCCAGCTCAAGGTCACCGCGTGGTCCGGCAGGTCGGCTGACCGCGGGAGACCCCGGGCGATCCGAGACCGGGAAGCGCACCTAGGCGCAGCCGTCGCGCGGCGCCTCAGCCTGTCGATCCTGGTCGGGCTGGTAACCGCTGGGTTCGCCGCCGGCGAGGCGCACGCCTACGTGGTGCGCGGAGCCGACGGACGCCTCTACGGAATCCTGCCCGCTCATAGTGCCCCCGCGTGGCGAGCTCGCGTGGCGGGGCAGGCTCCGACACACAAGGTGACCTACTGGGGAGGGTCGGTGATGCTCAGCTCAACGCTGCGTCTGATCTTCTGGGGACCGCCGGGAAGCTTTGCCCCGAGCTACCAAGGCTCGATCACGCAGTGGGCTCAAGACCTGGCGACCGACTCGGGCAAGACGACCAATGAGTTCTCGGTGGCGTCGCTGTACTACACGACCAAGCCGCGGCGGCAGATCAGTCGGAACGTGTATTTCGCCGGCGCCGTCTCAGACACGGGGCCATACCCGTCAGCTGGCTGCCGGAATCCAACCAGGCCGCGTCGCCCGTGCCTGAGCGCCGCTCAGGTGCGGGGCGAGATCGCCAGGGTTATCACCGACCAGCACTGGCCGCGGGACAACCCGCGGGACCCCAGGAACCAATACCTCCTGTTCACGCCCTCCGGTGTCGACACCTGTCAGGACAGACTCGGTACCACGTGCACGTACAGCGGCCAGAACTCCATCTGCGGCTATCACTCGGGCTTCGCGATCGGCCGGCAGGCGATCGTTTATTCGCTTCTCCCAGACGTCCCAGGCTGTCCTTCGGGACAGTCTCCGACTGGAGTGGCTGGAAATCGTGACGCTGACGGAGCGATCGACAGCGCCATCCACGAAGTCCTCGAGTCCGCGACCGATCCAGGCAGCCGGGGAGCCAACGACTGGGGCTGGGCAGACACTCCGGGTAACGAGATAGGCGATCTGTGCAGCCTGGACAGCGACACGGTTTACGGCACCCAGCTCGGCGGCTCACTCAGCGCCGGCAACGCTTTCAACCAGGTGATCGCGGGTCACGCCTATTACACCCAGGAGATCTGGGCCATCCAGACGCTTCACGGCCGGACTGCCGGCTGCGTGCAACGCGTGGGACCGAGCCCGGTGTTCAACGCCCGGACCGCCCGGGTCAATGCGCGGGTTTCGTTTGACGGCACCCGGTCATACGACGTGGCGGGTCGGATCACCAGATACGTCTGGAACTACGGTGACGGATCACCGTTCGATACGACGCACGGCGCCCGCGGCGTCCATGTGTACGGCCGGCCCGGTGTCTATCCGGTCAGCCTGACCGTCCAAGACGCCTCCGGACCCCAAAACGCCACGACGCAGACGCAGACCGTGGTGGCGCGGTGAGCGTGGAGCTGCGGCTGCTCAAGCTCTGGGCGCAGAAGTGGCTGTGGTATGAGCAGAACTCGCTGCCCTGGAACCGGCTGCTGATCCACTGGGAGTTCATGCGGCGGGAGGCGTTTGTGCGCTGGCCGGTGCACGGGAACGTGCTGAGCGCGCTGCGGGAGGGCCGCCTGGAGATCGGGTCGCAGGTCCTGTTCGAGCCGGGAGTCTGGATCACTGCACCGGGGCAGGCCCGAATCCGGATCGGAGCCGGCAGCTTCCTCAACTTGGGAGTCATGGTGGCGGCCCAGGACCTAGTGGAGATCGGCCAGCACTGCATGTTCGCCAACCACTGCTTTGTCACGGACGCCAACCACCGGTTCGACGACGCGGACCGGCCCGTGCCCTGGCAGGGCTTCAGCAGCAAGGGCCCGACCCGGGTGGGGGACAACGTGTGGTGCGGAGCCGGTGTGGTTATCACCAGCGGCGTGACGGTGGGAGAGCGGTGCGTCATCGGGGCCAACTCGGTGGTCACCGAGGACATCCCACCGTTCTCCGTGGCCGCAGGGGCGCCGGCCCGCGTGTTACGCAAGATCGAGTACGACTGACGCGGGAATTGCCGTCGCTATGGGGCACCCGCGGTGGCGCGGGTACCCCCCGAGCGACGGCATGTACGCGGTTAGGGTGTTGGCGGGATCCCGTTCGCCGGTGGCGCGGGCTGCGTACCGTGCGACGCGGTTATTGGGCTGCTAGCGGTCGGGTCGGTGACCAGCGGGCCACCGAACAACACGATCTTGCCGCCCCGCACCTGGCCCATCTCGGCGCCGCCGTAGCCGCCGTGCAGCGAGGTGCTGTAGCGGAAGGGAACCAGGCCTGGCCCCTTCCAGCCGGAGCCGAACTGCTCCACGGCTTTGACCAGACCCTGGCGGGTCAGGTTCTTGCCACTCGCCTGCAGCGCTTGCACCAGCGTGTACGCGCTGGCCATCCCGTACACGACGTTGCCGTCGAAGGGCACGCTGGGGTCGTACTGGGCATGGATCTTCATGAACAGCTTGATCCACGGGTTCGTGGTGTCGGTGTTCGAGGGCAGTTAGCCGTCGGTGATGGCGCCCTCGATCAGGGCCGTGCCGGAGGCCTTGCCCTTGGAAACCGTCTTCAGCAGCGCAGCCACGGTGGTCGGGTCGATCCCCACGCTCGAGATCACGAGCCGCGGCTTGTAGCCGAGGGTGAACGAGGTGAGCTCCCGGGCAAAGTGAAGCCCGAACCAGAAATGCGGGGAGGTGGGCGGATGATTGGTTGGACGACTCCCGGCGGTACTTCAGCTGCGCCAGACCGGTGCCGATGTTTACGACATGAATACAGCGGCCGGGGGTGTGGCCACTCTCGAACCGAGCCTCAATGTCTAGGGTCCGGCGGGCCTGG
>DASZGO010000059.1:0-10511 GCA_035938755.1 Solirubrobacteraceae bacterium | reverse complement strand
AGGTCGCTGACCGCGGCGTGGGCCAGGATCAGCCGGGCCTCCGGGAACTGCTCGGCCAGCTCCACGGCGTGCAGCCCCAGCGCCGGAATGCCGCGGCCGGCGTGGATCAGGACGGGCACCTTTCGCTCGTGGGCCAGTTCGACCAGCAAGCGCACCGCCGGGTGGTCCAGGGTGAACTGCTCGGCCCGGGGATGCAGCTTGATCCCGCAGGCGCCGGCATCCAGGCAGCGCCGGGCCTCGGTTACGGGATCAGCGTGCGGGTTGACCCGGCAGAACGGGAGGAGCCTCCCGTTCGAGCTTGCGGCCACCTCCAGCACCTCGTCGTTGGCCGGCGGGTACCCGTCGGGCTCGTGCATAGGGAACACGAACGCGCCCCGGGCGTGAGCCAGCTCCAGCAGCGCCAGGAGCTCCTCCGGGCTCTGGCGCATGCCGTCCGGGTCGTTGCGGCCGATGTGCGTATGGGCGTCGAACAGCTCGAGCCCAGGCACCTGCTCACGCACCAGATCACCCCAGGGCTCGAATAGCTCGGAAAGCTTCATCGAGTGATTCGTACCATGAACGGGCTAGTGAGCGCACAGCGCGAACGGTCAAGGGCGACCGGACAAAGCCCGACATCATCAGAACGCGGGGCCCGAGGCCCCGCGGAGCACTCCCATGCGCTAACCGATCCCTGGACCCTGGGCGGAGTGCGGATTCCCAACCGCCTGGTGCTGGCGCCGCTGGCCGGGATCGGCAACTGGTTCGTGCGCCTACAGGCCAAGCGTTACGGCGCCGGGCTGGCCGTCTCGGAGATGGTGTCGAGCTTCGCCATCCACTACCGCAACGACCGCACGCTACGTGAGTTGTTGCGCATCGATCCCCAGGAGCACCCGGTATCGGTGCAGCTGTTCGGCCAGGATCCGGAGGTGATGGCGTCGGCCGCCGAGCGCGTGGCCGCGGCAGGAGCCGACCTGATCGACATCAACATGGGCTGCCCGGTGCCCAAGGTGTGCAAGACCGGAGCCGGCGCGGCGCTGCTGGAGGACCCGCAGCGAGCCGTGGCCCTGGCCCGGGCCGCGGGGCGGGGCGGCGGCCTGCCGGTCACGGTCAAGCTGCGCTCAGGCCAGCGGCCAGGGGACCTCCGCGGGGTCGAGGTGGCGCGCCGGCTGGCTGATGCTGGGGTGGTGGCCGGGATCGCGATCCATCCGCGCCACGCCTCGCAGCGCCACCAGGGCCAGCCGGATTTCGACCTGGCGGCCCGGCTGGTGGAGGAGCTGCCGGTGCCGGTGCTGATCTCGGGCGGGCTCAACACGCCAGCTCAGGTGCGCTCGGCGTTTGCCGTCACCGATGCTGCGGGGGTCTTGCTGGCCCGAGGATCGCTGGGGAATCCCTGGCTGTTCGAGCAGCTCCTGGGCCGTCGCCTCGGGGAGCCGGCACCCGACGAGGTTCTGGCCGAGCTCGACTGGGTGATGGAGCGCGCGGTCGAGCACCTGGGCCAGGAGCGAGCCACCCGGTTTCTGCGCAAGTTCTACCCGTGGTACGTGGAGCGCATCGGCGGCGGGAAGCCACTGCAAGCCGCGCTCCAGACGGCGCCGACCCTCGACCACGTCCGGGCGCTGCTGGCTCCATCGGCGCCGAGTGGTCTGGCGGCTTGAGCGCGCTGGTTTCGGCGGACCAGCTCGCCGACCGGGCGGTCGGGCCCGGGGCCCCGGCCATCCTCGACGTCCGCTGGAACCTGGCCGAGGGTGCCGACCGCCGGTCGTACCAACAAGGCCACCTTCCGGGCGCGGTATTCGTCGACCTGGACCAGGAGCTGTCGGACCCTCCGGGCGAGCGGGGTCGCCATCCGCTGCCCCGTCCCGAGCGGTTCGGCGCTGCCATGCGGGCAGCTGGTGTGTCCCTGAATCGAGGAGTAGTCGTGTATGACGCGGCCAGCTCGCTGGCCGCAGCCCGGGCCTGGTGGCTCCTGCGCTACTTCGGGCACGCCGACGTGGCGGTGCTGGATGGGGGCCTGGCCGCCTGGGTGGCCGCCGGCTATCCGCTAGAACGGGGTGAGCCGCCGGTGCCGGAGCCAGGCGACTTCGTGGCCCGGCCTGGGGGTATGCCAGTGGTGGGCGCCGAGCAGGTCCTGGCGCTGGCCGCGGACGGGGTGCTGATCGACGCCCGCGCGGAGCAGCGGTTCCGCGGGGAAATTGAGCCGGTTGATTCCGTGGCCGGGCACATCCCGGGCGCCCGCAACCGTCCGACCCAGGCCAACGGTGCGCCGTTCCGGGCCGCGTCCGAGCTGCGGGATGCGTTTGCCGCGCTGGGCGTCCGTCCCGGGGTCCCGGTGGCGGTGTACTGCGGGTCCGGTGTCACGGCGGCTCATGAGGTGCTGGCCCTGGAGCTGGCCGGCTACGGCGCCGCGCTGTACCCGGGCTCGTGGAGCGAGTGGATCAGAGACCCTGAACGACCGGTGGCGCGAGGCGAGTGAGGGCGCTCGCGCCCCCCAGCGCCAGCGCTCTGGCGCCGGGGGCGTGTCACTTTTGAGCGGCTGGATCGCGCTTTTTCGCCCCGAGTCCCGGTTTGGGGCCAGGGGTCGCGGCCCGGGCGGGGCGCGGGCGGGGCTGTGGGGCGCGCCGGGGCTGTCGGCCGCGCCGGGCGCTCGCGGGGCGGGGCTACGTGGCTCGCGGGGGCGCGCGGGCCGCGCCGCGGGGCCTGGTCGAAAAAACGTCATCAGGTGTCGCTCTTTCGACCACGTGTCCACCCGGCGGGCTGCCCTCCGAAGGATTCAGGAGGCGGTGTCTATACTCGTCCGCCGCACTGGCCGGATCCCAGCCAGAGATTCCCGCTTTAGCAGCGGGTTTTTCTCGTCCAGATCCGAGGAACCCAAGCCAAGAAAGCCCAATGCCCAAGGACGTAATCCTCACAGCCGAAGGCCTGGCAAACCTCAAGTCCGAGCTCGATGAGATGACCACCCGGCGGCGCCGGGAGGTTGCTCAGCGGATCAAGGAAGCCAGGGAATTCGGCGACATTTCCGAGAACGCCGAGTACGACGACGCCAAGAACGAGCAGGCCATGCTCGAGGCGCGGATCGCCTCGCTGGAGGACAAGCTCCGCTCCGCCACGGTGATCGACCAATCCGATCTGGGTACCGACAAGGTCGGGGTCGGCTCGGTCGTCCACGTGAAGGACGAGGCGGGCAAGTCGACCAAGTACACGATCGTGGGCTCAGCCGAAGCCAGCCCGGCCGAGATGAAGCTCTCCAACGAGTCTCCCGTGGGCAAGGCGCTGCTCGGTCACAAGCGCGGTGAGCAGGTGGAGATCGCCACCCCGCGCGGCAAGCGCAAGCTGAAGATCACCAAGATCGACATCGCGAAGTAGACGCCCCCCGGGAGGCCGGGTGGCGTGCGAGCGGTCACACTGCGGGGCGTGAGCCAGGAGGAACAGCACTCGGACGTGTTCGCCGTCCGGCGGCGCAAGCTCGACGACTTGCGCGCTGCCGGCGTCGAGCCGTTCCCCTACCAGTTCGAGGACGTTCAGGCGATCGCCGAAGTTCGCGCCCAGCACGAATCCCTCGCAGCCGGCGAGGAGACAGAGGTCAGGCACCGGGTGGCAGGGCGGCTGGCCGCCCGCCGCGGCCAAGGCCGGATGGCGTTTCTGGACCTGGTGGACCGCTCGGGCCGGATCCAGCTGCAGGCCCGGGTGGACGAGCTCGGCGAGGCGGGGATGGCTCAGCTGCTGGACCTCGACCTGGGGGATCTGGTCGGCGTGGACGGGATCGCTTTCGCCTCCCGCCGGGGCGAGCTTACGCTGCGGGTCGAGCGGTTCGAGCTGCTGGCCAAGTCGTTGCGGCCGCCACCCGAGAAGCACCACGGCCTCAAGGACGTCGAGACCCGGTTCCGCCACCGCGAGCTGGACCTGATCGCGAACGAGGAGACCCGCCAGCTGTTCATCACTCGCGCGCGGGTGATCGCAGACGTGAGGCGGTTCCTTGACGAGGATGGGTTCATAGAGGTCGAGACCCCGGTGCTCCAGCCGCGCTACGGCGGCGCCATCGCGCGGCCGTTCATCACCCACCACAACGCGCTGGATCGCGACTTTTACCTGCGCATCGCCACCGAGCTGTACCTGAAGCGGCTGGTCGTGGGCGGGCTGGAGCGGGTGTACGAGCTCGGCAAGAACTTCCGCAACGAGGGCATCTCGCACAAGCACAACCCTGAGTTCACGATGCTCGAATGGTACGAGGCGTACTCCGACTACCGGGCGGTGGCGGACCGGTTTGAGCGCCTGACCGCCCGTCTCGGCCTGGGCCCGTGGCGGCGCGAGTCGCTGGTCGACGCGATCAAGCAGCGGACCGGCCTAGATGTCCGCGCCCTGACCGAGCGCGAGGCATTGGCCGCGGCGATGCGCGAGCGAGACCTCCCGGTGCCGGAGGCTGATTCCTGGCCGCAGCTGGTCGACGAGTTGCTGTCCAAGCACGTCGAGCCGACCCTGAGCGAGCCCACGATGCTGTTCGACTACCCCATCCAGCTGTCGCCGTTTGCCAAGCGCCATCGGTCCGAGCCGGGCCTGGTGGAGCGGTTTGAGGCGTTCGTGGGTGGGCTTGAGATCGCCAACGCCTTCTCCGAGCTGAACGACCCGGTCGAGCAGCAGGATCGGATGTGGGCGCTGCGGGACCAGTTCCCGGGCGAGTTCGAGTCCTCCGACCCGGCATTCATCCAGGCCTTGGAGTACGGGATGCCGCCAACGGGCGGAATCGGGGTGGGCATCGACCGTCTGGTGATGGTTCTGACCGGGATGCACTCCATCCGTGAGGTGGTGCTGTTCCCGGCGATGCGGGATTAGCCGCGGCGGCGGGCTCGCACCTGCGAACGGCTCGCGTTTGCGGAGTCTGATCGCTCCTACCGTGGTCTTACACCCACGAGAGGAGTCGGTATGGACGAGCGCAAGGGCGTCGATCGAAGGTCCTTCATCAAAACCTCGGCCGGCGTGGCCGCCGGGGCGGCGGGGATAGCCGCGGGCGCCGCGGCGATCACTCGCGCGGAGCAGGGCGGCCTGGGCGGCGCGGTCACGTCCGAGATGCTCGAGCCCACGGGCAGCGCACCCAAGGAGCCGATCATGGCCTACGTGCACGACGTGCGGCGCGGCGAGGTCACGGTGCTGGCCGGAACCAGCGAGACCACGTACCGCGATCCTGACCTGGCCAAGCGCCTGGTGTCGGCCGCGACCCAACAGCTCACAGGAGGTTCCAATGTCATCGCACCGTGAAGCGCCTGAGATCAGCAAGGATCCGGCGGCCGACAACGCCGACGTCTACGCGTTCGTCAGCCCGGACCGGCCGGACACCGTCACGCTGATCACCAACTTCGTCCCGCTCCAGGATCCGCCGGGTGGGCCGAACTTCTTCGAGTTCGGCGATGACGTCTTGTACTCGATCTACATCGATAACGACGGGGACGGCAAGCCGGAGATCTCCTACGTATTCAATTTCTCCAATCGCGTGCGCGACCCCAATACGTTCCTCTACAACACCGGCCCGATCGGTTCGCTGAACAGCCCGAAGTGGAACCGGCGCCAGTTCTACTCGGTGACCCGGGTCGAGGGCGACGACACGACCAAGTACGGGACCGCTCCGGCTGCGAACGGTCACAAGCACCACAAGCCCAAGCTCAAGACCCACGTGCTCGGGCGTGGCCTGGCGTGCCCGCCGTGCAACATCGGCCCCAGGTCGACGCCCAACTACCCGGCCCTGGGTCAGGCCGCCGTGCACAGCCTGCCCGGCGGGATCAAGGTGTTCGCGGGCCAGCGCACCGACGGGTTCTACGTCGACCTTGGGTCGACCTTCGACCTCGCGGACCTGCGCCCGTTCCAGAACCTGCATCTGATCCCGAGCGCGGCTGCAGCCGGCGTGGATGCGACTAAGACGCTCAACATCCACTCGATCGCGATCCAGATCCCGATCTCGCAGCTGACCTCTAACCACGTCAAGCCGACCGACGTGATGTCCAAGCATGCGGTGATCGGCGTCTGGAGCGGCGCCAGCCGGCGCAAGGTGCGAATGATCAACGGCTCCGGAGTGATGTCGGAGTCCGGCCCCTGGGTCCAGGTCTCCCGGCTTGGCAACCCGCTGTTCAACGAGGTGGTCGTCCCGATGGCCCACAAGGACCGTTGGAACTCCCTGTATCCCGTCGACGACAAGCAGTTCGCCAAGTACGTGGCGCACCCGGAGCTCTCCGGCCTGCTGCCGGTGCTCTACCCGAAGGTGTTCCCCAACCTGGCTGGCCTGAAGGCGGCCCGCGCGGACCTGGAGGCGATTCTGCTCACCGGGATCCCCAAGGGCATCGTGCCCGGGTTCCAGAACTTCACCGGTTCGGTCCAGGCCGATCAGTTGCGGCTCAACGTGGCCATTCCGCCGAACACGTCGAAACCGAGCATCTTCGGGCTGCTCGGCAACGACGCCGCCGGATTCCCGAACGGCCGTCGCGTGTTTGACGACGTCGTGAGCATCGAGCTGCGGGCGTTCGCCGGGGCAACGTACCCGCTGGTCAACAAGTCATACACGCCGGACGCGGCGGCGGGCAAGCTGACCGAGGGGCTGACGCCCGCGGCCAACCGCTATCAGGGCACGTTCCCGTACCTGGCTCCGCCCCAGGACGGGTTCGACGTGCCGGCCAGCTAGGGGCGCCCAATGGCCCACGAGCACTACGCGGCCCGAGCCCACCCCGAGTTCGTCGTGTTGGACATCGGCCAGGACCTGGGGGCACTGATCATTCACGCCGACCCCGGCCTGCACGGGGTCGAGGTGGAGATCAGCCCGGCCGGCGCCGACGATCAGCGCAGCCACAAGGAGTTCCTGGAGCGGCGGATGGCCCAGCGGCCGGCCTTCACGGCGGTGTTCGACGCTCTACCGCAGGGCGCCTACACCCTGTGGTTGGGCGACCAGCCCCGGGCCCGGGACGTGGTGATCGAAGGGGGAAAGGTCTCCCAGCTGGACTGGAGCTAGGAGTTCGGATGATCCGCTGAGCCGGGAGCTGCGTAGTGGGGGTGGGGCCGCAGCTAATCCCGAGGAGACGGATCATCATGACGATTGCATCGTCGGCACCTACGGTGCCGGCACCGGACCTGACGGCGGCATTGAGGATGCTGCGCCAGCACGGCCTGCGGCTCTCCTCCGCCCGCCGCGTGGTCCTAGCCGCGCTCTACGTGGCTGACGGCCCTCTCTCGGCCGAGCAGATCGCCGATGGAGTGGGGGGCCGGGTGCCGCGCTCGGATGTGGCGTCGGTGTATCGGAACCTCGAGACCTTCGAGCGGCTGGGGATGGTGCGCCACGTCCACCTGGCCCACAGCCCGAGCCTGTACACGATCGCCTCCGGCGGTGACCGCGAGTACCTGACCTGCGAGCGCTGCGGCGAGTTCGTGGCCCTGGCTTCCGAGGACCTGTACGAGGTCAAGCGGGCAATCCGGTTGCGGTTCGGCTACCGGGCGCGGTTCTCCCATTTCCCCATCGTGGGGCTGTGCGGCGCCTGTGCCCAGGCGGTGGGACGATGAAGCGGGCGCGGGGGCTAGATCTGCGACCCGGGGAGCTCCGGACCATGCTCGGCATGTGCGGAGTGGTGCTGGCGCTGCACGTCCTGGGATTTGCCCTCCTCGTGGCTGTCGTGGCCCCGCGTCACTACCACCTGGCCGGCACCGGGGTGTTCACCGTCGGCATCGGCATCACGGCATACACGCTGGGGCTGCGCCACGCGTTCGACGCGGACCACATCGCGGCGATCGACAACACCACCCGCAAGCTGATGAGCGAGGGCAAGCGCCCGCTGACGGTTGGCTTCTGGTTTTCGCTGGGGCACTCGACGATCGTGTTTGGGCTGGCATTTCTACTGTCGATCGGAATCTCGTCCCTGGCCGGTCCGGTGAGCCACCACGGCTCTCAGCTGCACCAGGTCACCAACCTGGTGGGGACGGGCATCTCCGGTGGATTCCTGTACCTGATCGCGGCAGTCAACGTGGTGATCCTGGCCGGGATCCTGCGCGTGTTCTTGCAGATGCGCCGCGGGCACTACGACGAGGACGCGCTGGAGCGCCATCTGGCGGCCCGCGGCCTGATGAACCGGTTTCTGGGGCGCCTGACCCGGACCGTTTCCCGGCCCAGTCAGATGTATCCCGTCGGGATGCTGTTCGGGCTGGGCTTCGACACGGCGAGCGAGGTGGCGCTGCTGGTGATCGCCGGGGGTGCCGCCGGCGCCGGACTGCCCTGGTACGCCATCCTCTGCCTGCCCGTCCTGTTCGCCGCCGGCATGTCGCTGATGGACTCGATCGACGGCTCGTTCATGAACTTCGCCTACGGCTGGGCGTTCTCCAAGCCGGTCCGCAAGATCTACTACAACCTCACGATCACCGGCCTGTCCGTGGTCGTGGCGTTCCTGGTGGGGACGGTCGAGCTGGCCGGTCTGATGGCCCAGAAGCTCAACCTGTCCGGGCCGTTCTGGGGCTGGGTTCAGGGCGTTAGCCTGAACACGCTGGGGTTTGTCATCGTCGGCCTGTTCGTCGTGGTGTGGGCCACGGCAGTCACGATCTGGCGCCTGGGGCGGATCGAGGAGCGCTGGAGCGCCCGGCTGCGGCCCGCGGACCCGGACTAGATTTGGTACCGCCGCCCGCCCGCCCGCCCGGCCGCCCGGCCGCCCGCGCGCCCGCGCCCCCCGCGCCTTGGGCCCGCCCGCGCCCCGGCGCCCACCGGCCGGGACGGGTTCAGCCCCGCAGCGTGCGGGAATGAGGTGAGGATCCGCCCCCAAGTTGCCGATACCTCGATTGCTAGACTGAGCTATGGCCCCTGAAAGACTCCGTTCTCGCTCATCGATCCTGGCACTGCGGCCGATAGATGAGTGCCACGGAAAGTTGGCGTCCCCATAGGGCCGTTTCGTCCGGACAACACCTCGATCAACTGCCCGAGTACCCGCACCCGAGAGAAGAGTTATGTTCGAGCGATTCACAGAGCGAGCACGTCAGGTTGTCGTCTTGGCGCAAGAAGAGGCGAGGACCCTCAAGCACAACTACATCGGGACAGAGCACATCCTGTTGGGCCTGCTCCGGGAGGAGGAGGGCCTAGCCGCCCGCGTACTGGAGTCGCTTGACATCACGGTCGAGCGCGTCCGGGCTCAGGTGGTGCGGATCGTCGGCTCGGGCGAGGAAGTCACCTCCGGGCAGATCCCCTTCACCCCGCGGGCCAAGAAGGTGCTGGAGCTGGCGCTGCGCGAAGCGCTGAGCCTGGGCCACAACTACATCGGGACCGAGCACATCCTGCTCGGACTGGTTCGGGAGAACGAAGGCGTGGCCGCCCGCATCCTGCTCGATTTCGACGCCGACTCGGAAAAGATTCGCAACGAGGTGATCCGGATGCTGTCCGGCCCCGGCGGCCGCCAGCGGGCCGGCGCCGCAGCCACGGGCGGCACCTCCCAGGAGGGCAAGAAGTCATCCAAGCTGCTGGACCAGTTCGGCCGCAACCTGACCAAGCTGGCCGCCGAGGGCAAGCTCGACCCCGTGGTGGGGCGCGAGACTGAGATCGAGCGGATCATGCAGATCCTGTCCCGGCGCACCAAGAACAACCCGGTGCTGGTCGGGGAGCCCGGCGTGGGCAAGACCGCCGTGGTGGAGGGCCTGGCCACCCGGATCACCAACGGCGACGTGCCCGAGCTGCTGAAGGGCAAGCAGATCTACACCCTCGACCTGGCGGCTCTGGTCGCCGGTTCCAAGTACCGCGGCGAATTCGAGGAGCGCCTGAAGAAGGTGATGAAGGAGATCACCCAGCGCGGCGACATCATCCTGTTCATCGACGAGCTGCACAACCTGGTGGGCGCGGGCGCCGCCGAGGGCGCGATCGACGCGGCTTCGATCCTCAAGCCAGCTCTGGCTCGGGGCGAGCTGCAGACGATCGGCGCCACCACGCTCGAGGAGTACCGCAAGTACCTCGAGCGCGACTCAGCGTTGGAGCGCCGGTTCCAGAAGATCACCGTCGACCAGCCGTCGACCGAAGAGTCGGTCCAGATCCTCAAGGGCCTGCGTGATCGCTACGAGTCCCACCACAAGGTGACGATCACCGACGAGGCACTCGAGGCCGCAGCCGAGCTGGCCGACCGCTACATCTCCGACCGGTTCCTGCCGGACAAGGCGATCGATCTGATCGACGAGGCCGCATCGCGGATGCGGATCAAGTCGATGACCTCCCCGCCCGTGTACCGCGAGCTCGAGGACGAGATCGAGGAGACGCGCCGGGCCAAGGAGGAGGCGATCGAGAACCAGGAGTTCGAGAAGGCAGCCAACCTGCGCGACAAGGAGCGGCGGCTCTCGCAGAAGAAGCGCGAGCTGACCGAGCAATGGGAGGCCGGCGAGACCACCGAGCGGCCGGCGATCGGCGAAGAGGAGATCGCCGACATCGTCTCGATGTGGACCGGCATCCCGGTGTTCAAGCTGACCGAGGCCGAGACGGCCAAGCTGATGCGCATGGAGGAGGAACTGCACAAGCGCGTGATCGGCCAGCACCCCGCGATCGAGGT
>DASZGO010000058.1:0-14157 GCA_035938755.1 Solirubrobacteraceae bacterium | reverse complement strand
GCCCTGGTCAGCGGTGCGGGCACGAGCAAGGTTCTGGCCCAGGCCATCGCCATCGCCGCCGGCACGCCGCTGAACTTCGTCGGGCAGAAGCTTTGGAGCTTCAAGGCCCGTAGGGCCTAGCCTGTCTCTGTCCTGCTGAGACGAGCTACACGCCAGCCGATCAGACTTGCCGTTGTCGCCTGTCTGGCGGTGATCGCCGCCAGCGCGGTCCCGGCGGCCGCCGCCACGCACACGCCCACCCGGGCGCATAAGCGCACCACCGCAGATCCCAATACCCCGGTCCTCGTCTCAGACCCGGACAAGTCGCCGAAGGGTTACCGCTTGACCGGGAACCGCGTGCAGCGGATCGCCGAGGCTGACCCGACGGTGCGGGCCGAGCTCAAACGCCATCCGCAGGCCGTGGCCTACCAGTACACCAAGGGCCCGGGTCGGTGGCAGGTGAGCTGGTTCTCCTCGGGCCGCAATCAGCGCGAACTCATCCAGGTCTACGTGGACGATGCCACCGGCACGGTGACCGAGGCGTGGACGGGATACCAGGTGGCCTGGATCATGGCTCGCGGTTATCCCGGGGCCTTCGGCCGCCGGGTCAACTCGTGGTACATCTGGGTTCCCCTGTGCCTGCTGTTCGTGGTCCCGTTCCTGCCCTGGCGCAAGGGGTCGGATGGCCGGCGGCGGCTGTCGCTGCTGCACCTGGATCTGCTGATGCTGCTCGGCTTCTCGATCTCGCTGGCCGTGTTCAACCACGCCAACATCGGCCTGTCGGTGCCGCTCGTGTACCCGTTCCTGGTCTACCTGCTGGTGCGGATGCTGCTGCTGGCCTTCGGCCGTGGTCGGCCCCGGTCGCCGCTCCCGGTGCTGGTGCCGGTGTCGTGGCTGGCCATCGCCGCGATCTTCCTGGTCGGCTTTCGGGTCGGGCTGAACGTGACCAACTCCAACGTGATCGATGTCGGCTACGCCGGGGTGGTCGGAGCCGACAAGTTGCTCCACGGCAAGAAGCTGTACGGCCACTGGCCTAGCGACAACGCCTACGGTGACACCTACGGTCCGGTGGCCTACTACGCCTATGTCCCGTTCCGGGCGCTGTTCGGCTGGAGCGGTCACTGGGACAGCTTGCCCGCGGCGCACGCCGCGGCCATCGCCTTCGATCTGCTGATGCTGATCGGCCTGTTCTTCCTGGGCCGCATGGTCCGCGGTCCCACGCTGGGGATCCTCCTCGTCTACCTGTGGGCGGCCTACCCCTTCACCTTGTGGTCGATGAACTCCAACACCAATGACACGCTGGTCGGCCTGCTGATCGTGGCCGCGCTGCTGGCGGTGAGACGGGCACCTCTGAGAGGCGGCTTAGCCGGCCTGGCCGGGCTGACCAAATTCGCGCCGTTCGCGCTGGGCCCGCTGCTGCTTCGCGGCACCGGCGGCTGGCGACCGGTCCGCTCGCTGGTGTTCTACGTGCTGGCCTACGCCGTCGCCGTGGCGGCCGCGCTGCTCCCGGTGATTCTGGACCACAACTTCTGGAGGTTCTGGCACGACACCGTGAGCTACCAGTTGCACCGCCCGGCGCCGTTCTCCATCTGGGGGCTGTGGGGCGGGCTGAGCCTGGAGCAGCATCTCGTGGAGGGGGCCGCGGCGGCGCTGGCCATTGCCGTGGCGTTCGTCCCCCGGCGGCGCGGGCTGGTTGAGATCGCGGCGCTAGGAGCGGCGGTGCTGATCGCGCTCCAGCTCAGCGTCACCTACTGGCTGTACTCCTACATCGTGTGGTTCTTCCCACTGGTCATCGTCGCCCTGTTTGGGGCCAGCCCGCGGCCCCGGCCGGCGGTGGAGACCCCGGCGCCGCAGCCCCAATCCGAGCCCCTGACCGCGGTGCCCGCCTAGGCGACTCCGGGTGCGGGCACCAGCAGCTGGTCGATGGCCTCGGCGCGCATCGGCTGCGAGGCCCGGACCAGCACGGCGTTCAGCCAAGGGTCCTCGGTCGAGGTCTCGAACTTGACCGGCATGCGGGTGAGCATCGACTCGATGGCCTGCTCGCGCTTGACCCCGATCACGCCGCCGCGCGGCCCGGTCATGCCCACGTCGGTGATGTAGGCGGTGCCCCCGGGGAGCACCCGGGCATCGGCGGTCGGGACGTGCGTGTGGGTTCCCAGCACGGCGGTGGCGCGGCCGTCGAGGTGCCATCCCAGGCCCACCTTCTCGCTGGTGGCCTCAGCGTGCATGTCCACCACCACTTGATCGACCCGTCCCTCCAGGGCTTGCAGCGCCATGTCCGCCTCGCTGAACGCGGGCCGGGCGGCGTTCATGAACAGGTTGCCCGACAGCGAGACGACGCCCAGACGGACGCCGCGCCGGGTCACCGTGCACCAGCCGTGCCCCGGCTGGCTGGGTAGGAAGTTGGCCGGGCGGAGGATCCGGTCCTCCTGGTCCAGGTAGCGGTAGACCTCGCGATGGCGGTAGGTGTGATTGCCCAGGGTGATCACGTCGATCCCCGCCTCGAACAGCTCCCGGGCGATCTTGCTGGTGATGCCCAGCCCGCCGGCCACGTTCTCCGCGTTGACCACCACGAAGTCGGGGGCGTGCCGCTGGCGGAGCTCGGGGAGCAGCGACAGGAGCGTCCGGCGCCCCATCCCGCCGACCACGTCGCCCACGAACAGGATGCTCACGGTGTCGTTCATGTCTGCGCGACCCTCATACTTCCAGCTAGATGGGTTTCAGGGTTTCCAGGCGTTTGCGGGTCCCCAAGCGCGACCCCGACCGGGAAGCCGACCGGCCCCCGGCCACCGGGGCGCCCGTCGGCGACTCTGCGCAAGGCGCGGAGGAGTCCGCGCCGCCCGGTGGCGCCGTGTCCCCCATCATGCCCACCGCGGTGGTGCCCCGGTGGATCCAGCTGGTGGTCCTCCCCCTAGCGCTGCTCGGGCTGTGGGCTCTGGCTCGGGCCTCCGGGCCGGTCCTGCTGGTCCTGATCGCCGCGAGCACGGTGGCGCTGATCCTCAACCCGCTGGTCCAGCGGCTTCACCGGCATCACGTCCCTCGGGGGCTGGCCATTCTGATCCTCTACGTGGGCGGGTTCGCGGTGCTGGCCGGGGTGATCGTCCTGCTGTCCAATCCGGTCAGCACCCAGGTCTCCCGGTTCTCCCGTGACGTGCCGGCGATCACCCGACGGGCCAACCGCAATCTGGCCGACTTCCAGAACTGGCTGAACCGGAACGGCATCCACGTCCAGATCAAGGCCCAGGGTCAGACGGCGCTGCAGACGCTGCAGAAGAACGTGCTCAAGGGCTCGGGGAACATCGTCTCCTTCACCCAGGACGTGCTGGGTCGCGCGGTCACCGTGGCCTTCTACCTGGTCCTGGTCCTGGTGCTGTCGATCTACCTCCTGGTGTACGGGCGGGAGATCGGCGGGTTGGTGCGAAGAATCATGCCTCCGGGGGACGGCACCCCGGAGGACGATTTCCCGCGGTTGGTGCAGCGCGCCGTGTTCGGGTACGTCCGCGGACAGCTGCTGTTCAGCCTGATCATGGGCGCCAGCGCCGCGCTGGCGCTGTGGATCATCGGGACGATCGGCATCTTTCCCGACGGGTCCCGCTACGCGCTGTTCTTTGGCGGCTTCTACGGCGTGATGGAGCTGATCCCGTACATCGGCCCATTTTTGGGAGCCCTGCCGCCCGTGGTGATCGCCTTGTTCAACGACCCCCTGAGCGCGGTCTGGGTGGCGCTGATGTTCGTGGCCCTGCAGCAACTGGAGGGCCACGTGGTGGCGCCCCAGGTGTTCCGGATCTCGCTGCGCATTAACCCGATCATCATCATCCTGTCGCTGCTCATCGGCAACCAGATCTACGGAGTGGCCGGGGCGCTGGTGGCGTTGCCCGTGGCCGCGGTGCTTCGGGAGACCGTGATGTATCTGCGCCGGCACCTGGTGCTGGAGCCGTGGGTCCAAGCCGGGCCAGGGGCGGGGTTGGAGGCCGCACCCACGTCGGAGTCAACAACGGGTTTAGGGCCCGATGGAGAGGCCGCGGTGTCGCAAGCGATTGACTCCGACGCAGGCGCGGCCTCTCCCCGTAAGCCGAAGGGCGGCGGTGAGTCGCCAGAGCCGCCGGCCTATCCGGTGCCCGCGCGGGTCGAGGACCGGCGCTGAGTCTCGCTTAGCGCCGCGCCTTGCGGCGCGTAGCCACTAGCCTCCGCGGCCGTGCCTGCGGCCGCGCCCGCCTCTGCCGTCACCCTGACGGCTCGCTCACTGACCAAGCGCTACGGCGACCGCACCGCACTGCGCGAGGTGAGCTTTGAGCTACGCGCGGGAGAGATCGTGGGGATCATCGGGCCCAACGGCGCGGGCAAGACCACGCTGCTGTCGATCCTGGCCGGGACGCTGAAGCCGAGTCAAGGATCGCTCGAGCGGTTCTCAGACCGGCCGTTGGGCTGGGTGCCACAGCAGCCGGCGCTGTACTCGAAGCTGTCGGTGGCTCAGAACCTGATGCTGTTCGCGCGGCTGGAGAAGGTGGCCGACCCGGTGGCCTCGACCCAGCGGATGCTCCAGCAGACCGGGCTCGAGGACCGGGCCGACGAGCAGGTGGGCAAACTGTCCGGCGGCAACCAGCAGCGGGTGAACATCGCGATCGGGCTGCTGTGTGAACCCAGCGCATTGCTACTCGACGAGCCCTCGGCGTCTCTGGATCCACGCCAGCGCGAACGGCTGTGGGAATTCATCGGCGGTCTGGCCGGGCAGGGCACCACGGTCATGTTCTCGACCCACAACGTGTCCGAGGCGGAGCACTACGCAACCCGGATCCTGATGCTGGTGGACGGAGATCTGCTGTTCGTGGGGTCTCCCGTCGAGTTGGTCCAGGCGGTGGGCGGCGACCGGCATGACCTCGAGGCGGCGTTCGTCCACTTCCTGCACGAGCGCGGCCATTGATCGGCGCCGCCCGATGGGTGTTCGTGAAGGATCTCCAGATCCTTCGCCGCTCACCGCTGTTGGTGGGGCTGCTGGTCGTGTACCCGATCGTGCTGGCGCTGATGATTGGCTTTGCCCTCTCGAGTCCGCCGGGCAAGCCCAAGGTCGCCGTGTTCAGCGAGGTGGCCCCGGGCCAGGGCAAGGTCAACTTCGGAAGTCAGCAGATCGACATCTCCAGCTACGCCCAGCAGCTGTACCAGTCGATCGATCCCATCAAGGTGCACTCGCGTGACGAGGCCATCGCCAAAGTGCAGAATGGCCAGGCGCTGGCGGCGTTGATCATCCCGGGCGACCTCGTGGGTCAGATCCGGAGCCTCATCCAGACCGGGGTGGGCAGCCCGACCGTGGAGCTGATCCTCAACTCCCGTGATCCGCTGGAGCGGCAGTTTGTGCAGCAGACGATCAGCGCCCGCGTGAACGAGGTCGAGCAGGCGGTCTCCAAGCAGGTGCTGCAGGTGGCCGTGGCCGATCTCCAGCAGGTACTCAGCGGCGGCACGGTGAACATCGCCGGCCAGAATGTCCAGCTGCTGGGGCTCCGCAATTCCCGCGCCATCGTCCAGGGAGCCATCGCCGCGCTGCCGGCCAACTCCCCGCTGCGCCCGGCCCTGCGCCAGGTGGTGGGGTTCGCCAATCTGGCCATCCAGGGCCTGGGCTTCGCCAGTCCGGTCCTAGGATCGATCGGCACCCCACTCACGGTCGACCAGCGCCAGCTGGCCGGCCGCACCACCCCCACCGACGCCTACGCGACGGCGATCGCCGTCGTGGTCTCGCTGATGCTGGTCACCTTGCTGCTGGCCGCGGGGCTGCTCGCCATCGAGCGGGCCGAGAACGCCTACTCCCGCCTGGTCCGGGGGCTGATCAGTCCCGGAGCACTGCTGGGCGAGAAGATCGCGCTGGCCGCGGCGTGCGCGTCGGTGCTGGCCCTGTTGATGTCGGTGTTCGTCTCGCTGTTCATCCACCTGGAATGGAGCCGGTTCGAGTTATGGGTCCTGGCGGTGGTCCTGGGTGGACTGGCCTTCGGCGCCCTCGGCGTGGCCATCGGCGCGGTAGCCCGCGAGCTCAACTCAGCATCTCTGTTGGGGTTGCTGGTGTCCCTGCCCGTCGCCTTTGTGGCCCTGGTCCCGGCCAACGCGGTGTCCGGTGGGCTGAAGACGGTGCTCGATGTGATCGCGTTCGTGTTCCCGTTCAAGGCGGCACTGCAAGCCATGAGCAACGCGTTCAGCGGCACGCCTCCAGGCATGGTCGGCCCGGCGTTTCACCTGCTGGTGCTGGCCGTCGTGTTTGGGGTGCTGGGGCGGCTGGCGCTGAGACGGTTCGCGTAGGGGGGTGGCGGCGCTCGGGGCGGCCGCGGGCCCCGGCCGAGATGTCACTTTTCCTGACTATTTCAGGAAAATCGTCCACACGTCCCGGCCGAGACGTCGATTTCCCACGCCAGGTCTCGCTTTTTCAACCAGGCCCGCAGCCCCGGGCCGGCGAACCCTGGTCCCAACCAGGGCTTGCGCGAAAAGCGCGATCCAGCCGCGCAAAAGTGACGCGCCGCGGACGACGGCCGTCGCCTCAGCCGAGACTCAGCGCTTGCTCACCGTCGCCATGAACCCGACGGCGCACAGGGCGGCGATGATCAGGGCGATGACCGGAAGGGCGGCGCCGATCACGCCGGCCACCGAGAGCACGATTCCCGCAACGCCGACCACACCGGCCGTGCCGCCGACCAGCACCAGGCGGTAGGCTCGCTGCTGACGCACGTGGCGGGGGGTGTAGTTACCACGCTTTTCCAAATTGGCCACGTCTGTCAGCGTATCGGACGTGCACCACATCCTTTTCTATGAATACGTGAAGGACATGCTCGACCGCCGGGGCCCCTACCGGGAGGAGCATCTGGCCCGGATCGCCCGGGAGCGTGAGCGCGGTCACGTTACGCTGGCCGGGGCGTTGGGCGACCCGCCGCACGGCGCGGCGATCGTGTTCCAGGATGCCGAACCGGAGGCGATCGAGTCCTTCGCGCGGCAGGACCCCTATGTGCGGGCTGGCCTGGTCACCGACTGGCGAATCGACCCCTGGAACGTCGTCTAGCCCCGATCGCGCAGCGGCTCGCCAGTATCCTCAACCCCGATGCCCTTCCCGCAGACGCGCATGCGCCGGCTGCGCGCCACCCGGGCGCTCCGCGGCCTGGTTCGCGAGACACAGCTCTCCGCCCAGGACCTGGTCTACCCGATGTTCGTGGCCCATGGTGTGGATCGACGCGAACCGATCGGCACTCTGCCCGGGATCGACCGCCTGTCGATCGCCCACGCGGTGGACGAGGCGCGGGAGGTGGTCGCCCTGGATGTCCCGGCGGTTCTGCTGTTCGGGCTCCCGGCGGCCAAGGACGAACAGGGATCCGGGGCCTGGGATGAGGAGGGGATCATCCAGCTGGCCACCCGCGCGATCAAGGACGCCGTGCCCGAGCTGATCGTGGTCACCGACCTCTGCCTGTGCGAGTACACGAGCCACGGCCACTGCGGCGTGCTGCGCTCCGACGGCAGCGTGGACAACGACGCCACGCTTGATCTGCTGGCTCGCACCGCCGTCTCCCAGGCACGGGCCGGGGCCGATCTGATCGCGCCAAGCGACATGATGGATGGACGCGTCGGCTTCATCCGCACTGCACTTGACGAGGAGGGCTATACCGACACGCCGATCCTCGCCTACTCGGCCAAGTTCGCCTCGGCGTTCTACGGCCCGTTCCGCGACGCCGCCGATTCGACGCCCGCGTTCGGGGACCGGCGGGGCTACCAGCTTGACCCGGCCAACGGGAACGAGGCCCTGCGGGAGGCCCGCCTCGACGTCGAGGAGGGTGCGGACATCCTGATGGTCAAGCCGGCGCTGCCCTACCTCGACCTGATCCGGCGAATCAAGGACGAGACCGGCATGCCGCTGGCCGCCTACAACGTGAGCGGCGAGTACGCGATGCTCAAGGCGGCGGCGGCGACCGGCGCCCTCGACGAGCGGAGCGCGGTGCTCGAGGCGCTGACCGGCATCCGCCGGGCCGGAGCGGACATCGTCATCACCTACCACGCCAAGGACGCTGCGCGATGGCTGCAGTAGAACCGGCCCGCGGCAAGCGCCACGGTCCCAAGCTCCGGGAGCGCAAGCAGGGCGCGGCGATTCCGCTCAGCGAGCTGGACAAGCGGCTGCTCAACCTGATGCAGGGCGCGTTTCCCATCGCCCGCCGGCCCTACCAGCACGTGGGCGCCGAGGCCGGAATCGCCGAGGCCGCGGCCATGGCCCGCGTGCAGGAGCTGATCGACGAGCGCATCATCCGTCAGGTCACGCCCATCTACGACACACGCGCCCTCGGCTACTCGTCGATGCTGGTGGCGGCCAAGGTCGACGCGGAGAATCCCTGGCGGGCCGCCAACGTGATCAACGAGCATCCCGGCGTGTCGCACAACTACCTGCGCAACCACGAGTTCAACATCTGGTTCACCCTCGCCACCGAGCCCGACTCGCCGCTCGGGGTGGACGGCACACTCGAGGTTCTGGCCCGGCTGGCCGGGGCGGACTCGATTCGCCAGCTGCCCACCCTGAAGCTGTTCAAGATCCGCATGGACCTGGAGATGGAGGGGGACACTCAGACACTGGCCCAGGCGGTTGAGGCCACCCCGCCGGCCGAAACGGAGCGACAGCCCTACGACGAGCTGGACATTGCGGTGATTCGCTCCACACAGGGCGACATGCCGGTGACCGAGGAGCCATATGCGCTGGCCGCGGCGCGGCTGGGCATGAGCCAGGAGCAGCTCATCGGGCACCTGGAGCGGATGCAGGAGCGCCGGTTGCTACGCCGCGTGGCGGCGATCTTGTATCACCGCCGAGCCGGTTTCAGCGCCAACGGAATGGGCGTGTGGAAGGTCCCAGAGCCCCGGGTGATGGAACTCGGGCCGCGGATGGCGGCGTTCCGGGGGATCTCGCACTGTTACCAGCGCCCCACCTACGCCGACTGGCCCTATTCGCTCTTCACGATGGCTCACGGCCGGTCCAAGGAGGAGTGCGACGCCATCCTCGACTCGATCTCCGAGCAGACCGGAATCCAGGAGCGCGCCACCTTGTACTCCTCCACCGAGTTCAAGAAGATCCGCCTGCTCTACTTCACCCAGGACTTCCGGGACTGGGAACGCGAGCACGCCGGGGTTTGACCGCCCCCGCCGTCATCACGCAGCGTTCCAGTGAGCTCTACCACCGGGCGCTTGAGCTGATACCCGGCGGAGTCAACTCTCCGGTCCGGGCCATGCGCTCGATCGGCCGTGACCCCATCTTCATCGCCAGCGGCCGCGGCAGTCGGATATTCGACGTCGACGGCAACGAATATGTGGACTGGGTCTGCTCGTGGGGTCCGCTGATCGCCGGCCATGCGCATCCGGCCGTGGTGGACGCGGTGGCTTCGACTGCGACCGACGGGACGACGTTTGGCGCCCCCACAAAGCGGGAGGTGGTCCTGGCGGAGGAGATCACGGAGCGGATCCCGTCGGTCGAGATGGTGCGCATGACGTCATCGGGCACCGAAGCCACCATGACCGCGCTGCGACTGGCTCGCGCGGTCACCGAGCGCGACCCCGTGCTCAAGTTCGCCGGGGCGTATCACGGGCACGTGGATGGCCTGCTGGCCGAGGCCGGATCGGGGCTGGCCACCCAGGGCCTTCCGACCAGCCCGGGCGTGCCGCGCAGCGCGGCTGAGCTCACCGTGGTCGTCCCCTGGAACGACCCGGACGCGCTGATCGAGGCCAGCCAGCGCCACGAGCTGGCGGCCATCCTGGCCGAGCCGGTGCCGGCCAATATGGGTGTGGTCCCGCCGCAGGCCGGGTTTCTGGAGCTGCTGCGGGCGCAGGCCGATCGCACCGGGGCGCTTTTGATCTTCGACGAGGTGATAACGGGCTTTCGGGTCGCTCCCGGCGGTGCCCAGGACGCCTCCGGGGTAATGCCTGACCTGACGGTCCTGGGCAAGGTGGTGGGAGGCGGGCTGCCGGCCGCGGCCTACGGCGGCCCCGAGATCCTGATGGAAAGGATCGCCCCGGCCGGCGACGTCTACCAGGCGGGCACGCTGTCCGGCAATCCGCTGGCCGTGGCCGCCGCGCTGGCAACACTTGAGCTGCTCGACGGTCGGGCCTACCAGCGTCTGGAGGCGGTGACGATGCGGCTGGCCGATGGCCTGGCCGAAGCCGCCGCCGAGGCCGGGGTGCCGCTGTGCGTGCAGTCCGAGCCGGGTCTGTTGACGCCGTTCTTCTGCGGCGGTCCGGTGCGGAGCTATACCGACGCCGCGGCCTGCGATCTGGAGAGCCACGCCGCCTGGTGCCGGGCCCTGTTGGACCGAGGTGTATATCCGCCGCCGTCGCAGTTCGAAGCCTGGTTTCCCTCGCTGGCCCACGGCGAGCGGGAGGTTGAGCTGACCGTTGAGGCCGCCCGGGCGGCGTTCGCCGAGGTGGCGTAATGAGCCAGCGCCTGAGCACCGCGCTCAAGGCCGAGGGCGGCATCCTGGCCGAGCTGGCGAGAAGCTCGCCGGGCTCCGCGGCGGCGGCCTCGGGCCCGGCCCAGAAGGCGGCCTCGGGCCCGCGCACGACCCATCGCCGGGCCGAGTACGAGCTGCTCTTGGAAATGATCCTCGAGGGCTCGCGTCTGCACTACGGCGCCCCCAAAGTGGTGCGGACCGACGATCCCGACCTGGCCCTTCTGGTGGGCGATCAGCTGTATGCGCTCGGCCTGGCCCGCCTGGCTGCGCTGGGCGACCTGGAGGCGGTGCGCATCCTGGCTGAGACGATCGCCTCGCTGGCGCAGACGCACGCCGAGGGACGCCCGGATCGCGGGGAGCAGATCTGGGCTGAGGCGGCGTTCCGGATCGGCTGGGATCCCCAGGCCGGGCGGGGCGCTGACCCCGCCAACCCCAGCGCCTCGTGACGCTTGCCTCGTAGTTGACGATAGCCTGTCCGGCCCTGTTCAATCAGGAGCCCCCTGAAGTCTCGAGACGTGCCCAAGCGACGTAAACCCAAGCTCTCCAAGTACACGGCAGACCGGAACATTCCCGGCGCGTTCGAGGGAGAGACAGTCACCCGCCGCCGGTTCATGGTCGGAACGGCTAATGGCGCCGGCGCGGTCGCGGCCGCCGCTTTCACGCTGCCCGCGCTGGGCTTTGCCCTGGCCCCGGTGTTCAAGACCACCCAGATGAGCTGGCAAGCGATTGGGCCGCCGTCCGACTTCCCCACCGACAACTACGTGACCAAAATCATCACGATTGCGCCGGGGATCGGCGAGGCTGGGACGTCGCTGGCCTACGTGCGGACCCGCAACCCCTCGCTCGACACCGAGCCCGAGGACAAGTACAACCACTGGATCGCGCTGTCCAGCCGGTGCGCGCACCTCGGCTGCCCGGTCCGGTGGGTCGCGCCGGCGCAGCGTTTCGTGTGCCCGTGTCACGGCGGCGTGTACAACCTGCGCGGCCTTGTCGCAGGCGGTCCTCCGGTGCGGCCGTTGGACCGCTTCTACACCAGGCTGAATCCATCCACCGGCCTGGTGGAGATCGGCCCCCGGTATTCGGTCAACAACGAGCTGCGCCGCTTCTCCCCTCGCGACCCGGCCGAGCCGCTGGATGGGATCGGGCAGTACCTCTACCCCGCGCGGTGGTCGACCCCGCCGCTGCTCAAGTAGCCCATGCCCCGCCTGCCCGCACCCCCGCTTCCCAAGGCGTTTCGGCCCAAGCCCAAACGGCCGGGCCAGAACAACGACCAGGGCAAGCTCACCCCGGTCGAGGGCGCGATCACCGCGGCGGATTGGATCGACGAGCGGACTTCGCTCTCGCCGGTCGTCCGCTGGAGCCTGTTCCGCAAGGTGCCGCGCGGTACCAACTGGGCCTACACCCTGGGCACCGCGACGCTGTTCGCGTTCCTCAACCAGGCCGTCACCGGCGTGTTTCTGGCCATGTGGTACCGGCCCGACGTGACTGGCGGGGCCTACGAGTCGATGCGCTACATCAACGACAACGTGTTCGCCGGGCAGCTCGTGCACGCCATGCACAAGTGGGGCGCTTCGGTGATGATCATCCTGATCTTCCTGCACATGGCCCGGGTGTTCTTCTACGGCGCATACAAGTACCCCCGCGAGCTGACCTGGGTGATCGGCGTCGTGCTGCTGATCCTGACCCTGGTCATGGGCTTTACCGGCTACCTGCTGCCGTTCGACCAGCGCTCCTACTGGGCCACCATCGTCGGCGTGAACATCAACGGCACGGGGCCCCTGATCGGCCCGTTCCTGTCGGACTTCCTGCGCGCCGGGCCTGAGTTCGGGGCCACCACGCTGTCGCGGTTCTACGCCCTCCATATGCTGCTGATCCCCGGCGCCATCGCGGCGTTGATCGGCGCCCACCTATACCTGGTGGCCAAGCTGGGCACGACGGCTCCTCCGTGGCTGAAGCCGCTCAAGGACGACCCGGCGCTCGAGCCAGAGCGCGCGGAAGTGTGAGCGAAGAGAAGTCGCGATGAATCAGGCGCAAAAGGAGGCCTATCTCCGCGAATACTCGGTCCTGAAGAGCGAGGGCCATCCGTTCTTCCCCTACGCGGTGGGCAAGGACGCACTGATGGCCTGCATCGTCATGGCGACGGTCATCTTCCTGGCCCTCTTGTTTGGGGCCGAGCTGGGGCCCAAGGCCAACCCCACCACAACCACCTACGTCCCCCGGCCCGACTGGTACTTCTATTTCCTGTTCGAAGTTCTGCGGGTCATGAGGAACGTGCCCAAGTTCACGCCGATGGCCGCGATCGGCGTGCCCACCATCTGCATGATCCTGCTGTTCCTGCTGCCGTTCTACGATCGCGGCGCGGAGCGGCGGATCGAGCGCCGTCCGATCGCGCTGGTCGCCGGCGTGGCCACCATCGCGGCGATGGCGTACCTGACCTACACCGGCGCCAACACCGGGTCACCCAACACGGTGGACATGAAGCCGCCGGCCGGCTTGACCGCCCAGCAGAAGGCGACGTTCGTGGCCGGCGCGGACGTGGTCGGGACGTCGGGCTGCCTGGCCTGCCACGTGCTCGGAACCAACGGCAACAACGGACCGGGACCCAACCTCACCCATATCGGCTCAAAGCTCCCCTCCGCGGCCATCGCCTCCACACTGATCAACCCCACTGCGCCGATGCCTTCTTTTAAGAACCTCCCCAAGCAGAAGTTCCAGAGCCTCGTCGGGTTCCTCGCAGAGCTCCAGTAGCCGTCTCGGAGCTCGCGTGCGAGGCCACAATGAGTTGCGCCGGAACGGAAGGCTAGGCTGCCGACGGTGAGCACCGGAACCACCAGCCCCAGCGCGGACACGCTGCAGGGCGTCCTGCACGTCGGCGGCGCCGAGGTGGTGCGAAACCTCGGCCGCGTGGAGCGCCGCATGGCCGAGCTGGCCACCGGCTACGGGCCGCTGCTGGCCCAGCACGCCGGCGAGACGATCGCCGCCGGGGGCAAGCGGCTCCGGCCGCTGCTGGTGTGTCTGGCCGCCGGCGCGCCGCCGCCGGAGACCGACGGCGTGCTCCGGGCGGCGGTGGCCGTCGAGCTGGTCCACGCCGCCACGCTGGTCCACGACGACGTGCTCGACGGATCGCGGCTGCGCCGCGGCCGGCCCACGGTGTTCGCGCAGGGTGGCCGGCCCCTGGCCACCGCCACCGGAGACCTGCTGTTCTCCCGGGCCTTCGCCGAGCTGGCGGCGGGTGGGTCGATCGAGTCGGTGCGGGTGCTTTCGCGCGCGGCCTGCGAGCTGGCCCAGGGGGAACTGATGCAACGCGGCGACGCGTTCGACGGCCAGGTGTCGGTGGAGCGCTATCTGGAGCGCTGCCGGTTGAAGACCGGAGTGCTGTTCCGGGCGGCCTGCGAACTGGGCGCCCTGTCGGCGGATGGCCCGGCGGATCAGCTCGGAGCGTTCGGTGAGCGTGTGGGCGTGGCGTTCCAGATCCTGGACGACGTCCTCGACGTCACCGGTCCGCCGGAGCGAACGGGCAAGCCCCGGGGCGCGGACCTGCTCGACGGCACGGTCACGCTGCCGCTGATCCTGGCTCAGGCGGAGGATTCTGGGCTGGCCACCGTCGACCTCCACGAGGTTCGCACCCCGGACCAGGCGGCCGAGGTGTGCCGTCGCATCGCGATGACCGGCGCGCTGAATGAGGCCAAGTCGCGAGCGCTGGAGCTCGTGGCCCAGGCCACGCACGGCCTGCCTG
>DASZGO010000057.1:0-15038 GCA_035938755.1 Solirubrobacteraceae bacterium | reverse complement strand
CCTGCGACCGCGGCGCCCGGCTGGCCCTGCTGCGGGAGGATGACGACAAAGCGGAGCAGTGGAGAGCCACGGCCGACGAGATCCAGGCCGACATCTGCGAGCACGGCGTCGACGACCGCGGCGTGTTCGTCCAGCACTACGACACCACCGCCCTGGACGCATCGCTGCTACTGATGCCGCTGGTCCGGTTCCTGCCCCCCGACGACGAGCGGATCCACAACACAGTCATGGCCATCTCAAAGGAGCTGACTGACGGCGGCTTGGTCCTGCGCTACCGGACCGAGGAGACCGATGATGGCCTCAGCGGGCGCGAGGGCAGCTTCCTCATCTGCTCGTTCTGGCTGGTGTCGGCGCTGAGCGAGATCGGCGAGCATGAGAAGGCTCGCGACCTGTGCGAGCGGGTGCTCGGGTACGCCAGCCCCCTGGGGCTATACGCGGAGGAGGTCGACTCGCGGACGGGCCGCCACCTGGGCAACTTCCCTCAGGCCTTCACCCACCTGGCCCTGATCAACGCGGTGATGCACGTGATCGAGACCGACGAGGAACAGTCCGAACGGCGCTCGCCGTGGGCTGAGTGGCGCTAGGCGCTCATACCCGCCCGCGCGCCCAGCCGGACCGGGAGCGTCTTCAGCTGGTTGACGAACGGCGACAAGACCATCGTCGGCTCGCCATCCAGCGCGATGTTGGGGTAGCGCTTTAGCGTCTCCTCGAACAGGATGTTGAGCTCCAGCCGAGCGAGTGCGGTGCCGAGGCAGAAGTGGCGGCCGCCAGCCCCAAACGCCTGGTGCTCCGGGTTTCGGGTTACGTCGAAGCGGTCCGGGTCCTCGTAACGGGACTCGTCCCGGTTGGACGCCACGTACCACATCACGACCTTGTCGCCCCGCTTGATCGTCTGGCCGTTCAGTTCAGTGTCTTCGGTGGCCGTGCGGCGGAAGTGGGCGAACGCCGGGAACATGCGCAGCGACTCCTCGACCAGGCTGGGCACGAGCGACGGGTCCTGCACCACCAGCTGCTTCTGATCCGGGTTCTCCATCATCGCCCGCATGCCGCTGCAGTAGGTGGCCTTGGTCGAGTCGTTGCCCGCGGCCACCAGCAGGAAGAACCCCATCACGATCTCGTGCTCCTCGAGCTTCTGGCCCTCGATCTCGGCGTGCACCAGCACCGACGTGAGATCGTCGCTCGGATTCTCACGCCGCTCCGCGATCAGCTTCCCGCAGTGCTCGAAGATGATGGGGATCCACTTCTGCTGGATCGCCTCGGGGCCCTCCGGGTTGAGGTCATCGTCCCCGGCGGCCAGCGTGGCGTTCATGATCTCGGCCCACATCCGGTCGTCCTCGGGCGGGATGCCCATGAAGCTGCCGATCACGCGTGACACCACCGGCTGCGCCACCTCGTTGACCAGCTCGCAGGTCTCACGACCGTCCAGCCGGTCGAGCACACGATTGGTGATCTCACGAATCGCCGGCTCGTGAGCCGCGATCCGCTTGGGCGTGAACCCGGCCTGGAACAGCATCTTGAGCCGGTCGTGCTTGGGCGGATCCATGCCGATGAACATGGCTCGCGAGAGCTCGATCGGGAACCCCACCGTGGCCGCCGTAACGCCGCCCATCTCGGACGAGTAGGTCTTGTAGTCCCGGCTGACCGCGTGGATGTCCTCGGCCCGGGTGATCGACCAGTAGCCCCTCTCGGTGGGGAACTCGGTCAGCTTCGAGGTCCAGTGCACAGGACATTCGTTGCGCAGGCGCTTGAACACCTCGTGCGGCGGCCCGTCTTCCCACAGCTCTCGCTCGGTGACCAGGATGTCCTTGACGTCCGGCTGGTCGAGGTCGCTGCGGGTCGATGTCATGTTCCCCTCCATCTAGGTTGGTCGCGAGCCAAGCGCCGATGCTACTGGCTGGCTGGCCAGCTGGAAAGGACGTGTCACGAACGGGGGTATGCCAGCGTTTGGCATACATGAGCACCCACCGTCCGCCCGTGCCCTGGCAGCTGCAGTTCGTGCTGCTGTCTGCCATCTGGGGATCGAGCTTCCTGTTCATCAAGGTGCTAGGAGAGCGCTGGCCGCCGCTGTGGGTGGCGCTGGGCCGGGTTACGTTGGGGGCGCTGACTCTGCTGGTCATCACGCGCGCGAGCCGGGCGCCGCTGACACGCGATCCGCGACTGTGGCTGCACTGTGCGGTGGTGGCCGTGTTCTTCAACGCCGCGCCATTCACGCTGTTCGCTTACGGCGAGCAGCACACGTCCTCGATCGTGGCCGGGCTGTGGAACGCCACCACGCCGCTGTGGGTGCTCGTGATCTCGCTGATCGCGTTCGGGGAGGAGCGGCCCACTGCGTCCCGGGTGGGCGGGCTGGCGGTCGGGTTTGCCGGTGTGGTCCTGTTGCTCGGTCCTTGGCGGGGCATCGCCGGCGGGGCGTTGACCGGCCAGCTGGCCTGCGCGGGCGCTGGCCTGTGCTACGGCCTGGGGTTTCCCTACATGCGCCGTTTCCTGTCCTGGCGCCCGGAGAGCGGAGCCGCGTTGTCGGCCATGCAGCTCGTGTCGGCCACGGCCATGCTGGCGGTGTTCATCCCGCTCAGCCGCGGCCCCATTCTGCACCTGAGCTGGCAGGCGCTGGCGAGTCTGCTGGCGCTGGGCGTCCTGGGCAGCGGGGTGGCCTACGCGCTGAACTTCGCCATCGTGCGCGCGCGGGGCGCCGCCGTGGCCTCAACCGTGACCTATCTGATTCCAGTGTTCGCCACCATCCTCGGCGTGGTTGTGCTGGGTGAGCCGCTGCGCTGGAATCAGCCGGCAGGGACCGCGCTGCTACTGACCGGAATCGCGGTCTCGCAGGGACGACTGCACACCCGGAGCCTGACCGCCGCCGTCCGGCGACGGGGCCTCAGCCAGATGGGGTAGCGCGGTGGTCAGCGGCGCGTGCTCACGCCGCGCGATCTCCAGCGCCCGGTCCAGCCCGCGGCTGCTCACCGCCTCCACCACCCGCTGGGCGATCATCCGGATCGGCAGCACCGCGGCCACCCAGCCCGGGGCCACCACGCGACGCGAGCGGCGAGCGACCCCGCGCTCGATCGCGTTCACGCCGGCCGAAAGAGGGGTCACGATGCGACGGGGTCCGGTGTTGATGGCCCCTGCCGCCTCGGTACCAAAGCCGCGACTGGTCATGTCGGTGTCCAGTTCCGCGAAGTAGGCCACGCCGACCCGCGCCCCGCTCGACATGAGCTCCACCCGGAACGCGTCGGCCAGCGCCTCGACCACGGCCTTGGACGCGCTGTAGGCGCCCAGCAACGGTGGATGAACCGCCGCGGCCAGCGATGAGATGGCCAGCGCGTAGCCATCCGGGTGGGCGATGTGGGCGGCCGCGGATCGCAGTGTGTAGTAGGTGCCCCGCAGGTTCACGTCTAGGGTTCGGTCGAAGATCTCCGCGTCGCCGCCCAGCACCGGCAGCTGTGCGGCCACGCCGGCATTGGCGATCACCACGTCCAGCCCGCCCAATTCCTCGACGGCGGCCTCCACCGCGGCCTCGACCTGCCCCAGATCACGCACGTCGCACACCACGGCGAGGGCATGACCACATTCCTCCGCCACCGCCGCCAGCTGGTCGGGCTCGATCCCGGCCAGCACCAACCGCGCACCCCGCGAGTGCAGGCGCCTGGCCGTGGCCGCCCCGATCCCCCGCGCGGCGCCCGTGATGAGCACGCGGCGGCCGGTCAGGGCCGTCGCGCGGCCGTCACCGTCGGGCACCGGGTCTTCCTGAACCCCCAGAGTGGCCAGGGTCATGGAAAGCATCTCGTAGTGGCCGGCCAGCATCACCAGCTCGATCAGCTCGCGCTGAGACAGGTGCTCGCTCAGCTGGCGCCACGTGTCGTCGGTGATCACCCTGAGGTGGTGGACCTGGTCGGCGGCCTCCAGCAGCAGCGACTGGCGCTCTGACCAGCCCGGCGCCTCCGGGCCGTCCATGATCCGCGTGATGTCCTCTTCGCTCAGGCCGGCCAGGCCACCCAGGCGCACGTGGTGGCGCCACTCGTATTCCGAGCGGCAGTTGTGCGCCACCCGCAGGATCACCAGCTCGGTGTCGATCCGGGGCAGCGATCCGCCTGGCATGAGCGAACCGGCGAACCAGAGCCAACCCCGGAACAGGCGCCGGTGGCGAGCCAGCGTCGCGAACAGGTTCGGGGGCCGGCCCGTCCCGGCGCCCCGGGCCAGGGCGGCCAGGATCAGCGAGTTCAGCCAGCCCACCTGCGCGCGGGTGCCGGGGGAGATACGAGGCTCGGCGCTCATGTCAGGCGGCGATCCTACCCCGGCGCGGACTATGTGAGTGCACCTTCGTCTCCCGCGCGGGCGCGTGCGCGGGCCTGGGCGCGTGCGCGGGCGCGACTACGTCGTCTCCCCGGGACGCTGGAAGATGATCTCCGGCACCACGCACGCCCGCGACACACTCAGCATGAACCGCAGGGCCTGGGCGATGTCACCCGTCGTGAGCATCTCCTCCTGCGGGACCTGGCCGCGCGCGAACTCGGTCATGTCCGTGTCCACGAACGCCGGGCAGAAGGCCACTGACTTGATCCCGTCGCCGTTCAGCTCCTTGTTCATCGCCTGGGTGTAAGCGACGACCGCGGCCTTGGTGGCCGAGTACACGGCCAGCCACGGTTGAGGATTCTTGCCGGCGATCGAGGCCAGGTTCACGACCAGAGCGTTACCGCTCTCGGCCGCCGCGGCCCGCAGCATCTCCGCGCCCTCCCGATAGAACAGGATGATCGCCCGCAGGTTGACGTCCAGCTGGAGGTCGATGTGCTTTGTCTGCGCCTCGCCGGCGGCCGCGCCGATGCCCAGCCCCGCGTTGTTGACCAGCACGTCGAGCCGGCCGTAGCGCTCGCGGTGCTGGTTGACGACCGCGCGGATGGCCTCCTCATCGGCCATGTTGCCGGCCAGAAAGTCGACCTCATAACCCTGCTCGCGCAGCTGGTTGGCCGCCTGCTCAAGCCCCTCGGGCTTGCGTGCGGTCAGCGTCAGCCCGTACCCCTTCTCGCCCAGCGTCTCGGCCAGGGTGTAGCCGATTCCTCGGGAGGCTCCAGTGACGATTGCGGCGCGTTGGGGCATGCTCGGCCTTTCTGCTCGATGGGCGGGAGGGCAGCGTATTGTGTGACCGGGGTCTGATGCGGTCACTTCGTTTACGTGCAGTGGGGGTGGTTCTGGCGCTGGCGTCCGTGTGCGGCTCCGCCCGTGCGGCACCGCTCGACGCCTCGCTGGGACAGGCTCGGGCCAGCGTCGGCGCGCCGGCGGCCACCGCGACTGTGATGTCCTGCGGGCGGGTGCTGTGGTCCGGGGCCAGCGGCGTGTACGCCACAGGGTCTCGTTCTAGCGTGACCCCCAGCACCCGATTCATCCTGGCCAGCGCCACGAAGACGGTCACCGCCACGATGATCATGCAGCAGGTGCAGGCCGGACGGCTGTCGTTGACCACCCGCCTGTCCGCGTTCTACCCCCAGCTGCCCAACGCCGGCCAGATCACGCTGCGAATGCTGCTCAACCACACGAGCGGGCTGGCCGACTACTTCAGCAACCCGCGGATCAACTCGATCATCAACAACCAGCCACGGCATCGCTGGACCCGCCAGGAGATCATCGCCGCCATCGGCCGGCCGCAGTTCCGCCCGGGGGCCCGTTACAAGTACACGAACACCAACTACGTGGTGTTGGGGGGAATCCTGGAGCAGGTCACCGGCCGCTCGATCGAGTCCAGCTTCCAGCGTGCGGTGGCCCGGCCGGCCGGGATGCGGCAGTCCACGTTCACCTACCGCCCGGCCCGCTCGTCCTGGCTGCCGCACCCGTACGACCAGAACAATGACGGCTCACTCACCGACAACTGGGTGCCCGGTCTCGGCATCTCCTCCGACTACTGGGGACCGGTGTGGACCGACGGTGGCCTGGCCTCAACCTCGACCGACCTGGCCCGGTTCGGGCAGGCCCTGTTCGCCAGCCGCCTGGTCAACCGCAAGACGCTGGACCAGATGACTGTAATGGGACGGTTTGACTACGGGCTCGGCATCTACGACCAGCGCTTCGACGGCCACCGCTGGCTGGGCCACGACGGTGACTACGGGGGCTTCGAGAGCGAGAACTGGACCGACCCGGCGCGCCACCTCACGCTGACCGTGGCCACCGACTTGACCGAAGCGGACTCGGCACCGGACACCGCGTCAGACCGGATCTGGCGAGTGCTCGTCGCGGCCTACGACCGCGCGGCGGGCGCGACTCCGACCTGCAGTTAGGAGATCGCGACCTTGGTGTCCAGGCTGGCCAGCATCTCGCGGCTGACCCGCTGGAGGCTGCGCAGGTACTCGAGGTGGGCCTCCCACTCCAAGTGCCCGCAGACATCCTCGCCCATACAGATCGTGTCCACGTGCGCGTCCAGCAGCTCATACACCAGCTGGCTCAATTGATCGACTGCCAACTCACTACTCAACTCGGTGTTCTGCACGGTGGCTCCTTCCTCCGTATACCCACACGAGAAGCATGGACCTCGGGGCGGACAGATCCGGGTGTCATTTCGGACAGATTCGGGTGTGTTTCATCACCCAACGAAGGAGAACCCAGAAAACTGCCGCGAGTTGCGGCCGCTACGGCCGAGTTGCCGTTCCCGCCGTCCCCGAGTTCCCGCCCCTACCGTGCCGAGTCGGGATCCCTAGCGCGCCGAGTTGGAATCCCTACCGCCCCGACTTACCGGCGGCGCCGTTCCGTCGCCAGGTCTGGGTTCTGCCAGCCCACGTCGGTGTGGTTCAGGTTGACCCCGGGCGGCACGATCTCGTCGATCCGGTCGAGCACCTCGGGGGACAGACTCACGTCGGCTGCCGTGAGCTGCGACTCCAGGTGCTCCATGGTGCGCGGCCCGATGATCGCGGCGGTCACTGCCGGGTGGTTGATCACAAACGCAAGCGCCAGCTCGATCAGCGTCAGCCCGGCCTCCTCAGCCAGCTCGGCCAGTGCGTCGGCCGCCTCGAGCTTGAGCTGGTTGCCGGGTAACGACATGTCGTAGCGCTGGGGCAGCATCGCGGCGCGGCGCGACTCCGGCACGTCCTGCCCCTGGCGATAGCGACCGCTCAGCCAGCCGCCGCCCAGCGGACTCCAGGGGATGACGCCCATGCCGTAGCGCCGGCACGTAGGTAGAACGTCGGCCTCGATCGCCCGAGCCAGGATCGAGTACGGCGGCTGCTCGCATACGAAGCGCTCCCGGCCCCGCCGCTGCGCCACCCACTGCGCCTCCACGATCTGGCTGGCCGGGAACGTCGAGGAGCCGATGTAGCGGACCTTGCCGGCGTGGACCAGATCGCTGAGCGCCGAGAGCGTGTCGTCGATGTCGGTGTCAGGCTCAGGGCGGTGGATCTGATACAGATCGATCCAGTCGGTGCGCAGCCGACGCAGGCTGTTCTCCACCTCCCGGATGATCCAGCGCCGGGAGTTGCCGAACTCGTTGGGGTCCTCGCCCATCGTCCCGTGCACCTTGGTGGCCAGGACCACGTTGTCGCGCCTGCCGCCCGCCAGAGCCTGGCCCACGACCTCCTCCGACCCGCCGCGCGAGTACACGTCGGCGGTGTCGACGAAGTTGATCCCGGCATCCAGAGCACGGTGGATGATGCGGACGCTGTCCTCCTGGTCGGTGTTGCCCCAGGCGCCGAACATCATTGCGCCCAGGCACAGGGGGCTGACCTTCACGCCGGTGTGTCCGAGCGTCCGATACTCCATGCCTGCACCCTAACGGCTGGCGGATCGAACCCTCTAACCGGTAGCTTCTGACGGCATGAGCCAGACCGCTCCGCGTGTCGCCGACCCCGGACGGCTGGGCCGCTGGCGCCACGCGCTGAGCACGGTGAACCCGCCGTCGGGCGAGCTCGACGAGGTATCGCGCTGGCTGGTCATCACCCGCGCGGGTGTGCTGCCGATGACCCTGACCGCGGGAGGCGTAGCCGGTCTGCTGGCCGTGCGCCGGCCCGGCTTTGCCTTCGGCTGGTTCCTGCTGGCGTTCATCGGCATCGTCCTGGCCCACGTCTCCAACAACCTGCTCAACGACCTGTTCGACACCGACGAGGGGCTGGACACCGGCGATTACCCCCGGGCGCTGTACGCCCCGCACCCCATCCTGTCCGGGATGATCGATCGCGAGGGCCTGATCCGCGCAGCGATCGCGGTCAACGTGGCCGACCTGCTGATCCTGGCCATCCTGATCGGAGCGCGAGGCGGTCTGGTGCTGGTGTTCGCCGTGGCCGGGCTGGTGCTCAACGTGGCGTACACCGCGCCGCCGCTGCGGCTCAAGAAACGGGGCCTAGGCGAGCTGGACGTGTTCGTGGTCTGGGGCCCGCTGATGATCGCCGGTACCTACTACTCCGCCGTCGGGCACCTGCCCGGGCAGGTCTGGCTGGCGTCGATCCCCTACGGCCTGCTGTGCACCGCGGTGCTCATGGCCAAGCACGTCGACAAACTCCCGTGGGACGAGAAGGCGGACGTGCACACCCTGCCGGTGCTGCTGGGCGAGCCCGCCGCCCGGACCGTGACCAAGTGGCTGATGGTCGGCTTCTACGTGTCGATCGTGCTGTTCGTGATCGTCGGCATCCTCCCCTGGCCCTGCCTGGCAGTGCTGGGTGCGGTCCCGCTGCTGGCTCGCGCCCTGCGGGCTCTGAACCGTCCGCGCCCCTCCCACCCACCGCGGGGATTTCCCGTGTGGCCGCTGTGGTTCGCCGCGTTCGTGTTCACCCACACCCGTCGGGCCGGCGCCCTCCTGGTGGCCGGGCTCATCATCGCGGCGATCTTCGGCGTCGGCCCGAGCTGGCTTCGCTAGATCGGCCGCGCGCAGCGGCGTCGCGTAGGTGGCGCCGCGCGACGCCGGGCGCAGCGCCACCCTCAGCGCGGTTCGTGGATCACGGACTCGATGTTGTTGCCGTCCGGGTCAAGGACGAACGCGGCAAAGTAGCCAGGCTGATACTGCAGTCGCTCGCCCGGGCCGCCATTGTCTCGGTAGCCCGCCGCCGTAGCCGCGGCGTGAAAATCCGCAACCGTCTCCCGGTCGGGCGCTGGGAAGGCGATATGGAGGTCCTGCGTGGGCCGGCGTCCATCGGCCACGAGTGACAGCGTCGCCCACGCGCCGCGAAACGGAGCGCGCACGTCGGACGCGGCTCCGGGGCGCAAACCGGTGTGCGGGGCGATCAAGCGGTAGAACCGGGCAGCCGACTCCAGGTCCGACACACCGACCCACAGATGGTCGATGTGCCCACCGCGGCGGACGTCCTCGTGGTGGACCGCCTCGATGCTGTTGCCGTCCGGATCCAGCAGGAACGCCCCGTAATACGCCGGGCTGTACTGCGGGCGCTCGCCGGGCGGCCCGTCATCGGGGTAGCCGGCGTCGATGCCAGCCCGCCAGAACTCGTCGACGGCCTGCCGTGACGCGGCGACGAATCCGATGTGCAGGTGCCGGGTTGGCGGATGCTCGCCGCTGGACTGAGTGATCAGGAACTCGCCCCAGCCGGCGAGCCTGCCACCAGAGCGGTCCGGCTCGATCTGGAGCGACCCCAGCACGGTCCGATAGAAGCTCTCCGACCTTTCTTGGTCCGAGACGCGGATCATGACGTGGTCGTACATCGGATTGGTTAGGCGGCGTGAAGCTGGCCAGCGGCCCGAACAGCGGGACGTATCGCTCAGCGTAGAGCTCGAGCGGCGCGCAGTCTGAGTCGACGAAACGCTGGATGGCTGTGAGCAAATGTGGGGAGTGGGCGCACGTAGTACCCAAATCGATCACGGTCCCGGTCCGCGATGTCGATTTTCCGGGATATACAAGGAAAATCGACCACGCGGCGCGAGAGCGCCGCCCCCCATCCGGCGCCCCCCGCTCTCCGGCCACCAAGGCCGGTCGCCCGCGGCGCCCGCCTACCATTGGACCCATGCGTCTGTCCGCCCTCGATCAGTCCCCCATCTCGGAGGGTCAGACCGGCGCCGACGCGCTGCGTAACACGCTCGATCTGTCCGTCCTGTGCGATCAGCTGGGCTACCACCGCTACTGGATGGCCGAGCACCACGGCGGGCCGATGCTGGCCAGCGCCAGCCCGGAGGTGCTGATCGGGCCGATCGCGGCGGCCACCGAGCGGATTCGGGTGGGCTCGGGCGGCGTGATGCTCCCGCACTACAGCCCGCTCAAGGTGGCCGAGGCGTTCACGGTGCTGGCCGCGCTGTACCCCGGACGCATCGACCTGGGGCTCGGGCGGGCCTCGGGGACCGATCCACTCACCACTTTCGCGTTGCAGCGCGACCGCCGCCAAGCCTCGCCCGACGACTTCCCCCAGCAGCTGGCCGAGCTGTTGGCCTACTTCGAGGACGCGCTCCCGGACGACCATCCGTTCGCCCGGCTGGGCGGGACGCTGCCCGGCCGCCCGGAGCTCCCGGCGACGTGGCTGCTCGGCTCCTCGCCCCAGAGCGCGATCTGGGCCGGCGACCTGGGCCTCCCCTACGCGTTCGCGGACTTCATCAATCGTGATGGCGCCGAGATCGCCCAGCTGTACCGCCAGCGGTTCAAGCCGGCGCGGGACCTCCAGGCCCCGGTAACCGCCGTGGCCGCGTGGGTCCTGTGCGCCGACACCGACGCCGAAGCCCAGCGGCTGGCCGCCTCCAGCCGGATGACCCTGACCCTGCTGCGGCGGGGTCAGCTGATCCCGGTCCCGCCGCCGGAGACCGCAATCGAGTTCCTGCGCCGGGAGGGAAAGCTCCAGGACGGCGACCAGGACCGCGACCGGGGCGGCGACGACGACGGCGACCACGACGGCGACCGCGGCGGCGGCCGCCGGGGGATCATCGGCTCACCGGATACGGTGCGCGCGGGCATCGAGCAGCTGGCCGCCCAGTACGAAGCCGAGGAGGTCATGGTGGTCACGATCACCCACGATCACGGCGCCCGCCGTCGGTCCTACGAGCTCGTGGCCGAGGTCATGGGATTGGGCGGCGAGAGCGCCCGATTGGCCGCGGCCACCAAGTCCTGAGCCACCGACTCGGCCACGCCGCCCAGCGGCACCAGTCGCGGCAGCTCGAGCGCCGCGGCCAGCTCGACCGACAGCCGCGTGGGCGGCCCGTCCTCGATCTGCCACACCACCTCCAGGCGTTCGCGGTCGGCCGGGTCGTGGGCGACGCGCTCCAACCGAACCTCCCCGCGGGGGTCGACCTGCACCGCCATCAGCTCCTCGAAGCTGCCGCCCAGGGGTCCCAGTCGCAGCCGGAGCGTGACGCGCGCCCTCACGGGGCGGCCGGCGCCGTCTCGCTCGATCGTCTCGGCCCGGCACACGGTGTCCGGGCACCAATCGGGGTAGGCCTCGACATCGGCCAGCAGCGCCAGACACTCCGCCGGCGCTGCATCGACGGTCGCGGCCGCCGATGCCTGCAGCTCACGCACGATCCAGCGCGCTGATCAGGATCGAGGCGCTGCTCTCCCCCTCCCCATCCAGGATCCAGCGCCGCGATCCGGGGCCCAGGGGCAGGCCGTCGCCGGCCACCAGTTTCTCGCCCGGCTGGCTGGGCGTGCGGTATTCGATTTCTGCGTCGATGGTCTGCGGATCGGCCTGGTCCAGCAGCTCCGCCTCGAGCGGCTGCCAGTAGGCCGCGTTGTTGACGTGCTGCGCGATGTCGAGCTCGGTGGTGCGAAAGCTCCAGGGCCAGCGAGCCCCGTCGGGCGGAGGTCCCGGGTGACGCAGCCGGGCGGTGACCCGCCGATCGGCCGCGGCCGGACCGTAGCGCTCCAGCTCGAGCTCGCTGAACGGCACCGGCCGCCAGTTCTCGGGGTCGAGGTGGACCCATAGCGCCACGGCCTCGACATCGGGCTCGGTCTGGTCGGCGCGCCGGACCGTGGTCCGCCGCTCGCCCCACATCCGCCCCAGCCCGCTGCAGAAGGTTGATATCTCATGCCGCTCGCCGAAGCGGGGAAACCGGGTCACGTGGATCCGGGTGCGCCGCACCACGTACACGGCTTCGTCGGCCAGGCCGGCGTCCTCGACGTCGGCATAGGCCACGTCCTGCAGCCAACGGGCCAGACCGTCAAGCCGGATGCGGCCGGACGGGGCGCAGTCAGCAAACCCGGTCCGGGCCGGCTGTTCGAACACGCGTCCCGCCTCTGGCGGGCTCACCAGCTCGCTCAGCCTCTGAGGCATCTCGCGCTCAGACGAATAGCCGCGGGTCGGCGGTGGTAATCCCGTGCACCCCGAGCCCGGTCAACCGCTGGATGGCCAGCCGCTCGTTGACCGTCCAGGCAAACAGCCGCCCGCTCCGCTCGGCCACCTGTTCGAGCAGGCTGCCGTCGATCAGCCGGTACTGAGCCATCAGCACATCCCACCGGTGGCCCGCCAGGCCGCCCAGGGCACCGGCTCGCCAATCCCGCCACCGGTGGCTGATCCGCGCCACCCGGCCACCAACCGAGATGCCGAGCCGCAGCCGCGGGTCAAGCTCGCGCAGCCGGTCGAGCACGAGCGGTATCTGCGAGGAGACGATCGTCCGCTCGATGAGTCCCGCCCGGCTGAGCTCCTCGAGCAGTCGCGGCTCGAGCCCCACCCGCTTGACGTCGACGTTGACCTCGATTCCATCGAAGCGCGGTTGGGACAGGTGGGCCAGCGCTTCGTGCAGCCGCACGTTGCCGGCGCGGCGCGAGTGGAAGATGGTGTGGGCCAGCACCAGCTCACCCTGGTACTCCCGGACGTCGAACTCCACCATGTCCACTCCGACCTCGAGCGCGGCATCGAATGAGGCCAGCGTATTGGCCGGCGCAAGCGCGCTAGCCCCTCCGTGGCCTATGCGCAAACAAGAAGAAAGCATGGATAACTCCTGCCCGTAGGCTAGCCGGACGGCAAGACGGGCGCCGCAGCCTGGGACAATCCTCGTATGCAGAGGATGCGGGTTGCGGCGCTGATCCTTGCCCTGGGCGCGGCAGGCTGTCCGGTCGCCCTGGCCCGCAGCGCTCCACACCGGATCGTGGGCATCGCTCCCAACTTCCTGCCGAGGAGAAGCGACGCCGTGGGCCGCCGCCAGGCGTTCGCGCGGATCCGGGCAGTCGGCGCGGGCGCGGCCCGCATCGACGCTAGCTGGGCCAGCATCGAAAGCAAGCCCGGCGTGTACGACTTCCGGGCCCTGGACACTCAGGTCAAGGAGCTGGTGGCTAGCGGTCTGCGCCCGCTGCTCATCCTTGACTACGGCAATCCTCTCTACTCCCGCGCCGGATCAGCCGCCGCGCAGTCGGGCTTCGGCGGCGCGCCGCCGTTTGCGATTGGAGCGCCGGAGTATTACCCACCGGATTCACCAACGCCGTTCGCCCGGTTCGCTGCGGCGCTGGCCGCCCACTACCGCCATCAGATCCAACGGTTGGAAGTGTGGAACGAGGAGAACCTGGGCTGGCGGTTCTGGGAGCCCCACGAGGATCCGGCCGCCTATGCGGCGCTGCTCAAGGCCACCTACCAGGCGGTCAAGCAGGTGGCTCCTTCAGACCAGCTGGCGCTCGGCGGCACGTTCTATCCCTCGATCGACGCGGCCAGCGCTCAGGCTGACGGAATCCCGGTGCCCAGCGGCACCGCCGCCCAGGACCTAGCGTTGCCCCACCAGGGAACCCTCGAGTTCCTGGAGCACGCGTTCGCCGCCGCCCCGGATCTGGGTCGCTACTTCGACGCGGTGGCCTACCACCCCTACCACTTCCCGTACATGGGCCCCGAAGTGGACATACCCCTCGAGGGCACCACCGAGGCCTCGATGGTCGCGCTGCGCCACCTGCTGGACGGGCACGCGCTGCGGGCCAAGCCGATCTGGATCACCGAGGTGGGATGGCCGAACAACACCCTGGCCTACGGCCCCACCCCTCGGAAGTCGGCCTCGTACCTGGTCCGCACGTTCGCCACGGCCTGGGCCCACGGCATACAGACCGTGTTCTGGTACTGCTACGGCGACGGCGGCGACTGGCAGTACAACCAGGAATCGGCCTTCGGCATTGTCGACTCAGCCGGCCATCCCAAACCGGCCTACTACGCGTGGCAGACGCTCGACCGCCTGCTAACCGCGCTTCCGTTCGCCGGTTCGGTTCCCACGAGCCTCAAGCTCCCGGCCCACGGTCACGCGCTGCGGTTCGGCGACCGCCGGCGGACGGTCACGGTGGTGTGGCTGGCTCCGGAGACGATGTTCAGCGACCAAGGTCCGGGGGCGGCCGCCGACGAGCGGGTGTCGGTGCCCACGCCGCGCGGCACCACGCGGATACTCGACATGACCGGCCGCCGGCAACCGGTCGGCCGGACGTTCCAGGCCTCGCCTTATCCCGTGTACTTGATCACGGAGCGCCCGCTCGGGTCAGGGCGCGGGCACCGCAGGTCGCGCCCAGGGCGGCAGCCTCGGCCACCGAGCCCCCAGCTGACAGGCTGAACGTGAATCCGGCGGCAAACGAGTCTCCAGCGCCATAGGTGTCACGCAGCGGACCGGGTGGTGGCACGGCTTCCCAGCGCCCGTCTGACTCGCCGCTCCACTGCCCGCCTGCGCGGCCCTGGGTCTCGACCTCGAGCCGGGCTCGGTCGGCCAGCCGCCGCGCCCAGTGGCTCTCGTCTCGATCAGCGCGGCTGTACACCACGGCGTCGAGCTCCGGTCCGGCCTCGAGTGCTGAACGTCCCCGCGGGGAGGCCACGAGCACACGGGCGGCCCGCGCGTGCTGCAGCGCGGCGCGGTCGCCGGCGGTGAAGTACACGCCCTCGGCCCCGGCCAGCCGGTCCCATTCCAGGTCATCTGAGCCCAGCGGCTCGAGCCGCTCGCCCATCGTGACGATCGTCCGTTCCCCGCCATCGTCGAGCATCGTCACCGCTCGCCGGGTGGGTTGGCTACGCCACGCCGCGTGCAGGCGAATCCCGCGGGCCGTCAGCTCGCCGGCCGCGGCCTGGCCGTGGGCGTCCTGGCCGAGCGCACAGAAGAAATCCACCTCGGCTCCCAGCTCGGCGAGCACCGCCGCCACCACACCACCGCCGCCCGCCGCCCGAGCGAAGGCCCGGTGGGCATGCTCGATG
>DASZGO010000056.1:0-14107 GCA_035938755.1 Solirubrobacteraceae bacterium | reverse complement strand
CGGCTACCTGGCTATCGCCCGCGCCGCCGCCCTGGCCGCGCCGACCATCGCCACCGCCGCCCTGGCCACGGCCACCGGGTTCCTGGTCTTGCAGCTGTCGCCGGTGCCGATGGTGCGCGGCTTTGGCCTGCTGCTGATCGTGGGCATCGCTGTGGCGCTGGCCTGCGCCCTGACCGCCGGCTCGGCGGCCATGGCGCTCGACGGGCGAGACGCCGCTCGCGCTAATGCCGCGCGCTCGGCGTCCGGCCTAGCCGGATTGCGCGGGGCGCGTGTCATCGAGCTGCTCGGCGCCTCGCTGCGCGGGGCGGTGGAGATCCTGCGTGATCTCGGGGCCCGGATGGCGGCGGTCACCCGGAGGCTTCTGGCGCCGCTCAGCGGGGCGGTGTCAGCGCTGCACCGGACCGGTATCCGGACCGCGGGCGCCGGGCGCCGAGCGGTTCTCGCCGCGGCTCGGCAACCAGGCCGCGTGTTGGCAGTGGGCGCCGTGCTCGCCGTCCTGGGGTGGGTGGCTGACACCCAGACCACGGTTCAGTCGGATGTGACCAAGCTGGTTCCGTCCAGCATGCCGGCGCTGCACGACCTCCACACGCTGGAGAACGTGACCGGTGTGTCCGGTGAGATCGACGTGACCGTGCGGGCCGCCAACGTGGCCACCCCCAAGGCCATCGGCTGGATGGTCAACTACCAGAACACCCTGCTCACCCACTACGGCTATCTGGAGACGAAGGGGTGTCAGGCGGCCACCCTGTGCCCGGCTCTGTCGCTGCCGGATCTGTTCTGCTCCGGAGCCCAGACCGTCCGGGGCGGTTGCGCCGGACTGTCCGACTCCTCTATCCAGGGGCTACTGAGCGCTGTGCCGCCGTACTTCTCCCAAGCGGTGATCACGCCCGACCGCCAGGAGGCCTCGCTGGCCTTCGGCATCCGGCTCATGCCCCTGGCCCGCCAGCAGCAGGTGATCAACTACATGCGGGCCCAGCTGCATCCGCCCCCAGGGATCACGGCCCGCCTGTCCGGACTGCCCGTGCTGGCAGCCCAAGCCAACGGCGACCTGTCCTCCTCCGCGCGGCGCCTGCTAACCCTGCTGGCCGGGTTGGCAGCTGTGGGCGTGGTTCTGCTGGCCGTGTTCCGCCAGCCCCGCCGGGCGCTGGTGCCGCTGATCCCGATCGCGCTGGCCACCGGCTGGTCGGCGCTGATCCTGTGGGCGATCGGTATCCCGCTCAATCCGATGTCGGCGGCCCTGGGCACGCTGGTTATCGCCATCTCCACCGAGTTCAGCGTCTTGCTATCTGAGCGATTCCGCCAGGAGCGAGCGGCCGGAGCCGACCAGATCAATGCGCTGGCCCGCACCTATTCATCCACCGGCGTCGCGGTGCTGGCCTCCGGAATCACCGCGATTGCCGGCTTCGGCGTGCTGGTGGTCTCCGACATCACCATGCTGCGGGACTTCGGTTTCGTCACCCTGATCGACCTGTCGGTGTCGCTGGCCGGGGTGCTGCTCGTGCTGCCGGCCGCCTTGGCGCTGTCTGAACGGGGGAACCTGTTCGACAGCACGCGTGAGGCGCTGGCCCGCGCGGGCGCGGCGCGCCCCCGGCTTCGGCGCCGGGCTCGGGTGGCGTGAGCGAGGCTGACCCACCGCCCCGGCACCGGCTCGACCCCGATCGCGCGGCCAGGGAAGCCCAGCGCAAGGGGCGCCCTCCGCCCTCGCCCCCGGTAGTCGACACGCGTCGCTACCAGCGGATGATCGGCTTCTTCGGCCTGGCGGTGGTGATCGTGGTCTCGATCGCGTTTCTGACCACTCACCGGGCGGGGACCGCTGGCATCCCGGGCGGCGACCGGCTCCATTTCTTTGCCGCGCCGCTCGCCACTTCCACGCTCAACGGCGACGCCAACCTACATCCGCCCTGCGCGGCCGCCGACCACGACCCGCGAGCGCTCAACATCTGCCTCATCTCGCGCCGCTCACCGCTGGTGCTGGCGTTCTTCGTCACCCGCTCGTCGGGATGCGAGCGGCAGGTGGATGCGCTCCAGGCGCTGAGGAGCCGGTTCCCGGCGAGCCGGGTCCAGTTCGCCGCCGTGGCCGTCCGAGCCAACCACCAGCAGGCCCGGGCCGCGGTGCGCGCCCACGGCTGGACGATCCCCGTGGCCTACGATGCCGACGGAGCCGTGGGACAGGTGTATGGCGTGGAGGTGTGTCCGATCGTCGAGTTGGCCTACCGAGGGGGGCTGGTGCAGCGGCGGCTGATCGGCGATCGCTGGACCAACAGCTCGGCGCTGGCGGGGCAGATCGAGGCCCTCCTGCGCCGGCCGGTCGGATGATGGAGGAGCTCGACCTCCGGGCGGCGGCGGGCTTCGTCGAGCCCGCCCTGAGCGAGGAATTTCCGGCCTTGCGGCTGAGCTGGATCACCGTCCAGGCCGGCCAGCGGGCCAGCCCGCGCGGGGTCAAGCAGCGACTCCGGGTGCTGTCCAACCGGTTTCACGGAGGCAATGTGGTGGCCATGCGCACTAAGCCCATCCCGCACGCCTATCGCGCCTTCTTTCGCCAGATCGGTCTCGACCCTGACCTGGCGCGGATCCCGTCCGAGGAAGCGGCGGTGGCCCGCCTGTTGCACGGTGGGTTCCGCTCCCAGGATCTGATAACCGATGCGCTGCTGATCGGAGTCGTCGAGACGGGGGTTCCAGTGTGGGCCCTGGATGCGGACCGGATCGACCCCAACGGGCTCGGCATTCGCACCACGATCGAGGGGGAGACCTTCGGGTCAGGCGAGCAGCGTCTGCCGGCCGGGCGGCTGGCGGTGGCCGACGGGACGCGGGTCCACGCCCTGCTGTTCGGGCCGGTGGCGCCGGGGCACGGAGTGAGCGGTCAGACGAACCGCGTGGCCGCGTTCGCGGTGGGGGTAGAGGGCGTGCCCGAGATCCACCTGGAGGAGGCCCTGTGGCTGTGCGGCGAGACGCTGCTTACCGAGTAGAGGTGTCGTGCCGAGCGTAAAGCGATGGTAAGCTTTGTCGATTGACGAGGAGAACATGACGGAGCTTCTGGAAGACCAGATCACAGCAGCACCGGTTTTCTCACAGATCACGGGGCGGCGGTTTGTCGAGGGCGACGAGCTGGCGGCGCGGCGCTCGATTCGCCGGCAGATCGGTCGGCTGGAGCGTGAGCTTTCCAACGCCTTCCTGACCGCGTATCCGATGGGCGGGCTTCCGCATCCTGCTGGTGCGGCACGCCGCGACCCCCGGCTGCTCGACCTGGGAGAGCTGGAGCGGGTTCGCGACGAGCTGGCCGAGCGCCTCCACGCCGCCCGGGTCACGATCGCCCAGCGCGCCGAGGTGCAGGCGGCGCACCGGCTGCGCCTGGAACGCATGCTGCTCGAGCCGGCCAAGCACCGCTTCGAGACGGTGTCCCGCCAGGACATGGGCGAGCCCGGGTGCGGCGCGTGGCAGGTCCGGCCTCGCCTCGGCCTCATCGGCATGCTGATGGGGTGGTGGCAGGTCAAGCTCTCGTCTGGCTGTCCGTTAGCCAGGGGCCGCGCTCGCGGGGCGCGGCCCGGACCGTAGACTAACCCTCCAGATGCGCGAGCTGTTGAGGACGGGTGCCGGCGCTGTCCTGGTGATCATGATCATGACGATCGGCAGCCTCGTGCTGTGGATCGGCACGCCGTTGCTCTGGCTGTGGGTCGGATCGCAGATCGAGGGCGGCACGGGGTCTCTGGGCGGCGCGCTGGGCGCCACGTTCATCGGCGCCGTGCTGACCATCATCCTGCTCGCCGTGGTGCTGTCCAAGCTGTCTGACGTCTACCGCTCGAACGCCGTGGCCCGCGGCCGCGCCGACCCCGGTCATTTCATCCTGGAGGTCGTGCTAGTGATCAGCGCCAGTGTGTCGCTGGTGGCGTTCATCCTCTGGTTCTTCTTCTTTGCCGGGGCCGAGCCCCTGCCGATCGGGATCAAGTACTAGCTGAGCCTGCGCGGCGCCCGCGGAAGCGAGCGCCCCGTCAGACTCGTCTAAACCAGCGCCAGTTCGAGCGTTCGCTCTGGCTCGGTGTAAGCCGCTGCGCCGGACTCGCAGCCTCCAAGCTGGCGAGCGAGCAAACGTCGCTGACGATCGGTCAGCGACATCAGCGGCTTGGTCTCTGAGATCTGGTTGCGGATCAGAAACTTCCGGCACCGAGTGACCCCCCAGCGCCGCTGGCTGATCAGCAGCTCGCCGATGGCCCAGCTGCTTGCCTCGTGCGGGGGCTCGAGAATGATCTCCGCTGCGGAGACCGATCCCCGGGCTAACCTGCGCTTCAGTTCCGCGCGCGCAAGCCTGATCTTGTTGGCTCGCTCCAGTGCCCTGAGTCGCTGTGGCTCACGGTTCACGATGACTGCATCCGTCATGGGCGTCTCTCTCCCCGCTTCCCTCTGGAAGCGCACGCGTTGACTCACCCCCGGAGACTCAGCCGTCCTCGGCCAGTCGCCATCGGGTCTCGATATGTGAACTACGAGTGGGCCGGGCCACAGCCGCCCCGCCACACTCCCCTCTCACCCCGAGAGTAGTGCCGCTCCGGCCGACCGTCCGACTAACGACAACCTAATCGATGACCCTGGCTACAGCAACTTTACAAGTGCCGGGGCGCCCGCTCAGAGCGGGTTTTTCTTGCCGCTGAGCGTTTGTGCGTGATCGGACAAGCGAGCGCCAGTCGCGGCGCTCGGCATCAGCGGGGCAGCGGCCCGTGCTCGGCCTCAAACGATCGTACGACGGAGCCGAAAACCTCCAGCGCGCGGTCGAGGGGCGGACGGTCGTGGGTGGCCATCACGCTCGTGCGTAGGAGCGCTCCCGCCGGCGGGACCGCCGGGTGCAGCGCGACATTCACGTACACCCCGGCGTCGTACAGAGCCTTCCAGAGCAGTCCGGCCCGCCAGTCATCGCCCACCACCACGGGCACCACCGGGGTGACCACCTCGGTGCCGTCGGCCAGTCGCGTGGGCTCGACCACCCGCAGCCCCAGCTGGCTGAGGCCGCGGTGCAGGTAGGCCGCGTTGTCCAGCACGCGTGCGAACAGCTGGCGCCCCTCCGCGGAGCGGCAAATCCGGACTGCGGCCAGCGCGGCGCCCACCGCGGCCGGCACCGCCGAGGCGGTGAACATGAACGACCGGGCCTGGTAGCGCAGAAACTCGATCACGTCCGCCGGGCCGGCGATCAGACCCCCGCAGGAGGCCAGCGACTTGGAGAACGTGGCCATGCGCAGATCCACCCGATCCTCGACGCCGAACAGCTCGCAGGTTCCGGCTCCTCGGGCGCCGAGCACACCCAGCGCGTGCGCCTCGTCGACCATCACTCGGGCGCCGTGCCGAGAGGCCAATTCCACAATCTCCGGCAGCGGCGCCACGTCGCCCTCCATCGAGAACACCCCGTCGACCACCACCAGCACGCCGCCGCCGTCTTCGGCGGCCGACTCCAGGCGCTTCTCGAGCAGGTCCAGTCGGTTGTGCCGGAAGGCCCTGAGCTTGGCTCGCGAAAGGAGGCAGCCGTCGAGGATGGAGGCGTGATCGGTGGAGTCCACGACCGCCGTGTCGCCGGGACCGAGCAGGGTCCCCAGCGCGCCCACGTTGGCTTGATGGCCGGTGGTGAACACGAGCACGGCCTCGGCGCCCAGCCAGTCGGCGAGCTCCTGCTCGAGCTCCAGGTGGAGCCGGGTGGTCCCGTTGAGGAACCGTGAGCCAGTCAGCCCGGTCCCGTACTGATCGAGAGCATCCAGAGCGCCCTGCTTGACCCGCTCGTCGCCGGTCAGTCCCAGGTAGTTGTTGGACCCGAGCATGATCCGCGAGGCTCCCTCCATCTCCACCACCGGAAGCGTCGGTCCCTCCAGTACCCGGAAGTACGGCACCATGTCCAGCTCACGCGCGGCGTGCAGCAGCTCGAGCCGGTCGTGGTCCCGGGCCTTGGCGAAGATGTCGGTGGAAGTCCGCATGCGCTGACAGTATCTCTTGCTGTGATTGAACTGCGAGTCGAGGTCAGGCCCCGGTGGGTGTTCAAGCTGCCGCAGCGCAGCGGGATGGACGGCCTGACCCGGGTGCGCGGGGGGGTGGTGCACCGGCTGCTGCATGCCGGCCCAGAGCCGGTGCTGGTGCGGGTGGCCCAGACCGCCGCCGACCGCTTGTTGTTCGGCGCCCAGGCGGGCAGCCGAGCGACTGCCGAGTGGGGAATCGAGCGCATGCGGGTGACCCTGGGGGTGGATCTAGACCTCGGCCCGTTCTACGAGCGCTTCCGGTTCGACCCGCTGATCGGAGTGGCGGTCCGCTCCGACCCCGGGCTGCGACCCCCGAGAAAGCCTGACCCGTTCGAAGCTCTGGCCTGGGCGATCTGCGAGCAGCTGATCGAAGTCGAGCGCGCCGCGGCCATCCAGCGCAGGCTGGTGCGCGCCGTCGGCCGCGGCTGCCGGTTCTCCGAGCTGCGAGACGCCCCCGCCCCGGCCCAGCTCGCCGCCCAGCCGCCGGCCCGGCTGGCCTCGTTTGGGCTCAGCGAGTCCCGCTCGATCACCCTGATCCGGACCGCGCGGGAGGTGGCCGCCGGTCGGGTCGACCTGCTGGACTCAGACCACGAGCTGGGCTGGCGCCGGCTCCGCCAGATCCCGGGAGTCGGCAGCTGGACGCTGCAGATGCTGGCGCTCACCGGACAGGGCCGGGTGGACCAGCTCCCGGCCGGCGACCTGGCGTACCTCAAGCTGGTGGGGCGGCTGCGCAGCGGCGGCGACCCGTGGGCGCGGGCCACCGAGGCCGAGGTGATGCAGTTCTTCGAGCCCTACCATCCCTGGATGGGGCTGGCCGGGTTGTACGCGCTGCGAAAGCTCAGCCGGGCACCAGGTCTAGTTCCAGCGTCTCCCAGGGCGCCCGGTCGAATGCCGCTCGCAGCGACGCCTCGTCGGCGGAGCCAGCGTCCAGCCGCCGCCCTTCGCAGCGCAGGCTGAGGCTCTGGCCCGAGAAGGGCCAGGGATGCAGGTGCACCTGACCCGGCTGGCCGCCAGCGGTCAGCTCGAGGTCGACCGCCTCCCCAGACGCGGTCGGGCAGCCCTGGGCCGTGACCGGCGCCCAGTCCAGGCAAAGGGCCAGCGACAGGTAATCCCAGGTCCAGATCAGCAGGCTGTTGCGCTCTACCAGCGCGTCGGTGGCGCTGGGCGCGGTCCGGGGATCCGCCCGCAGCGCCGACACGAGCTCGGTCTGGAACGCCCTCTGACCCTCGAGGAAGGCCTGGACGGCGGCGGCGTCCGACGGCGACATCCGTTCGAGGTCACGGCGTCCGTAGAGCCGGGCGCCGTGCAGCGAGACCAGCAGAGCGGCGTACCGGCTCTGGGAGAGCATCCGGCGCGGGCCGTCGATGAACAACTGCAGGTGGACATCCAGCGGCATGGCCATGAACGAGCGGGGATAGCCGGTGTCAGCGTCGTACAGCGGTTCCAGGTCACGCGCGTCCCAGCCGACGTCGTGCTGCTCGGCCGCCAGGCACACCTCCTCCCGCGGCTCCACCACACCGAAGCGCTCATTGCCCCAGGCCCGGGCCAGCTGCCCGGACAGCCAGGCGTGCGAGGGCTGCCCGATCGCCAGCACCCGGGAGCCGTCCTGGCGCAGCAGCATCGATCAGGCGCTGGTACGGCTTGGCACTGGGCCTTACCCTAGCGTCGTGCCGAGATCGCTCGTCTGGATGGCGCTTCTGTGGTGTGCGGTGGCCTGCGGCTCGGCCAGCGGCCGGGCGATCCACTCAGGGATCGCCGGACGAGTGGTGGCCGGCCCCACCTGCCCGGTGGAACGGGTGCCCCCCGACCCGCAATGCGCCCCTCGCCCGCTGGCCGCTCCGCTGCGCGTCCGCCGGGCGGACGGCTCGGGCTCGGGACGCGTGGTGCACTCGAGCGCAGACGGGCGCTTCCGCGTGCCGCTGGTCCCGGGGCGATACACGATCGTTCCCCTGGCCCCAAACGGCTCACCGTTTCCGCGGCCCCCGCGGCCGATCACGCTGACGGTCCGGGCCGGCCGCTACAGCCGGGTCACCATCACATACGACACGGGCATTCGCTGAACCGGCGTGAGTCGGGGTACGGCAGCCGTCGAGCGCCGGCTGGTGCTCCTGGTGGCGGCCGTGGTGTTCGCCGACACGTTGTTCTACGCGGCGATCGCCCCGCTGCTGCCCGAGCTGGCCCGGGAGCTTCATCTGTCCAAGCTCTCGGCCGGTGTGATGACCGCGAGCTATCCGCTGGGCACGCTGATCGGCTCGATCCCCGGAGGCGTGCTGGCGGTTCGGGCCGGTCCCAAGCGGACGGTGTACGTCGGCCTGGGGCTGCTCGGGGCCTCAACCCTGGCCTTCGGGCTGCTGCACAACGCCCCCGCACTGGACGTGGCCCGGTTGGTGGAGGGCGTGGGAGGTGCCTTTTCCTGGGCCGGTGGGCTGGCCTGGATCGTGGCCGAGGCGCCCGCCGAGCGACGAGGCATGCTGATCGGCGGCGCCATCGGGGCGGCGATCGGCGGGGCGCTGTTCGGGCCGGTCATCGGGACGATCGCCGGAGCCATCGGCCGGGCGGCCACGTTCAGCGGTGTGGTGGTGCTGGCGCTGCTGCTGATCGATGGGGCGCGTCGCCTACCGGATCCGACTGAGGACTCAGGTCAGCGAACTCGGCACCTGCTCGGGGTTCTGCGGCGGGCTCCGGTCCTGGGTGCGATGTGGTTGGTCGCGCTCCCGGCCGCGATCGCGGGGCTGCTCAACGTCCTGGGTCCGCTGCGATTACATGGCCTGGGGTTCTCGGCCGTGGCCATCGGAGGCACCTTCCTGGTGGCCGCCGGCGTCGAGGCGGTGATCAGCCCGATCATCGGCGGCGTGTCCGACCGGCGCGGGCGCGTATTCCCGCTGCGGTTCGGGCTGGCTGGGGCCGCGGTTCTGCTGGCCTGTTTCACGCTGGCGCCGTCGGGCGCGCTGCTAGCCGGGCTGATCGTGGCGCTGGCCTCCAGCCTGGGCGCGTTCTGGGCCCCGTCGATGGCGATGCTGTCCGATGCCTCGGAGGTCGCCGGGCTCGATCAGGCCCTGGCCGCGGCACTCATGAACCTGGCCTGGGCGGGCGGTCAGATCGTCGGCGCGGGGGCTGGGGGAGCGGTGGCCAAGGCCACGGGCGATGCCGTGCCGATGGGGTGTGCGGCGGCCCTGTGTGGTTTGACGCTGCTGGTCAGCCTGAGGCGGGGCCTACGGGATGCCTGAGAAGTTGTAGGTGTGGCAGGCCGCCCCGCCACACGTGTCGTTCACCACGCCGCTCGGTTCATCGAAGTCCGACTTCTGCTGGCGAGCGGCCGGGGTGCGACGCGGGAATTCGTGGGGGTCGTTGGCCCCCCATTGCGAGGGCGGAAGGCTCGATGGGCACCCGTCGACCGGCGGGGTATTAGTGAACGGCGGCGCGCCGACGCCCAGCGAGCAGTCGGCGTTGGGCTGGCCGGCATCCCAGACCACGATGGCCGAGCCGTTCCATGGGTAGGACGGGATGTGCGGGAGCAGCCCGAAGTACTGCGAGCCACCGGTCGGGTCGCGCTGTGGGTCAAGCGCCGGCCAGTGGATGTAGGCGCCGATCGTGCGCGCCTCGACTGCCGCCGCGAAGTCGCTCACCTGATGGTCGCCGAACGCCACGTGCATGAGCACCTTGTGGGCCGGGGTGTTGGGGAGCGGGTTGGTGGTCGCGTGCTCGGCGTACCCATCGGCCTCGCCCCGGTCCCACAGCATCTGCATGAGGGCCAGCATCACCTGTCGGTCGGCCTCGGCCGGGTAGGCCTTGTACACGAGCCAGGCGTATGTCGGGAGGCCGTTGAGGTTCTGATCGGGAACCCGGTTGGGCGGGCCTTCACTGGCCGAGCCGGTGCCGAAATCGGTCGAGCGCTGGAGCAGGGTCGAGTAGTTCATGCCCGGCACGCCGATGGTGGCTCGGGTCCCGTCGACCATCACCGCGGCCACCGCCCCGCCCATGATTCCGCCCTGGCTGTTGCCGTCGTAATACACCTGGCTCGAGGTGTCGATCACCGGCCGACCCGTGGCTGTCTGGAACGCCGGGTCGGAGACGAAGCCGTGGGGATGTCCCTCGACCCGGCCCAGGTAGAGCTCGGCCAGGATGCCCTCCTGGAGGCGATCGACCACCGTGTTGAACCGCGACACGTCGGAGATCGCCGTGACCACGTTGGGAATGTCACAGTTCGGGCTCTCCGGGAGTACGCCCTTTTGGGCCTCGGCCAGCAGCTGGGTGGGATCGGTGGGCGGCGTGTCGGTGGCGCAGGCCATGCCCGCCTCCTCGGTGGCGCAGAACACGAAGTCGTGCTCATTGGCCATCCGCTGCAGCTGGTCCTGGTTGATCTCGAACCGGTCGCCAAACAACCCGTGGCCGTAGAACCCGGGACGGGCCGGCGAGGTCATGGCGGCCCAGGGGATGTTGCACACGAACTTGGCCTCGTAGGTGTTGCCGGGCAGTTGCGCCGGGACCTGAGAACCGGGCGGGAAGAAGAAGCTGCCGCCTGACGCGCACCCGGGTGTGTTCAGGTAGCAGGGCACGTAATAGCGCCCCTGCACCTGCCGGGCGATCTGCGAGTTCTGGGCCGGGGTGTAGTTGGTGACGCTGGTCACCACGAATCGAGGTGGCGTGGAGCTGGCGGGGATTCCGGGGCCGGACCCGAGTTGCTGGGGCGACTCCCCGAGCTGTCCAAACGCGTCGTCGCGGATGTGGAGCATGCGCTGGGTGAGCGAGCGCTCGCTGGCCACGGTGAAGTCCCAGGCCAGGTAGAGGCTGCGGCGGGGGATGCCCGCGGCCCGCAGCGTGCGAAAGATCGACTCCATGTGGGCGGTCCGGGCCGTCTCGCCACCCGGGTACGGCTGACCGGGGTTGCAGTGCGAGCAGGGATGGTCGCGGAACGCCGCGAACACCGCCGGCGCCGGGATCGGCTGCCCCTGAGAGTCCTTGAGGTCTCGCAGGGCCACGACGTAGCGGTGGCGCTCGGTGAAGTTACGCGCCGGGCGGATGATCAGGTTGCGCACGGAGTCGTTCGAGGACTGCGAGTCCATCTCGGTCCAGATCGGCCAGCGCGGATGGGCCGGGTCGGTGGCGTCGATGACCACCATCGGCGCACCCGGGTTCTGGTAGGCCGGGAGGTTGTTCAGGGGAACCCCGCCCGTGCTGTCCAGCGCCTGCTGGTTGTCCAGCCCGGGGATGTGGACCGTGATCAGCGAGCCGGGCGAGAACCCGTCAGCCCGGTTCCACTCGGTGGGATCGATCGGCCGGCCCACCGCGTTGCGCGGCATGGCCAGGACGTTGAAGTTGATCCGCCGGCCGGTGGGGGTGCTCGGATCCAGCGCGGTGAAGTAGTTGTTGGGAAACGGCTGGAGACAGACCGTGGGGTCGAAGTTGTCGCAGTACGACGCGTTCGGCGGCTGGGCGGTCTGGACGCCTTCGGCGCCGGCGCCGGCGGTGAGCCCGAGCAAGCTGAGCGTGACGCACGCGAGCAGCCGAGGAATATGCCGCCGGACACCTCCCATGTGAAAGAAGGTAAGACATCTCATGCCCGCCGTGGTCGGCTTTCATACGTTTTCCGTCCGCCGACGCGGGGCCGGAGCTAGCCGGAGTTGCCGGGCGGGTCGGGAAAGCTCTGGCAGGTCTGGTACCCGTACGGCGCCCGATGCCCATGTCGGTCCGGCTTCCCCAACCTCTGCTGGAGGACCTGGGGGAACACGCGGAAGTACTGCGGCGAATAGAAGGCGAGCCTGTACAGCCCGATCCCCCCTGGCTTGGGAGCCGCGGGATCTCTGAACAGGTCCCCGGTCAGGTCCTCCGGCGGCGCGGGAATGTAGGCGCTGTGCAGCGAGCCCACCGTGTGACGCGCGCCGAGGACCAGAAGATGGTCCTTACCGAAGTCGCCCCCAGAGGTCATCCGCCAGGTGATCTCGGCGCCCCGCCCGGTGTTCTGGAACAGCCGCTTGTCGTACAGGGGCCCGGGGCTGCGGCAGATCCAGTCAGTGGCGTGGGCGACGCCGGTTCCCAGGTCGTACAGGAACGGATAGGCGACCGGAAGCAGCGCCTGGTAGATCTCCTGCTGGGTGGCCAGGCGCATCGACGCCGTGCTCTTGGCGATGTCATCGAGCTTCCACTTCGTGCTGCTGGTGGCCACGGCCGCCACGTCGCTCATCTTGCTGTAGTCGCTCATGATGATCTTGGCTTCGGTGGTGAAGTAGGCCGATGCGCGCTGGTAGCGGTCGTACAGATCGCCGCCGAGGTTGGCGGCGGCCGTGGTCACCATCGGGCCAATCAGGTCCGGGCTACCGTCCTGCTTGGTCAGGTAGGCGGCCATACCGAACGCGGCGCCCACCCCGGCCGCGGCCGCGCCGGCGGGCGGGAACACCACACCGGCCAGCCCCCCGATCTTGACCAGGAAGCTGACGATGTTCAGAGCATGGGAGGTGGCGTTGTCCGCCGGAGGGGGCTGAACGGCGGTTCTGATCCTGTCGGCGATCTTCCCGATGTCGACCAGCGCGGCTACCTGGACGCCGCCCAGGAACGGACCTTGGAGTCCCTTTGGCCCGAAGTACTCCTCGACGATGTTGCGCCGGCCGATCTCCAGTTCGAGCTGTTGGCGGACCGCGTTGCAGTCGGTGGCGGTGAAGCCCGGACCACCCGCCGCGCACTTCGCCTTCGTTGCGTCGTTTCCGAGGCGGGCGAGGATGGTCCCCCAATTGGTGCCCGCGAAGTTCTCGTAGTAGGCCTTCCGGATGTCGCAGGGCGCCGGGGCGGCGTCGCAGACCCCGACGATGTCCTTGTCGCGACCGAGGAAGTTGGCGGCATTGGCCTGGCCGCCCTCGAACTTGGGGAAGCCTCCGTCCGGTAGCGACGGGCGGTTGAGAATGCGCACCAGATCGAAGTTGACCGTGCCCAGCGGATCTGCCATCAGCGGCTCGTACTGAGCGTCACGGCCCCGCGCAATCAGCCCGTGCAGCCGGCCATCGGTGGCCCGCCCCGTGAGCGCCTGGCTCGACTCGGCCGCGGCGGTGTCCATCGCCGAGCGCGCGACGAACGCATACCGCCCGCTGCCCGCCTCGAGGCTGCCGCCTCGGTTGAGCTGCGTGAACACCTGTGCACTGCCCCCCAGATTCCCGATTGCCTGCCCCGCCTGCAGCCATCCGGCGCTGGTGCCCTTCGGCTTGCCGAAGCCCTGCAGCAGGATCAGCAGCTCGCCGTGGTCGTTGTTATTGGGTGACGAGGCCCAGGCGATGTCGTCGGCCATGCGCTTGGCTTCGGCCGGGATCTCGGATCCGTCGGGCTTGTTCGTCACGTAGAAGAAGTCCTTGTCCAGCGCCAGCGTCTGACTGTTCAGCCGCACCAGGAAGAACCCGGACGAGCCGTCCGTGGGCGCGTCGTGCGCGTAGGTCTGGCTGCCGACCTTCATCGTGATCTGGGAGGCAGTGGGGCTGGCGTTGGTGTCGAACTCCAGCTGATCGGTGAAGACGAACTCGAAGTCGCCAACGCCGGACAGGGGGTTCAGGCGCAGGTAGCCAGACATGTTGACCAGGTGTCGGGCCGGGTCGCATTTGCAGTTGAGGAAGCTGTTGGAGATGAAAGCTGAGCCCGCAGGCGAGCCCGGGACTCCGACGATCGAGATGGGCAGCGTCCGCGTGAACAGCTTGGTCAGGTCCGAGTCGCTCATCTTGGCCACGCCGAGCGCCTCGAGCAGCTTGCGTCCATCCGTCATCGAGCCGGCGCCGCTCGGCCTCAGGTTGACCACCATCAGATAGGTCGGGGCCGCGTTGTACTTGTTGGCCAGGTTCAGCAGGTCGGTCATTCCGTTGGGGGATGCGACGTTGCCTGAGGTGACCAGCTCGAGCGTCTGGCGGTTGAACACCGCGTAGGAGGCCCGGTTGTTGCAGCCGCCTGAGGCTGGGTCGCACTGCGGGGTCGTGTCGGGGATCGGGTTCCCGCCCAGCTTGATCGTGCCCTTATCGTCGGCCACCGTGTCCAGCTGGGCCCCGATCGGCGGTATATCGAGCCGCACGGTGACTGTGACCGTGTCGAACGAGGTGGCTCCGTTGCCGGCCCGGACCCGGGTCCGGATCAGATACTGGCCCGGGGCCGTGGCC
>DASZGO010000055.1:0-1837 GCA_035938755.1 Solirubrobacteraceae bacterium | reverse complement strand
GTTGATCAAGTGGGCCGGCCGCAACCGGCGACGGGGCTGGGTCAAGGTGATCATGTACCCCGGCCTGCAGCTCCAGAAGCTCACCACCCGGGAACCCGACCTGGATCAGCTGGCCGTGTCCATCGCCGCGATGAAGAGCGTCCTGGAAGCGGAGGGCCAGCGCGCGGCCACGGCCGGGGATCTCGTGGGCCTGGAAGTCGTGGCGTAGGCTTACTGCGATGAGCCGTCAGGAGAGGGTGGTGATCATCGGGGCCGGCCTGGGCGGCATCGGAATGGCCATCGAGCTCCAGCGCCACGGGTTCTCGGACATCACGATCCTGGAGCGGGCGGACGGGCTGGGGGGTACCTGGCGTTACAACACCTACCCGGGCTGCACCTGCGACGTGCCGAGCCATCTGTACTCGTTCTCGTTCGCCCAGCGCCGGGACTGGTCACGGCTGTGCTCGCCCCAGGACGAGATCCTCGAGTACCTAGAGGCAGTCGCCCGCGAGCACGCGGTCGACGGACTGGTTGTGCCCCGCACCAACGTCACCGGCTGCAGCTGGGACGAGGACGCGTGCCAGTGGACGATCTCGGCCGAGGACGGAAGGCAGTGGGAGGCCGAGGCGCTGATCGTGGCCACCGGCCAGCTGCACCAGCCCGCCATGCCTCGACTGGAGGGCGCCGCGGAGTTCCAGGGGCACAGCTTCCATTCGTCCCACTGGGACCACGACTACGACCTACGGGGCAAGCGGGTGGCGGTCATCGGCACCGGGGCCAGCGCCATCCAGTTCATCCCCCAGGTGGCTGAGCAGGTAGCGCAGCTGGATGTGTTCCAGCGCACGGGCAACTGGTTCCTGCCCCGGCGCAACCGCCAGTACCCCGGATGGGTCAAGGCGCTGATCCGGTGGGTGCCGGGCCTGCAAGCGCTCCGTCGCAAGTACATCTACTACTACGCCGAGTCGCTCACGCTGATGATCCGGCACCCGCGGACCTGGGGTCAGATCGGGCGGCTCAATTCGACGCTGTTCATGCGCTCGCAGCTGAAAGACCCCGAGGTCAGGCGCAAGGCCTGGCCCGACTTCCAGTTTGGCTGCAAGCGGATCCTGTTCCACTCGGAGTATCTGCCCACGCTGCTGCGGCCCAACGTCGAGCTAATCACCGACCCGATCACCCGCCTGAGCCCTACGGGAATCGTCACCGCCGACGGCCGCGAGCGGGAGATCGACTGCGTGATCTACGCCACCGGCTTTCGCACCACCGAGTTCATGTTCCCCATGGAGATCACCGGCCAGGACGGCCTGAGCCTGCGTGAGGCCTGGTCGGACGGGCCCCACGCGCATCTGGGGATCGCGGTGCCGAACTTCCCTTCCCTATTCATCATGTACGGACCCAACACCAACACCTCGGGGGGGTCGATCATCTTCTACGAGGAGACCCAGGCGGCGTACATCCGCCAGGCTCTGGAGTTGGTCCGGGGCCGCCAGGCGGCGGCGATCGAGGTCCGGCCGGAGGTGGAGGCAGCCTCGGACCGAGAGGTGCAGGCCCGGTTCAACGGAACAGCCTGGACGGCCTGCGATTCGTGGTACCGCGACCGGCAGGGCCGGATCGTGGCCAACTGGCCCGGCTACATGCGCGAGTACGGCGATCGGCTGCGCACACTCGACCCGTCGGAGTACGAGCTGATACCGGCTCCGGCTCCCGCGCGCGAGCCGGTCCCCGCCTAGCACGCTCGTAGACTCGGTCTCATGATCGACGAGCTCGTCTCCCAGATCGAGTCGCGTTTCTCCGAGCTCCAGCAGGAGCTGTCGGACCCTGCCGTGATTGGGGATCGCGAGCGCTTCCGCACGGCCAGCCG
>DASZGO010000054.1:0-13952 GCA_035938755.1 Solirubrobacteraceae bacterium | reverse complement strand
CCAATTCGAGGTCAACGACGTCAAGACCACGATCGCCGACTCCAACGCGGTCCTGCTGCGAGTGGTCGGCACAGGTAATCCCAAGGAGCGGACAGCGGTGGCCAAAGCCGAGAAGCTCGAGCGCCGCATCGATGCCGAGTTCGCCCCGCTCGACCGCCGGCTAAAGGTGCAGATCGCGGCTGGCGCGAACGACCGGGCCCGGGCTGATCAGAAGCACCTGCTGTACGAGCTATCCGAGGTCGGACTCCAGGTGGGGATCGTGCTGGCCGGCATCTCGATTCTGGCTCGGCGGCGCTGGCTGCTGGGTGGTGGCGCTGCGCTCGGCGCCGCTGGGATCGGGGTTCTGATCGCCGGTCTCGTGTACTGAGCGCGTGGTGGGCCGGGTGGCTCGGGTGGCCGCGATGGCCGGGGTGTTGGCCGGCGCGCTGATTGCTGCCCCCGCCGGGGCCAGTGCAGCCGACCCCCGCCCGCAGACCATTCCCGCGCTGCGGATCTGGTCCGGCGGGCAGGGCCGGACCCGTCTGCCCCGAGCCGTGCGGATCATGGTGGCGTCGGGCTCCGGGAAGCGCCTGAGCCCGGTCGCCCGGCTGCTCGCCTCAGAGCTGCGCGGGCGCGTGATCCGGTCCGGACCCGCGCGGGCCGGCGACATCGTGTTGAGCCTGGGTGCCCGCGACCGGCGCCTGGGCCGCGAGGGCTACGCGCTACGGATCGACCGGACGGTGAACATCACCGGCCGGACGCCAGGTGGCGTGTTCTACGGCACCCGCACCCTGCTCCAGTTGCTGCATCAATCGCGCCGGCTGTCCCGGGGCAGAGCCGAGGACTGGCCGCGATACCCCGACCGCGGGCTCATGATCGACCTGGGCCGGCGGATGTATCCGGTCGCGTGGATCATCTCCGAGATCAAACAGCTGGCCTACCTGAAGCTCAACTTGCTGCACCTGCACCTGACCGACGACCAGCGCTGGGGGATTCGGAGCGCCACGCACCCGGAGATCGTCTCCGCGGGCGCCCTGAGCCGCTCCGAGGTGAAGCAGATCCTGGCCGTGGCCGCCCGCTACCACGTCACCGTGGTGCCGGAGATCGACATGCCGGCCCACGTCGGCGCGCTGCTGGCCGCCCATCCGGAGCTGGAGCTCAAGGCAGCGGGAGCGCTCAGCCCGCCTCAGAGCCCAGACAGCCGCAAGCTCGACATCTCCAACCCAGCCGCGCTGGCCGTGGTCAAGCAGCTGCTCGACGAGTACCTGCCCCTGTTCCGGGGTCCGTACTGGGATGTGGGCGGCGATGAGTACCTGACCCCGGCCGAGGAGGCCGCGTATCCCCAGCTCCAGCTCTACGCCCAGCAGCACTACGGGCCGAGCGCTACCACCAAGGACGCCATCCTGGGGTTCTTCAACTGGGTGGACGGGATCGTCCGAGCCCACCACCGGAAACTGTGGGCCTGGCACGACGAGCTGGGCGGTGGGACCGCGGTCAGCGCCGCGCCGGACATCCAGGCCAGCTGGTGGATCGACTTCTCGCCCCTGTCAGAGCCCCGCCCGCCCACGCCGCAGCAGCTGCTGGACGCAGGCCATGCCATCCTCAACGACGGCTGGTTTCCCACCTACTACACGGAGGATCTGGGCCCGATCCAGGGCAAGCCGAGCATGGCCAAGACGTACGAGACCTGGGAGGTCAACCAGTTCTGTAGCCCGACCGAGAACGACCAGTTCTTCGAGCCGTGCTACGTCGTCTCGTCCACCGAGCCCCGGAACCTCGGCTCCACCATCAACGCCTGGGACGACCGCGAGCTGAGCCTGGCCGGGCTGCGCACCGGCCTGGACCCGCCGCTGATGGTGCTGGCCCAGAAGACCTGGCAGTCGCCGGAGCTGACCGCTTCGTACGCCCGGTTCCAGCGAGTCATGGCCGCGGTGGGCCACCGGTACACGTGAGCCAGCTGCACTACGGATCCTGGCCCACCCCGATCACCTCGGACGTCGTGGTGGCCGAAGCCATCGGCCTGTCCGAGCTGCGGGTGGACGGCCCGGACCTCATGTGGGCCGAGAGCCGGCCGGCCGAGGGCGGCCGCATCGCGCTGGTCCGGCGGTCCGGCGACGGACGCGTCCTGGACCTGCTGCCGGAGGGACAGAACGCTCGCACGGCCGCGCACGAGTACGGCGGGGGCGCCTGGTGGGCCGATCGCGGGGTGGTGTGGTTCTGCTCGTGGGCCGATCAGCGGCTGTATCGCCGCGATCCGCAGACCGGAGAGGTTCAGCCGCTGACCCCTGAGCCCGAGGCGCCCCGCGGCGATCGCTACGCCGATGGCTCGGTGTCGCCCGACGGAACCTGGATGGTGTGCGTACGCGAGCACCATCCGGCCGGCGGGAGTGGGGCGGCCGACGTGCGCAACGAGCTGGTGCGCCTGGCCGCCCACGAACCATCGGCCCCAGACGTGCTCGTGGCCGGGCCCGACTTCGTCGCGGCTCCCCGGATCAGCCCGGACGGCCGGCGGCTGGCCTGGGTGGAGTGGGACCACCCGAACATGCCCTGGGACGGCACCCGGCTGGTGGTCAGGGACCTGCGGACCGGCGCGGACCGGGTCCTGGCCGGCGGCCCGGAGGAGTCGATCTCCGAGCCGGCCTGGCTAGGCGATGGCTCGCTGGCCTTCATCAGCGACTCGCGCGGCTGGTGGAACCTCTACCGAGTCCACCCGGACGACGGGAGCGTGCGCCCGCTGGTGGAGATCGATGCCGACATCGGCGAGCCGCAATGGGTGTTCGGGGGCTCCCGCTGCGCGGTCCTAGAGGACGGCCGGGTGCTATTCGCCCGGTGGCGAGATGGCTTCGACCGGCTGGCCGTCCGGCTGCCCGACGGCGTTGTGATCGAACTCGAGCTCCCGTTCACCGTGGTGCGCTCGATCCGGGCCGCCGGACCCGATTCGGTGGCGCTGGTGGCCGCAACGCCCGTAGCCGAGAAGTCGGTGTGCCGGGTCCACCTGGGACCCGGCGCGGAGGTCACCGGGATCGAGACGATTCGGGCTCCGCGGGATCTCGGCGACCTGGGGGTCGACGTGGCGCTCCTGTCCCGGCCTGAGCCGATCCAGTTTCCCTCGGCCGGCGGCCGGACGGCCCACGCTCTGTTCTACCGGCCCCAGAATCCGGCCGGTCAGGCGCCGCCGGAGGCGCGGCCGCCGCTGCTGGTGGCCATCCACGGCGGCCCCACGTCGTGCGCCCGGCCAGAGCTCGATCTGGGTCTGCAGTACTGGACCAGCCGGGGGTTCGCCGTGGTGGACGTCAACTACGGCGGATCGACCGGGTTCGGCCGCGCCTACCGGGAGCTGCTGCGCGGCGCCTGGGGGGTGGTGGACGTCGAGGACTGCCTGAGCGCGGCTGGCTGGCTGGCCAGCCAGGGGCTGGTGGACGGCGCGCGCCTGGCCATTCGCGGCGGGTCAGCGGGCGGGTTCACCACGCTGGCCGCGCTAGCCCGTCCCGACACGCCGTTCGCGGCCGGGGCCGACTACTTCGGCGTGGCCGATCTGGAGGCGCTGGCCACCGAGACCCACAAGTTCGAGAGTCGCTACCTCGACTCGTTGATCGGGCCGTACCCCGAGGCGCGGGACGTATACCGCGCGCGCTCGCCGATCGAGCACGTGGCCGAGTTCTCCCGCCCGCTGATCGTGCTGCAGGGATTGGAGGACGAGGTGGTGCCGCCCAACCAGGCCACGATGATCGTCGAGGCGCTCCAGCGCAAGCAAGTTCCGGTGGCCTACGTGGAGTTCCCGGGTGAGCAGCACGGGTTCCGCCGCGCGGCCAACATCCGCCGGGCGCTGGACTCCGAGCTCAGCTTCTACGCCCAGATCTTCGGTTTCGAGCTGCCTGAGACCGAGGGCATCGAGCCGGTGGAGATCCTCCGCGGGGCATCCAGCCCCGCTTAACCGGCCTTCGGCCTTACCGCGCCGTCCAGCCGTAGTCCATGGTCACCGGAACCCCGGTGAACGACCGTCCGCTGGGTCCGGCCAGGAACGCCACCACATCGGCCACCTCAGCGGGCTCGATCAGCTGCTTGACCGCGTGAGGGGCCAGGATCACCTCCTCCAGGACCCGCTCCGGGGGCAGCCCGTGGGCTCTGGCCTGGTCGGCGATCTGCGCCTCGACCAGCGGCGTCCGCACGTAGCCGGGACACACCGCGGTGGCGGTGATGCCGGTGTCGGCACCCTCCAGGGCCAGGGTCTTGACCAGCCCCAGCACCCCGTGTTTGGCCGCCACGTAGGCCGCCTTGAACGGCGAAGCAGCCAGCGCGTGGGCCGAGGCTATGACGATGAACCGGCCGGCGCCCGCAGCTCTGAGGGCGGGCCAGCTGTCCCGGGCCAACAGGAACGGGCTGGTCAGCAGCAGGGCAACGATGTGCTGAAACCGCTCCACCGGGAACTCCTCGATCGGGGCCACGTGCTGCACCCCTGCGTTGGGCACCACGACATCCAGGCGCTCGAACTGCTCTAGCGCGGCGGCCACAGCGTCCGCGTTGTCGGCGGGGTGGGTCAGGTCGGCCTGGTGGGGGACGCCGGGGCCGGCCGGATCGGGGTCCAGGTCCACCGACAGCACGTTGGCTCCGGCTTGCTCCAGGCGGGCGGCGATCGCCCGTCCGATGCCGCTGGCCGCGCCGGTGACCAGCGCTGCCTTCCCGTCCAGAGGATCGCCACTCGGACTGGCCACGGCCGCGACACTACCGGTCGTGCCCCACGAGGTCACCGCGTTTGCGCCGGGAAGGGTCAACCTGATCGGCGAGCACACCGACTACAACGGCGGGCTCGCCCTGCCATTCGCCATCCGGCAGGGGGTGGCTGTCCGGGCGCTGGCACTCCCCGAGCGGCGGATCGAGGCCTGGGCCCGCGACCGGGGCTCACGCGACCGCTTCGGGGTCGACCGGGTGCGGCGCGCGCGCGGCTGGCGGGCGTTCGTGCGCGGGGCCGTGGCCGAGCTCTTGCAGGCCGGGGTACCGGTGAGCGGCGCGCGTCTGGAGATCAGCGGGACCGTGCCGCCCGGAGCCGGCCTGTCCTCGTCGGCCGCGCTGGAGGTGGCGCTGACCACTGCGCTGATCGCGCTGAGCGGGGAATCGGAGCTCGACCGGACCGAGCTGGCCCGGCTGTGCTCGCGGATCGAGAACCACTGGGTAGGCACCCAGAGCGGGCTGCTGGACCAGCTGGCCTCGCTCTACGGCCAGGCCGGTCACGCGCTGCGGATCGACTTCCGCTCGCTGGAGATCGAGCCGATCGGCCTGCAGTTGGGCCACCACCAGCTGGTCACGCTGGACTCCGGGCAGCGCCACGCCAACGTCGCCTCCGGGTACAACCGGCGGCGCGCGGAATGTGCCGAGGCCTGCCGTCTGCTCGGCGTGAGCGCGCTCCGGGACGTTCCCCTCATCCGGGCGGCCGAGCTTCCCGAACCGCTGGATCGCCGGGCCCGCCATGTGCTGACCTCGAACGCTCGGGTCGAGGCGGCCGTGGTCGCGCTGCGGGACGACGACCTGGCCGAGGTGGGCCGGCTGCTCGATGCCGAGCACGCCAGCCTGCGCGATGACTACGAGGTATCGACGCCCGCGGTCGAGGCGGCGGTGGGGCGGCTCAAGCGGGCCGGGGCGCTGGGGGCCAGGATTGTCGGCGGTGGCTTTGGCGGCCACGTTCTGGGGCTGCTGGCGGCGGGTGCGCGGGCACCCGAGGGCGCGATCCAGGTCGACCCGAGTCACGGCGCACACATTGTCCACACGCCTTAACCGATCAACAACTTGCGCCGCGGGGGAGAAAGTGAAAGTGTGAAGGGGGACCACCGAGGAGAGGAGCAGCTATGTCCGAGGAGTATTTGGGCGACGCCATCGAACGGCTCGAGTGGGATGAGCGCAAGCAGGACGAGACTCCGTACAAGCGCTGGCGGCAGTTCACCCGGCGCACCGCGCTCACCGGAGGGGCCGCAGGGATCGCCGCGCTGGCGCTGGAGGCGTGCGGCGGGAGCAGCAGCAACAGCGCCGCCGCCGGCGGCAGCGCCGCATCAGGCATCTTCGGCTCAAACCAGAGCCTCAAGTTCACGTTCGTCAATCACGTCACGACCAACACGTTCTTCACACCCACCCAGAACGGCGCCGCCGACGCGTGCAAGCTGCTGGGGTGTTCGTACCAGTGGACGGGCTCGCAGACCAGCAGCGTGTCCGAGATGGTCAACGCGTTCAACACCGGCGTCGCCGGCGGGGCCAACGGTATTGCGATATCGCTGATCGACCCCAGCGCGTTCAACGGCCCGACCACTAAGGCGCTGGCCGCCGGCATCCCGGTAGTGGCCTACAACGCCGACGCGGCCGGCAACGCGCGGCTGGCCTACATCGGACAGGACCTGTTCAAGTCCGGCCAGCAGATGGGACAGCACATCGCCGCGCTGGTGCCGTCGGGAGATGTCGGGCTGTTCATCGCCACGCCCGGGGCGCTCAACCTGCAGCCGCGGATCGCCGGCGCCCAGGCCACGCTTAAGAGCCACCCGTCAATCACCCCGCACGTGGTGGCCACCGGCGCGGCTCAGTCCCAGGAGCTGACCACGATTGACTCGTACGTGTCCGGCCACCCCAGCTACAAGGGCTTTTTCGCCGTGGATGGCGGGAGCACCGCCGCCACTGCGCAGGCGCTCCAGAAGCACGGCCTGCCGGCCAAGGGCATCAAGGGCGGCGGCTACGACCTAACCCCCATCACCGAGCAGCTGTTGGCCGCGGGCGTGATCCAGTTCACGATCGACCAGCAGCCCTACCTCCAGGGCTTCTTCCCCATTCTGGAGATGTACATGTACAACGTCACCCAGAAGCTGACCGGGATGGCCGATGTGGACACCGGCCTGAAGTTCCTGGATAAGACCACGATCGTGCCCTACAACACCACCAAGAGCCGGTACGAGGGGACGAGCAGCGGAGTGGGCGTGACGAAGGCGTAGGTCTCGGTCAGCCGAATGGCGGTCGCATCCGATAGCCCGGCTCCGGCGGCTCAGCCGCCCGAGCCGGCGCCGCCCCAGCGTCCAGGGAACCCCCTCTTGGACGCGGGGCGGCGCCTTCTGACGCTGCGCGAGGGCAGCATCATCGTGGTCACCGTGATCGCGCTGATCTATTTCGGCACGAGCACCTCGGCGTTCTTCCACGGCGACAGCCTGAAGTCGCTGCTGCCGTACTTCGCGCCCTATGCGATCCTGGCCGCGGGCGAAGTGTTCGTCATGATCAACGGGGAGATCGACCTGTCGATCGGTGCGACCTGGCTGTTCACGCCGTTCGTGTTCTTCAAGTTCACCGACCTGGGCCTTCCCCTGGTTCCGGCGCTGATTCTGGCGCTGGTGGTGGCGACCGCCATAGGTCTGATCAACGGCTTCTTCGTCGCGTATATCGGACTCGCGTCGTTCGTGGCCACGCTGGGGATGTTGTTCGTGCTCGACGGGTTGAGCCTGATTATTTCCCACGCCACCCAGGTCTCACCGTTTCCCGGCACTTCCGTGACCGGAAGCACCGGCACGTTTGCCAGCGTGTTCGGCGGCGGGACCTACTCCGAGCTGTTCTGGGCGCTGGGAATCGTGCTCGTGCTGCAGATCGCGCTGAGCTTCAGCAGGTGGGGTCTGTATACGATCGCCGTGGGCGGCAACCGCCACGGGGCGAGCGAGGCCGGCATCAACGTGAAGTGGAATCTGATCCGCAACTTCGCCGTGTGCGCCCTGCTAGCCGGGTTCGCCGGAATCCTCGAGGCGGTTCGGGCGAAGACCGCCACGCCGGACCCGGGCGCATCCAATGACTTCCTGCTGTTGTCCATCGCGGCGGCGGTGGCCGGCGGGACGCTGCTTCAGGGGGGCGCCGGAACCGTCGTCGGCGCCCTCATCGGCGCCGTGTTCCTGGGGATCCTGCAGGAGGGTCTGAACCTCAAGGGCGTGAGCGCGAACTACCGTGACCTGTATCTGGGTCTCGCCTTGCTTATCGCCATGACCGCCAACACGTTCATCGGGCGCGTGCGCCTGGGGTCGGGCCATGGCTGACCCCGTCACCGACGTCAACGTGGTCGGTCCCAGCACCGCCGACGACGATGTGCTGCGGGTGGAGCACATCTCCAAGCGGTTCGGCCCGATCACGGCGTTGCGGGACATCAACCTGCACCTGCGCAAGGGCGAGGTGCTGGGGCTGCTGGGCGACAACGGCGCCGGCAAGTCGACCCTGATCAAGATCCTGTGCGGGTTCCACAAACAGGACTCGGGCACGATGTGGCTCAACGGGGAGACCTACCAGCCCAAGAGCGTCGAGGATGCCCGCGCCCACGGCATCGACACCGTCTACCAGGATCTCGCCCTAGTCGACCAGCTGTCGGTCTACCACAACATGTTCCTGCACCGGGAGCCCGTGCTCACGCCGATCCCATTGCTGCGCAACGCGCAGATGCGACGGGAGGCACGCCAGGCGCTGGACCAGATCGGCATCAACATCCCCCGGCTCAACGTGCCGGTGGCGCGATTGTCTGGCGGCCAGCGCCAGGCCATCGCAGTCGCCCGAACGATCTCCAGCCAGGCGGACATCCTGCTGCTGGACGAGCCGCTGGCGGCCATGGGGGCCAAGGAGGGAGCGCTGATCCTCGACCTGATCCAGCGGCTCAAGGAGTCAGGCGAGGTGTCGATCATCATGATCCTCCACAACTACATCGAGGTGTTCCAGGTCGGTGACCGCGTGAACCTGATCCAGGAGGGTGAGATCGCGCTGGACAAGCCGACCTCCGAGACCTCGGTGGACGAGCTCAACGAGATCGTGGTCGAGGCTTACCGGCGAGCTCGGCTGGAGACGCAGGCTGCCGCCGCCCAGCAGGCGCCCGGTGGCGACGGGCCGGCGCCCGGCGGCGGCCCCACGCCCGGCGGCGGCCCGGCGCCCGAGGGATCCGGCAGCTCCGGCTGAGTCACCTACCAGCGCGCGTGCACGTGCGGGCGGATCAGACGGTCGTACGTGTCCTGGACTCCCTCCAGCTGCTCGGGACGCAGCGGTGGGAGTGAGGCTGCGGCCACGTTCTGGGCCACCTGCTCGGGGTTCCGAGCGCCCGGGATCACGGTGCTCACGCCCGGCTGGTCGAGCACCCAGCGCAGCGCGAACTCGGACAGGGTCAGGCCCGGATCGACCAATCGCTTAAGTTCCCGGGCCGCGTGGACGCCGACCTCGAACGGCACGCCGGCGAATGTCTCGCCCACGTCGAACGCCTCGCCATGGCGGTTGAACGTGCGGTGGTCGTCCGGGGCGAACGTGGTGTGCTCGTCGTACCGACCCGAAAGCAGCCCGGAGGCCAGCGGCACGCGGGCGATGATGCCCACGCCGGCCTCCATGGCGGCGGGCAGCACCTGCTCGAGCGGCTTCAGCCGGAAGCAGTTGAGGATGATCTGGACGGTGGCCACGCGAGGACGGGCGATCGCTCGGAGTGCCTGGTCTGAGGTCTCCACCGACACGCCGTAGGCCCGCATGCGACGCGCCTGGACGAGCTCGTCGAGCGCGTCGAACACCGCGTCGTCGTCGTAGACGGGATCGGGCGGCGAGTGCAGCTGCACCAGGTCGATCTCCTCCACCCCCAGGTTCTGGCGAGAGCGATCGTTCCAGGCCAGGAAGTTCTCCCGGTTGTAGTTCTCCGGACGCTGCTCCACGCGACGGCCCATCTTGGTCGCGATCAGCACCTCGGGATGGCCACGCCCCAGCTCGCCGCAGAACCGCTCGCTGCGTCCGTCGCCGTACACATCGGCGGTATCGAAGAACGTGACGCCGTGGTCGACCGCAGCCGTTAGCACCGTCCGGGCGGCCTGCTCACTCACGTCCCCCCACTCGGCACCTAATTGCCAGGTGCCAAGACCGATCACGCTGACCTCACGGCCGAGGCGCTCGACCCTGCGTTGCTCCACGGATGCATCCTCTCACGCCCGACGCGGCAAAATGGGGCTCATGAGCTCCGACGGTATGCGGCAGGCGGAGGAGAAGATGCGAGCGGCCGGTCAGCCGGAGGCGGCGATCCGGGCCTTCGCTCGGGGCTACGAGCGTCTGGTGGCCGGCGAGTCCGCGTTCATCCGCAGCCAGGACCTGGAGGCGGCCCAGGACGTGCCCACTCTCGGTGAGCTGCCCCAGGCCGATCCCGCCGAGGCCCTGCGTGACGTGGTGATGATCAAGCTGAACGGCGGCCTGGCCACCACCATGGGCTTGCGCCACCCCAAGTCGCTGGTCCAGGCCAAGGAGGGCAAGACCTTCCTGGACATCATCGTGGGGCAGACGCTCAATCTGCGGCGCAACTACGGGATCCGGCTGCCGCTGCTGCTGATGAACAGCCAGGCCACGCGGGCCGATACCGAGCAGGCGCTGGCTCGCCACCCGGAGCTCGACGTGGGGCTGCCGATCACGTTCATGCAGAGCATCGTCCCCAAGCTCGACGCCGAGACGCTCGCCCCGGCGTCGTGGCCCCCGGACGAGGCTCTGGAGTGGGCGCCACCTGGTCACGGCGACGTGTACGCGGCTCTGCAGCGCTCGGGGATCCTGGATCGGCTGCTGGAGGAGGGTTTTCGCTACGCGATGATCTCCAACATCGACAACCTGGGTTCCTGGGTGCAGCCAGACATCGCGGCGCACGTTCAACGGGAGCGGATCCCGTTCCTGATGGAGGTGGTCGAGGGCACGGAGTCAGAGCGCAAGGGCGGTCACCTGGCGCGCCGGCGCAGCGACGGGCAGCTGATCCTGCGCGAGGTGGCACAGACCGCCCCCGAGGACGAGGCGTCCTTCCGCGACTACCGGCGCTGGCGCTACTACAACACCAACAGTCTGTGGCTGGACCTGCGGGTTTTGTCCGAGGTGTTGAGCGCATCGGACGGTGTGATGGACCTTCCGCTGATCGTCAACCGCAAGACCGTCGATCCGCGTGACCCCGCGTCCACACCGGTGATCCAGCTGGAGAGTGCGATGGGCGCGGCGATTGGGAGCTTCCCGGGCGCGCAGCTGCTATGCGTCCCCCGTTCACGCTTCGTGCCGGTGAAGACGACCAACGATCTGCTCGTCCTGCGCTCGGACGTGTACACGCTGACCGACCAGATGGTGGTGCAGCCGGTGCCCGAACGCGACGGAAAGCTCCCGTTCGTGGAGCTGGACAAGCGGGTGTACCGCGTGCTCGAACAGTTCGAGCGGCGGTTCCCTCAGGGCCCGCCGTCGTTACGCCAGGCCGAGCGGCTGGAGGTAGAGGGCGACGTGACGTTCGGCGCCGGGGTGGTGGTCCGCGGGGCGGTCCATCTGCAGGCCGCGGAGCCGATGAGAATCGACGACCGGGCGGTGCTCGAGGGCTAGTGGCGCGAGTCAGCCGCGCCCGAGGTGCGGCGGGGTCTCGTAAGCCCGGGCGCGTTCCTTAGCCGAGCGGGGCGAGGGCAGCGTCAGTCCGGCCCGGGAGGCGACGGCTCCCTTGGACGTCCAGGTCACGTTGGCCGCCGGGTAGCGCAGCAGAGCCTGCCAGGTGGCGGTATCAACGATCCCCGTCGCCCGCAGCCCGTGGGCGCCCTGGAACTGCTGCACGGCGCTCTTGGTCCGCCCACCGAACCCGCCGTCGATCGAGACGTGGTACCCGGCCTTGTACAGGTGCTCCTGGGCCCACACCACCAGGTCTCCGCTCGCCAGACCGCCCTGCGAGGACGTGCTGAGGGTAGGCCACGAGCTGCTGGGGCGATAGTTGCTGAGCGAGCCGATGGGACGGCTGAGGGCCTGCCAGTCGCCGGTCGAAGCCTCCTGCCAGTCCCACCAGCTGACGTTGGCCGCGCCATACACCCGCGAGAGCTGGCGGAAGCGCTCAATCTGCCCCGCCGGAGGATGACCCGCCACCTGCCCCAGCGGCTCGATCGGCCGCTGGTAGGGCAGGTTGAACTCGAACGTGTGCGAGTAGACCGAGTCCACCGAGGTCTGAATGTCTTTCCAGTACATCTGCGGAGCGTTGTACTGCGCCCCGCCCGGCCCCATGAACACCGAGTAGGGGAGGCCGGGGTGGTAGTCGACGTACGGGAAGCTGGCCAGGGCGACCGGGAAGCTGGGGCCGACCAGCTGACGGAGCTTCTTTATGTACTGCTGGGCCTGCACGTACTTGCCTTCGTACTCGCTCTCGGCGTCGATCAGCAGGCAGTCGGCGCCGTTGCTTGCCGCCGCAGCTCCGACACTGGCCTCGGAGGTCGGATGCGTGCCGTAGACGTATTGCCAGCCGCACACGCTGAGCCCCTGGGCGTGCAGAGAGGACACCAGCGAGCGGCTGAATTGCGACCAGGTTCCGGTGCCATCCCCGCTCTTGATCATCACGGTGCCCAGTCCGTAGCGATGGGCGTTGGCCACGATCGAGCTCAGGCTGCCGCCGGAGGACTGGGACACGTACCAGATCCACATGCCCCGGCCGGCCAGCGCTTTGGCCGCGGCCGGGTGAGGCCGAGGCTTGGGCTTGGGCTTACCCGAGCCGGTGATCCCGCCCCCGCCGGACGCGGCCCAGGCCGCAGCAGGGCACAGGAGAGCCAGCAAGACCAGCCATACCGCCGCGTATCGCGGCAGTCTGTTGTTCCCCGGCCTCCGTTCCGCGCCAGCGCTCGCCTTCACGACGCTCACCGTAGCTAAGACACCGGCTGGGCCCCACAAGTTGCGCAGCCGGTGCAGGGAAAGTTGCGAGCGCGGGCGGGGGCCGCGAAATCCGATCGCGGCGCTTCCGCCATGCGCGCCGTTTCATCCCACGGCTGCGGACGCGGCGATCGGTTGGAGGATTTTGATCGCTAGGGTCCGGGTGCAAATCGACCACGCGCCCCGGGGGCGAGACGCTGAAGGTGGCGAGATGTCAAAAGTCCTTGACATTTCAGGAAAATCGTCCACGCGACCGCGCCGCCCCGCGCCCCGCCGGGTCAAGCTCCCGGAACGATCCGCCCGTTGTCGTTTACGTGGGACTGGGCCGGCGGGCGGGCGATGGTCACCTTGAACGCGCCGTGCGGCATGGAGCCGTCGGACAGGACCGCCTTGGCTTTGCCGTAGATGCCGGCGGCCACTCGCCAGGCGACGGTGAACGTGCCGGGCACCACGGCTGTGACGTCCCAGGTGAACTCTCGTTTGCCGCCGGGCTGGACCGGGCCGCCCGCCCAGGTGTTGGCGTCGACGGTGAAGAAGGACCCTGGGCCGCCATTGGCGCAGCTATAGCCCTGGCCGGTGGCGGGGAACTTGGGTGGGCAGGCGCCTGGCGGGTGATTGATGACCCACACCGGCCGCGAGTGGTAGGCCAGGCCCGGCATGTTCAGGTAGTGGGCGAACGCCTCGACGCTGGTGCCCTCGCCGACTGGCGCCGGATAGGCGCAGGTGCCGTTGCAGATCGTTACCGCCACGTTGGGGATCGGCTTACTGCCTGTGTTGTGGACCACGATCGTCAGACGCGTGTTCTGGGCCAGCCGCTGCTTCGTGGGGAAGCTGGCCTGCGTGCTCACCGGAAAATTCCCGCTCGGCGCCTTGACGTCCTGACGGGCGCCGCTACCGCACGCCGAAAGCGTCACCGCTGCCGCGGTAACGGCCACCATCGCGAAGTTCCTCCCTGCGCATCTCCTCATGTGTGGGCGCCCTGCGGCTGTCCTGTCGTTCCGGTTCATTTGAAACCCGCCGGGCGGCGGTGCGCAACATACCATGCGCGGACGAGAAATCCGCCGCTTCTCCGGTACATCCAGGACGGTTAACGGACGGTTCCGGGTTGTCTTTTTGGGCCGTAGTGGATTAGTCTGTACGAGCTAGGCCGCGCCTGCGGCCGGCCGGACTACGGGAGGAAGCAGCCCACTTGATTAGTACCTTTGCTGAGCGGACGTTTTTGCCGGTTAAGGGCCTGTTGGAAGAGGTCGGGAATATGGTGATCCTGACTGGGAAGACGGTGGTGGCTGCGGTGCGTCCTCCGTATCCGTATGGGGCGGAGTTTGTGGGGC